>DASQOL010000010.1:0-20608 GCA_035644475.1 Gammaproteobacteria bacterium | reverse complement strand
TATGTCGAGGGTCCCGGGCCCCCCGAAAACCCCGGTGAGCTCCGATTCGCTGCGCAGCGCCAGGATCGACGCGATCAGCGTGTCGCGGTCGCCGCGTTGGTGTCCCACGCCGAGCCGCACGGAATCGGTGGTTTGATGGGTGCGGATGAAGGGGTTGTACAGCGCCGGATCGAACAGCAACGCGAGATGGCCGGTGTCCGTCTCCGTCGAGCGCAGCTCGGCGAGAAGAGTGGTAGCCGGAGTGGCTCGAAACTTGAGCTCGGCGTTCGCGATGCGCTGGTCGAAGTCGTTGTTCGCGCGAAAGCCGTCGGTCCGCCAGCGATACTGTCCGACGCTGAACGACGTACGGTCGTGGAGTCCGGCGATCGCGAAGTCTTCGCCGGAGGTGGCGTTCGCCCCGCTCACGACGGAGCCCCGGAGCTTCAGGCCGTTCTCGGTCATGACCGGAGCGAGCTCGGTCGACGCGAGCTCGCTCGGGCCGACGCTGTCGGCAATGAACAGCGCCGGCTGGCTCAGCTGCGGTTGTACGGGCACGAGCGTGGCCGGCTCGAGCAGCGTGGAGATCAACACCTCGCTCACTCGGGCGCCCTCGGCGCGCGGCAATCGCGAATAGAGATCGCCCTGCAGGCGGTGACCCGAATAGTCGGCCGGGTCCGCGGCCGTCGCATCGAGGCCCTCGAGGAGGCCGAGCCGCTCGAAGCCGAGCGCGCGGTAGACGCCGCTATTCGCGCCCGTGCTGCGCGTCGCGAGGTCGCCGTCGACGACGACGCGCGAACGAAAGGGAGGGCGGTCGGCGTTGCGCATCGCCGCCGCGCGCAGGTTCTCGAGCGCCTCGATCGGGCGGTTGTCGCCGAGTGTGCTGAGCGCCTCGTACAGCCATGCCGTAGGGTCGGACGGATCGAAGTCCTTCGAGAGCTCGAGCTGGCTCGCCGTGAGCTTGTCGCGGTGCTCGGCGTCGTACGCTTTGGCCAGGTAGGCGCGGATCAAGCCGTTCGCCGGGTCGAGAGTCGTCGCGATCTCCAGTTGGCGCCGGCCCGCCGCGCGTTCGCCCCTTACGATCAGCGCAAGCCCGAGCCCCAAGTGCGGTAACGGGGCGGACTGGTCGAGCACGATGCTCCGCTCGAAAGCGCGCATCGCACGCTCGGTGTCCGGGAGGCTCAGGTGCGTGAAGCCGAACACCAGGTGTCCACCCGCGAAGTCGGGGTCGAGGGCGGTCGCCCGTTCCGCGCTCGCGAAGGCCGCCTTCGCATCGTCGCGCGCGAGCGCAAGCTCTGCGCGCCGCGTCCAAACGAGCGCGTTGCCCGGTTCGAGCTGGAGCGCCGCGTCGACGCTGCTCGCTGCAGCTGCGAGATCGGCGCCGTCCTGTTGTGCGTAGGAGAGCGCGAGCAACGAGGGCACGGAAGCGGCGTCGAGGCTGCGGGCTCGCTCGGCGCTTGCGAGAGCGCCGGCCTGGTCGCCGCGCGCGAGCGCAATCACGGCCTCGAGCGCGTAGCCGAGCGCGCTGCTCGGCGCGAGGGCGCGGAGCGCGGCGAGGTCGGAGCCGGCGTCGTCGAGCCGCCCGTACCGCAAACGTGCGGCGGCCCGCATCGCGAAGAACGTGGGATCCATCGCCTCCGCCGCCGTGGGCTCGCGGCTCGGCGACGGCAGCTTGCCTACGAACAACGGTTGGTAATACGACGCCCAGCGCATGAGGTCGACGGCGCGCGTCGGCGTGATGACCGGTGCGCCGTTCGCCGTCGCCGCCGCGATGTTCCCGCTTGGCACGCTCACGACTCCCGCCGCGTTCGTCATGCGCACGGCGCCCTCGAGCACGACGACCTCGGTCTCGGGCTTGGTCGCGGCGATGCGTATGTCGAACTCCGTGCCCTCGAGGCCGGCGTTGACGTGCGGCGTCACGATGGTCAACGAGCGCGGGTCGCGGCTCATGATGTGCAAGGCGCCGAGCACTAGGTCGATCAGCGTCCCGAAGCCGGTTGGCGGGTCGTTCAGCGTCACCGTCGTCAGCTGATCGAGGCGCAGCATGCTGTCGTCGGGGAGCACGACCGTGGCTCGGCTGAAGACTTCCGACCGGACGGTGTCGCCCAAGCACAGCGCCGCACGCTCCGCAGCGGGGGCCCAGGTCGTGGTGCCGGCGCGGCGCACCGCAACGGTGCCTTCGACGCCGACGATCTCGGCGTGCCAATCCGCGCAACTCCGCGCCGCCGACGCAAGCGACGGAGCGAGCGCGGCGCCGAGAGTCAGCGCAAACAATGCAGCCGACGCGCCGCGGAGCGCACGGCGAGTAGACGATCCGGCGCTAGCCGGCGGCGAACGGGCCATCAATGACCTTTTTTCGCGATCGCCCGGCACCCCCAGTTGATCCAGGCATCCCCAAATCGCGCTATATTCTTAAAGGTATGTAGGGCTAGCAACCAGTCTAAATGCAGGGGGAGAAGTGTCAAGCGCACGACACTTCGGGGGAGCCGGTCTCGATGGTCACACGTCCGACCTTCGATCGGACGGTCGGTAAGCACGGCACGGGGGCCCGGCGGGCGCTCACGGGCGCCCTGTGGACGGCCCTTCTCGGGCTGGTCTTCGCGCTTTCGCCCCCGCTTCTCGAGCTAGACGAGGCGGCCGGCCTCGAGGTTCTGTTCGCCGCTCGAGGCCCCCGCTTACCGCCGGCCGACGTAGCCGTCATCAGTATCTCCAAGGAGTCCGCAGCGGGCGTAGGGCAGTCGAGCGAGCTCGACGAGTGGCCGCGCTCGCTGCATGCGAAGCTCGTCGACGCCCTGCTGGCCGCGGGTGCGCGCCTCGTCGTGTTCGACGTGATCTTCGCCGAGCCTCGCGATCACGCGGACGACGATCGCTTCGCCGAGGCGATCGGGGCCGCGGGCAACGTCGTCCTGGTGGAAGGCGTGGGCGGCGACGCGGAGGTTACCGAGGGAGGGGGCGGGGCGATCCAGGTGGTTCGGGAGGAGCGTCGGCCGCCGCTCCCGGCATTCGGCGGCGCGGCGCTGGCAACCGCGCTGTTCACGCTGCCGACGGTGCCGCAACGTGTGGCGCAATTCTGGACGTTCGGCCGTACCGGGACCGATCCGTCGCTGCCCGTCGTCGCCCTGCAGGGGTTTTTGCTGCCGCTCTACGACGACCTCGCGGCGCTGCTGCGCGAGGTACGGCCCGAGCTCGCCTCGAGCTTGCCGAAGTCCGCCGCCGAGATCGAGGCCCACCGAAATCTCGACGCGGTCATGCGGCAGCTCCGTTCCGCATTTCTCGAGGATCGGGGGCTCGCGGCGGCGCTGGCCGAACGGGCGCGGGCGGCCGGCCTGCCGGCGGCGAACGCCCGCGCGCTCGACGTGCTGCTCGATTTGTACGCGGGACCGGACTCGCGGTACCTGAACTACTACGGGCCCCCGCGCACCCTTCGCACGATTCCCTACGACCGCGCGCTGCGCGACGCGGCGAGTCTCGACCTCGCGGGCAAGGTGCTCTTCGTCGGCTTCTCGGAACGGCGCCAGCCGGAACAACAGGACGTTTTTCAGTCGGTGTACTCGCAGCGCAGCGGCGCCGTTTTGAGCGGCGTCGAGATCGGGGCGACCGGATTCGCCAATCTGCTGGAGGGAACGGCGATCCGACCGCTCCCCATGCCCGGGCATCTATGGCTCGTGCTCGGCTGGGGCATCGTGCTTGGCGGCGGCCTCTCGCTGCTCCGAACCGGGCGAGCCGTCGCGGCCGGGGTGATCGCCGCTGGCGCGTACGCGACGACGGCGTATTGGCTGTTCGCGGCGCACGGAATCTGGCTGCCGCTGCTCGCGCCCCTGCTGGCGCAGATCCCGACGGCGCTCGTTGCAACGGCGTCCTTCAACCATGCCGAGCTCAAGCGGCAAACCGAGCGCATTCAGGGGGTCCTCGGTTATTACGTTCCGGCATCCGCGGTCAAGGCGCTGGCCGGCGAGAGCGCCGGCGCCCGCGCCGAGCGCCAGCTGGTGCACGGCACCTGCCTGTTCACGGACGCCGAAAAGTACGCCACCGCGTCGGATGCGCTGCCGCCGGAACAGCTGCTCGCGCTGCTCAACGACTACTACGGCGTGATGTTTCCGATCGTCAGGCGCTACGGCGGCTACGTCTCGGAGACGGCCGGCGACTCGATGATCGCCGTCTGGACGAGCTCGTCCCCCGATCTCGAGTTGCGCCGTAGCGCCTGCCGAGCGGCGATCGAGATCCTCGGCGCGGTGAGGGAATTCAACAAGGACCGGGGTCCGCGCCGCCTGCCGACACGTATCGGCATCGAGTCGGGCGACCTCGTGCTCGGCCACGTCGGAGTCGGGCCGCGCCAAGAATACCGCGCGATCGGCGACATAATCACGACCGCCGCGCGTCTCCAGGCGCTCGGCAAGGTCTTGGGTTCCCGGATCCTGATCTCGGACGCAGCCTTGTCCGCGACCGGCATTCGGGCGCGGGACTTGGGCAAGTTCCTGCCGCGCGGCAAGGCGGTTCCGCTGCGGCTGTTCGAGCCGCTCGAGGCTTGCGCCGCCGGTGCCGACGCCGAGCGGCTCGACGCGGCGTTTGCCGCTGCGCTGCGTTGCTTCGAAGAGCGGCGATGGTCTGACGCGCACCGCGCGTTCGCCGCCGTGCGCGACGCATTTCCCGACGACGGGCCCGCGGCGTACTACCACGAGCTGGCCCGCACGCTGGAGCTGCACGCGCCGGCCGATTGGCCCGGATTCGTCGCCGACCCCCCAGCCTAGCGGCCGCGGAATCGCGGAGCGGCTACGAGAGCCGCACCTTCGCGCTGCCGGCGATCTCGAGGCGATTCAACAGTCCGCGGCGCTGGGGGCTGACCGAGGTGTGGCGTTCCAGATACTCGATGAGATCGTCGACGCCCGCGACGCACTCGCCCTTCGATGCCGGGCTGCTCGCGAGCAGCGCCCGCAGCATCTGCTGTGTGCGCTCTTGCACGGACGGGGGGACGAGCGAGAGAAGATCGACGAGCCGCAGAATCTTGTCCTGATCTTCCGTGGGTAGCTGCTCGACCGTTCGAACCAACCGCAGGACGTCCTCTGATACCGCCATAAGCGACCTCGTGTCTGATTGCGGAAATGCGCCGCCTAGATGTAGCAAAGGTCGCGTCCGCGATCTGTCATGCACCTGACACAACGCGCGAATTGGCTCCAAGTGTCCGGTTGATGACAGACAGGGGAGGGGTCGCGCTGCGATCCTGCTCGCCGCACGATGAGTCGCGCAACCAAAACGACAAAACCACAAACCACGAGACTGGGGAGAACCTTATGAGCAAGATCAGAGCTTTCGTCGCCGCCGCCCTCATCACCATTCCCGCGCTGACCTTGGATGCGGCCCAAGTGCCGATGTCGCAGAGCCCCGCACCCGTGATCTCCGACGCCAAGCCGACGACGGCGGAATTGGGCTGCTGCTTCTGGATTTGCATCTACGGCGTCTGGATCTGCTTTTCCTGCTGAGCTGACGCGCCGGGTAGGCTGGTCAGCCCGTCATTTCGGAAATCATCCTGCGTAGCGCCTCGGCGTTCCGGATCACGATCTGCGAACGTCCGAGGTCTACCCAGCCGTTTCTCCGCCATTCGCTCAAGTGTTGATTCACGATCTGCCGCGAGATCCCGAGGAAGCGTGCGAGCTCGGCTTGCGAGATCCTGAGCTCGAGGCAGCCGATCGAGGCCGCGCGGCCGTGGAGCGACGCGAGGATCATCAGTCGCTTCGCTAGCCGCGCCGGCCCGGCGAGGAACGCCGACTCCTCTACGAGCTCGCTCGTCCAGCGCAGTCGCTCGCATAGCAGCTTGAGAAGATGAATCGCGAGCCGTGGCTCGCGTTCGAGCAGCTGCAGGAAATCGGGCCGCTTGATGAAGATTACCGTGGTGTGGTCGAGGGCCGTGGCGCCCGCCGTGCGCGGTAGGCCGTCCATCACGGCGATCTCGCCGAACGTATCGCCGGGCTCCATGATGTTCAGAAATACTTCCTGGCCGCCGGCTCCGCTCGCGCTGATCCGTACGCGGCCCGCGGCGACGCCGAACAGGGCGTCGCCTTCATCGCCTTGCGCGAAGATCACCGCGCCCTTCGCGTAGGTGCGGCGGGCGGCGAGCGCGGCGATCCGCTCGAGCGACCCGTCGGGTAGCCCGCGGAACAAGTAGTTGCGCTGCAGCACCGCCTTGGCGCTCAGGCTGGTCATCGATTGCGAGTCCGGATCCGGATCCGACATACCTTGATCGAGCTGGCGAATTTGTTATTCGACCGCGGCCCGAACGTTCCGGCGCCGGTAGTTTGTCGCTCTAGCTTTCTCCCAGTATGGTGTGACGCCGAAGGAATGCGCAAGCACGGCCGCGAGATGCTCCCGGACCCGCGGGAAAGGGGGCTACACTTGGCTGATTTCGCCACCGGTGATTACGTTGATCCCGCAATTCGGCTCTCCACCCCGCGCCCGCGCCGCATGAGCGGGGTGCCCTGGACTCTTGCGGGACGGCTGCTCGCGCGCGACTGGCGCTCGGGCGAAGTCGTCGTGCTGCTCGCGGCGCTCGTGGTCGCAGTGGCGGCCATGAGCGCGGTTACGTTTTTCACCGACCGAGTCCGCCAGGCCGTGGCGCAGGAAGCGGGCGAAGCGCTTGCGGCGGACCTCCGCGTGGACTCCGCGCGGGCCTTGCCGGATGCGATCCGAGAGACGGCAGAGCGCCAGGGCGTGGCCCGCGCCGAGGTCGTCGGGTTCCGGAGCGTCGTGCTCGCCGGCGACGCCACCGCGCTCGCCGACATCCGCGGCGTCACGCTCGGCTATCCGCTGCGAGGCGCCGTCCAGGTCTCCGACGCCCTCGCGGCGCCGCCTCACACGGTGACCGGGGTGCCGCCGCGAGGCGAGGTCTGGGCCGAACCGAGCCTGCTGGCCAGGTTGGGCGCGAACGTCGGCGACGTTCTCGAGATCGGCTCTTTGCGCTTGAGGGTGTCGCAGACGCTCGAGTTTCGCCCCGACGAGGGCTGGAGATTCGTCGAGACCGCGCCGACCGTGTTGCTCAACCTCGACGACGTGCGCGCCTCGGGGCTGCTCGTCCCGGGGAGCATCGCTCAGTATTCGCTGTTGTTCGCCGCGTCGGGGCCGCAGCTCGCGGAATTCCGGCGGGCGCTCGAGCCCCTGCTCGGGCCGGAGCAGGAGCTGCGCGACTTCCGCGACGGCCGGCCCGAAGTGCGCGCCGCCGTGGACAACGCGGAGCGCTTCCTCGTGCTCGCGGCCCTCGTGAGCGTGTTGCTCGGCGGTGTGGCGGTCGCGATGGCCGCGCGGCGCTTCGTCGCGAAGCGGCTCGACGCCGTCGCCCTGATGAAATGTTTGGGGGCGCGGCACCGCGAGGTCTTGCGGCTCAATCTCTTGCAGCTCCTGATGCTCGTGCTCGTGGCGAGCGTGCTCGGGGGCCTGTTCGGGCTTCTGGCTCAGTACGGTCTTACCGCGCTGCTCGCGGACCTGATCGAGGCGCGGCTGCCCGCGCCGAGTGTGCGGGGCGCCGTGCTCGGGCCGGTCACCGCGCTCGCCGTGGCCCTCGGCTGCGCGCTGCCGCCGCTGCTGCAGCTGGGCGGCGTGCCGCCCGCGCGGGTGCTGCGCAACGATCTCGACCCGCCGCCGCTGCGCTTCGCGACCATCTACGGCATCGCGGCCGCGGCCGTCACGGCGATGCTCTATCTGCTGTTCCGCGACCTGCTGTTGATCGTTTACTTGCTCGCCGGAGCGGTGGGCACGTTCGCGGCACTCTACGGCGCCGGCCGGGTGCTGGTGCTGTTGCTGCAGCGTGTGCGCAGCCGCGTCGGCATCTCGTGGCGGTACGGGATCGCGAACGTGGCGCGGCGCGGCCGCGAGAGCAGCGTGCAAGTCGTCGCCTTCGGCATCGGCCTCATGGTGCTGCTGTTGCTCACGTCGGTGCGCACGGAGCTCATGACCAATTGGCGGGCGACGATTCCCGCGCAGGCGCCGAATCATTTTCTCATCAACATTCAGCCGGCCGAGCGCGACGGCGTCGCGGCCGCGCTAGCCGCGGGCGGTCTCGCGCCGCCCACGTTCACGCCGCTCTTGCGCGCGCGCGTCGTCCGGATCAATGGCCGGCCGCTGGCGGAGCATTTCGCGGGCACCGAACCAGGCAGGCGCGAGCTCCGCGGCGAGAGCAACGTCACGTGGACTGCGGAGCTCGGGCCCGACAACGAAATCGTCTCCGGCGAGTGGTGGGGCGACGATCCGAAGGAGCCGCAAGTGTCGCTGGAGGACGGGTGGCGGCAAGCGATGGGCCTCACGCTCGGTGACGAGATCACCTATGCGATCGGCGGCGAGGAGCTCACCGTGCGGCTCACGAGTACCCGCCGCGTGCAGTGGGATTCGTTTCGGCCGAACTTCTTCATGGTCTTGAGCCCCGGCGCCGCCGAGCAGTACGCGCACACCTACATCACGAGCGTGCACGTTCCGCCCGAGCTGCGCAAAGTCACCGTGGACCTCGTGCGGCGATTTCCCAGCGTCTCCGTCATCGACGTTGGCGCGGTGCTCGACCAGGTGCGCCGCGCGATGGATCGCGCGGCGCTCGCCGTTCAGTACGTGTTCTTGTTCACTCTCGCCGCGGGCGTCATGGTGCTGCTCGCGGCGATCCAGTCGACGCGCGACGAGCGGATGTTCGAGAGCGCGGTGCTGCGCACGCTCGGCGCACGCCGCAGCGTCGTGCTGCAAGGCGTCGCCGCGGAGTTCACCACTCTCGGGTTGCTCGCGGGGCTGCTCGCCGCGATCGGCGCGGGCTCGATCGGCTATTTCCTCGCGACGCGCCTGTTCCGGCTCGAGTACTCGCCGAGCATCATGCTCTGGGTCGGAGGGCTATTGGCCGGCGCCGCGCTGGTCGGTATCAGCGGCACGCTCGCCGTGCGCTCGGTCGTGAACCAGTCGCCGGTCGTGACGCTGCGCGGCGCCTGAGTTTTGCGCTATGCCTGCGCCGCGTTGAGCGTCGCGGTCTGGACCAAGTCCTCGCGGTAGCGGCGCGCAGCCAGGAAGTAGTGCGTCGCCGCCCATAGATTCACCACGCCGATCGCGGCCATCGGGTAGGCGATCCCCCAACCCTCGCCCACGACAGGCTTCAACAGATCGCTGATTTTGCCGACGATCCCGGGGCCGAGCGTCATACCGATCATCGTCTGGATGAACAGCAACACCGACGCGGATACCGCGCGCATGCGAACGGTGGCGATCGACTGCGCGACCGCGAACGACGGTCCGAAGAACATCGACGCGAGTATGAACATTATCGAGAACGTGATCGGTACGACGAACGCCAGATCGCGAGAGAGATACGCCGCGAACTGGAAGGGCACCATGATGATGCAGGCGATGCCCGGCACCCACATGTACCAGCGCTTATCTTCCTTCATGACGCTGAGCCTGTCGGCGAGCAGGCCGCCGGCGAAGCTGCCGATCGCGCCGATCAGCGAGAATATCGCGAGACGGCTGCCGGCCTGCCCGCTAGTAAGGCCGTGCGACCACTGGAAGAAGCTGCCGTTCCAGGTTGTGCCCGAGTACCACACCACCGAGTGCAGCGCCGCGGCCACCGACATGTGCATGAACGAGTTGCGCGCAATCAGAAACTTGAATACTTCGAAAAACGGCGGCGCCGCCGGGCGCGGTCGCGTCATTGGACCATCGGCGTAGCCGCGCGGCGGTTCCTTGATGGTGAGCCACATCAAGGCGGCGAGGACCACGCCGGGCAGCCCGACGAGGACAAACGTGGCACGCCAGCCGTACCAATCGTTGAGCCGTCCGGCGGAGTAGTTGCCGAGCGAGGTGCCGATCGGAACGGCCATGGCGTACATCGCGAGGGCGGTCGCGCGCCTCGAAATCGGGAAGTAGTCGGAGATCAGGGAGTGCGAGGGCGGCGAGCCTCCGGCCTCTCCAACCGCGGTCATCGCGCGGGCGCTGAACAGCGACAGATAGTTCCACGCGGCGCCGCAGGTTGCGGTGGCCACGCTCCACAGCGCGATGGAAATTGCGAGGACGTTGACGCGGCTCCAGCGGTCGGCGAGCCGCGCGATCGGGATGCCGAGGAACGAATAGAAGACCGCGAACGTGGCGCCGCTGAGCATCCCCATCGCGAAGTCGCTCGCGTGAATTTCTTTCTTTATCGCCGGCAACACGATGCCGAACACGCTGCTACGGTCGATCACGTTGAAGATGTAGCCGAGCACCAGCATGAACAGCACGTAGTACTGGTACGTCGGCTTGTCCAAGGCGGTGCTCTTGGCGAGGTCCTTCTCTTTCGGCACTTCGGTCGTGGTGGCGCTCAACGTTCCCCCCTCGGAGCTCGGGCTCGAAGTCGCCCGTCTCTCTTCGCCTGTCTCGTGGCCGGACGGATCGGTTCGTCTGGTACGATAACAGATGAGTCGCGACGCATGCATTCTTCCGTCCTAAATCGCCCGATCAGAAATCGCCCATGAGCCGACGAGCCCTTCGCAGCAACTTCGAGCCGGGCAGCACGCGCGAAGCGGTGCGCCGTGCGCAGTGGAAGGCGCTCGGCTTGACCGACGCCGACATGCAGAAGCCGAAGATCGCCGTCGTCAACAGCTCGTCGGAGCTCGCGATCTGCTTCAGCCACTTGGACGGCGTGGCGAAGGTGGTGAAGGAAGCCGTGCGCGCGGCCGGCGGCCTGCCGTTCGAGATCCGCACGGCGGCGCCGAGCGACTTCATCATCTCGGCCGGCGGCTCGGGCTATATTCTCGCCAGCCGCGACCTCGTCGTGAACGACATGGAGATCGCGATCCAGGGCGCGCAGCTCGACGGCATGGTGTGCCTCACGTCGTGCGACAAGACCCCGCCGGCGCACTTGATGGCGGCGGGCCGGTTCGACATCCCCACCATTATCGTTGCCTGCGGCTACCAGCCGAGCGGCGAGTATCGCGGCAAGCACGTCGACATCGAGGACGTGTTCTTGGGCTCCGTGCAGGCGCAGTTCGGCAAGCTCGACCGCGCCGAGCTCCACGAGATGGCTAACAACGCGATCCGCGGTCCCGGCGTATGCTCGGGCATGGCGACGGCGAACTCGATGCACGTCGTCGTCGAGGCGCTCGGCATGGCGCTGCCGGGCAGCACGCCGGTCGCGGCGAACACTCCCGCGATGTTCGACTACGCGCGCAAGGCGGGCGAGCGCATCGTGCAAATGGTCTGGGACGACTTGAAGCCGCGCGCGATCCTCACGGAGGGCGCGTTCCGCAACGCCGCGGCAGCGGTGCTCGCGGTGAGCGGCTCGATCAACTGCATCAAGCACCTGCAAGCCACGGCCGTCGAGAGCGGCGTGCACGTCGATGTCTTCGCGCTGTTCAACGAGCTCGGCCGGCGTATTCCCGTGCTCTCCGCCGTGCGGCCGAACGGCGACGACAGCATCGAGGCGTTCGACGCGGCCGGCGGCGCGCGCGCGATCCTGAAGCAGCTCGAGCGCGAGCTCGATCTCGACGTGCTCACGGTCACCGGCAAGACGCTGCGCGAGAACCTCGCTGGGTTCGCCGTCCGTGACGAGGAGGTCATCCGGCCGACGTCGCGGCCGTTCTCGACGAAGCCGCCGATCGTGGTGCTGAAAGGCTCGCTCGCGCCCGAGAGCGCGATCGTGAAGCTCGGTCTCCGCGACCCGACGCGCAAGGACAAGTTCGAAGGCGAGGCAATAGTCTACGACGACGGCTTCGAGGCGATCGCGGCGATCAAGCGCGGCGACGTGCGGCCCGGGCACGTGCTCGTCGTGCGCGGCATGGGACCGAAGGGTGGGCCGGGAATGCAGGGGCCCGCGTCGATGGTTGTGTTCGCGCTGTACTCCACGAAGCTCGAGAACGACGTCGCGTTCGTCTCCGACGGCCAGCTGTCCGGCCTCTGCAACAAGGGCCTCACGGTCGCCGAGGTGTCACCCGAGGCGGCGATCGGCGGCCCCTTGAGCCTCGTCGAGAATGGCGACGTGGTGAAGATCGACGTCGACGCGCACACGATCGACCTCGAGGTCGGCGAAGCGGAGCTCGCGGCGCGCCGCGCGCGGCTCGGGGAGCGGCCGTTGAAGAAGTCGTCGGGCTGGTTGTCGATCTATCAGCAGCAGGTGCAGCCGATGTCGACCGGCGCGGTGCTGATCCGCAACCTTTAGCAGCCCGCGGATGCGCTTGACGGTCGCGAAGCTCCACCCGCTGTTCGCCGCCGAGATTTGCGGCGCCGATCTGCACGAGCCGCCGAGCGCCGAGCTCGTCGCCGCGGTGGAAGCCGCAATGGCCGGGCACGCCGTCGTCGTGCTGCGCGACCAGCTCATCGACGACGACGAGCAGATTCGCTTCAGCCGCGCGTTCGGGCCACTCGAGCTGCCGCCGCACATGGGTATGCCCAAATCGCAGCGCACGGACATGCAGCGGCGCATCCGCGCGGAGATGTACGACGTGTCGAACCTCGATGCGAACGGCGATTTTCTGCCGGCGGAGTCGCTGAAGCTCGCGTCGAACCGCGCCAACGAGGAGTTCCACACCGACAGCTCGTTCAACGCGCTGCCGACCAAGTGGTCGCTGCTGTCGGCGCGCATCGTGCCGCCGACGGGCGCCGACACGCTCTACGTCGACACGCGCGCGGTCTACGACGCGTTGCCCGAGACGCTGCGCGCGAGGGCCGAGGGGGCCGTCGCGGAGCACTGGTTCTGGAAGACGCGCGGCCGCGCCGGGATGCCCGTCACCGACGACATGCGCCGAGCCATGCCGCCGGTGCCGCAGAACATCGTGCGCACGATCCCTGAGTCCGGCCGCAAGGCGCTGCTGATCGGCAATCACGCGACGCACGTGATCGGCTGGCCGAAGGAAGAGGGCGTGGAGTTGCTCGACGAGCTCAACGCGTTCGCGGCGCAGCCGCGGTTCGTCTACCCGCACCAATGGCGCGCGGGTGACCTCGTGATCTGGGACAACCGCTGCACGCTGCACCGCGTGACGGCGTACGACGTCTTCAAGCACAAGCGCGACTTGCGCCGCACTACGATCAACGAGTCGGGGCCCGAGATCTCGTCGACGGACGCGCTGGGAATCCCGCAGCCGGCGTGATCGGTGCCGCTGGTGGCAGGCACCAGCTACGCGCGGCGGGCGGCGCTCGCCTGTTTGTGGACTTCGACGTACCCCAAGTCGCCGTTCACCACGACCCAATCGCCGGTCTCGATGACGTCGAGCGGGTTACGGTCCAGGTCGGTGACTGAAGGCACGCGCATCACCACGGCGCCGAGCGCGACCTTGGTGGTCATCTCGTTGAAGACCATGGCCTTGGGCGCGGTGCCGGCGAGCCGAGCCAAGTGAAAGCACACCGACCAGCCCGACGATCCCTTCGCGCCCGGGAACACGAGCACCTTGTCCTTGAAGCTCACGCCGCGGAGCTCGTGCCGCGTTTCGATCACGGCGCCCTGCATCGGGTTGACGCCGCCCCAGCCCGAGATCGTCTGCCGCGTGACGAGCGCCTCGCCTTCGGCGATGCCGCCGACCACTTTGCGGCCGCGCAGCGTGATGATTTCCGATTCGCTCATCGCAGCGCCCCGTTCCAGCGGCCGTTGAGCGCGGCGTCGATGCAGTCGGCCGTGCTGCCGAACCAGGCCTGAATGCCCATGATCGCGGGCAGGTAGTGCACCTGCTTCGCCGAGTCGAGCGCCGCGACCTTCGTGCCGGGCGGCAGCGCCTGGCCGATCGCGGAGCAGGTGTCGGTGAGCACGTGGCCGCCGGCGTCGCGCACGACCTTCGTGTAGCCCAAGGCGTCCGCCTGCTGCTTCACGGCGCGCGACGTGAAGATCCAGAGCCGGCAGTTGCCGCTGATCTTGCGGCCCGCGAGCAGCCTGCAGGCTTCCTCGATCTGCTCGAGTGCGGCGTGCGGGCAGCCGAGCATCACGTAGTCCACGTTCGGATCGCGCGCGGCCGAGTTCAGCGTCTCGTAGACGCGGCGGCGCGCCGCGGCGTCGTAACGGAACGTCTCGACGGGCTCGTTGCCGCCGAACGCCGCGCGCGCGGTCGGCGCCTCCGGCGTGACGCCAACGATGTGATACATCTCCACGCCGCCCGACGACGCGGCGGCCGCGCCGAAGTGCTTGTAACGCACCAGATCGGGCTTGCCGAGCCGGCCGGTGAGCACCGGAATGCGCTCTTGGACGACGTCACCGACGAAGTAGCCGAGCATGCCCCAGTCCATGAGGCTGTCGACCTCGACGGCCACTTCGACGGCGTGCGTGCCGCGCCGGTGCTCGTCGCGATGGAAGCCGAAATCCGGGATCTTGGCGGTGAGCATCGCGGCGCTCGTGCTCTCGCGGCCCTCGGTGTTGGTGCGCGCCCCGAGCACCGAGTTGCAGTACACCACCGCTGACGACTCCATCCACGCGCAGTGCTCGCCGAGCTTCGGCACGTTGCCCGCGAGGTATGGCGTGCAGGTCTTCAAGATCTTGACTCCCTTGTCGACCGCGCCCGCCTCGCTGTCGCGCGCGACCTGCGCGGCCTTCGGCGTCGCGCCGAGCACCTGCCAGTTCTCGGGATCGACGCCGCCTTGGAGATGACACGAGTGCGTCGCGACCTGCGGCACGTCGACGATCTCGTCGCTGTCGAGATCGAACAGCGAGAAGAGCGTGTCGTAGGCGCCGTGCGCTTCGGTCTTCCGGCCGGCGTAATGCTTGTCGAGAAACACGCTCGACTGACCGGGCACGCCCGCGACGTTGGTTGTGTCGACGAAACGCTCCGCGCCGAGCGCCTCGCCGTAACGGACCAAGAGCTCCATCGCCTTCTGCTTGGCCTTGCCCTCGCGGCCGTCCAGCATGCGCGTCTCGCCGTCGGTGAGCTTCATCGTCAGTTGCTCTTTAGTCAGTGCGCTCGAGGTTGTCGCGGAGACCCGTCTGGAGCTTGCGCATGTCCACGGCGTGAATCGGACCCGTGCCCGCGAGGCTCGCCGCGTGCGCGGCGGCCATGCCCATCGCGATGCAGGGGCCCATCACCCGGATCGCGGACAGCGCCTGCGTGTCGGCGTCCACGCAGCGGCCGGCGGCGACGATGTTGTCGGCGTCCTTGGGCAGCATGCAAGAGAGCGGAATGAAGTAGACGTGGCCGTCGGCGAATTTCTCCCAGTACACGACCTCTGCCGTGTCGTGCAGCTCGACCCACCATGCGCAGCGCCCGACCGCGTCGGGCGGCCGCGCCGTGCTGCGAATGTCATCGACCGTAAGCTGCTTGCGGCTCACGATCCAACGGGTCTGGCGGATGCCGGGGTTGCCGTAGGTGCGCACCTTCGCGTCCGCGAAGATCCGCGGGAACTCCGCGCGCAGGAAGGCAATCACCGCGTCCGCCTGACGACGCCCTTCGAGCACCATGCGCGAGCCGCCGAGCGGATCGAGCGGCGTCTCGATGTGATTGATGTTCGCGAGCATGAAGTTCTTGCCCGGGAACGGCATCAGCCAGCCGTCATGGCGCACGAGCCCGTACTTGGCGCCGACCTCCGCCAGCCGCGCGCGCACCTCCTCGATCGCGAGCTCCTTCACCGCGTCGCGGTCGAAGTCCTCGATCAGGAAGTTCAACGAGCCCCACACGGGCGCTTCGGGCTCGCGGACCGGCAGTCCCGCGCCGTAGGTGATCGTGGCGTCGCCGGAGGAGTCGACGTACGCGTTCGCGCGCACCCGCACCGCGCCGAAGCGAGTGGCGAAATCCAAGTGCTGCACGCGACGGTCTGCGAACGCCACGTCGGTGAGCACGGCGCCGAGCAGCAACTTCACGCCCGACGCCTCGAGCTGCCGCTCCATCCAGCGCGCGAGCCGCACTTCGTCGTATTGGAACGTGACCGTCGAGCGGTGCGAGCGTGACAGCGAGCCCTCCGCCTTGAGGTCGCGTAGCAGATCGTCCGCGATGCCGTGCGTGAGCTGGTACGCACCGGGGCCGTGGCTGTAGAGGCCGATGATCGTGCCGATGATCGAGCCGACGGCTTGACCGCCGATCGCGGGCGCACCGTCGGCGAGCACTACTTTGCGGCCGAGCTTGGCGGCCTCGAGCGCGGCTGCGACGCCGGAGATTCCGGCGCCGAGCACGCACAGGTCGGCGTCGACGATCTGCGTCGTGCCGGTCGAGGTGCGGCGGACCGTGCGAGTCGGAACGTTGGGTTGCGACATCGCTCAAGTTTACCTCAGGTATCATGCAAGCTCGCCTGCTTGGGACCCACGGAGTGAACGGATGATCGAATTGCTCACGGCGGCCACGCCGAACGGCTGGAAGGTGTCGATCGCGCTCGAGGAGCTCGGGCTCCCGTATCGCGTGCGCAAGATCTCGTTCGACAAGAAGGAGCAGAAGGAACCGTGGTACCTCAAGCTCAACCCGAACGGCCGGATCCCAACGATCGTCGATCACGACAATGACGGGTTCGCCGTGTTCGAGTCGGGGGCAATCCTGATGTATCTCGCGGAGAAGACCGGGAGATTGATGCCTACGGACGTGAAGGGCCGCTCCCTCGTGATCCAATGGCTGATGTTCCAGATGGGCGGCATCGGCCCGATGATGGGGCAGGCGAACGTGTTCTACCGTTACGCGCCCGAGCGGATCCCGTACGCCACCGAGCGCTACCAACGGGAGGTCCGTCGGCTGCTCGAGATTCTCGACAGGCGGCTCGGCGAGGCCGAGTACCTCGCCGGCGACTACTCGATCGCCGACATCGCCACCTGGTCGTGGGTGCACTTCTATCAGTGGTCCGGCGTGAATATCGACGGGCTCGACCGCTTGCGGCGCTGGATCGACGTGCTCGCGGCGAGGCCCGCGGTAGCGAAGGGCAGGGACATCCCAGATCCCACCGACATCAACGAGATGCTCCGCAGGGCCGACGAGATGGCCAAGAAAGCCAAGAGCATGCTGGTCTAACGCCGATGCTGAACCTCGACGACCTCGTTGCCATCGACGTGCACGCGCACGCCGAGATCTCGGTGCGGGATCCGCAGCCGCCGACCGTGTTCCAGCAGGCGGCGCAGAAATACTTCAAGCACCAGCATGCCCAGCCGACCATTCCCGAGATCGCGACGTACTATCGCGAGCGCAAGATGGCCTGCGTGATCTTCTCGGTGGACGGCGAGCGCGCGCGCGGGATCAAGCCCGTGTCGAACGAGGAGGTGGCGGAGCTCGCGGCCGAGAACTCGGACGTCTGCATCCCGTTCGCCAGCATCGACCCCGCCCGCGGCGCGGAGGGCGTGCGCGAGGCGCGCCGACTCATCGAGCATTACGGCGTCAAGGGCTTCAAGTTTCATCCGCAGTTCCAGGAATTCTTCCCGAACGACAAGAGCGCCTATCCGCTCTACGAGGCGATCGCGGAGGCGGAGCTGCCCGCGCTGTTCCACACCGGCCACTCGGGCATGGGCACGGGAATGCCGGGCGGCGGCGGCATCCGCCTGAAGTACGGCAATCCGATGGACGTCGACGACGTGGCCGTCGACTTTCCCACGATGCCGATCGTGCTCGCTCACCCGTCGTGGCCGTGGCAGGACGAGGCGCTGTCCATCTGCCTCCACAAGCCGCAGGTCTACATCGATCTCTCGGGTTGGTCGCCGAAGTACTTCCCGCCGCAGCTCGTGCAGCACGCGAACACGCAGCTCAAGAAGAAGGTGCTATTCGGCACGGACTATCCGCTGATCACGCCCGATCGGTGGCTCGCCGACTTCGAGAAGATCGACATCCGCCCCGAGGTGCGGCCGCTGATCCTGAAGGAGAATGCGATCGATCTGCTCAAGCTCCGGGCTTGAACAAACTTGAGAAGCCAATCAAAAGCGAGTTCCGCTCTGCGCCTTGCGGCGCTGTAACCGGGGTTCTACACTCGATACCGTCCCGTCTTGGGGATTGACGCCTGACCACAACAGCCGGCCGCGTATGCGCGGTGAAGGCGAAAATTTTGAGATGAGTGCCTCGATCGCAACCCAACCGGCCCCGTCGTCGACGGTGGCGTCGTTTTTGCGCCGTCCCGCGCGGCTCTTGATCGGCGGCGAGTGGCTCGCGTCGGAGTCGAGCGTCCGCATTCCGGTTCTCGACCCCGCCACGGGCGCCGAGATCGCGTCGGTGGCCGACGCCAATCGCGCGGACGTCGATAAAGCCGTCACGGCCGCGCGCGAGGCGTTCGAAGGCGGCGCTTGGCCGCGGATGCTGCCTGCGCAGCGCGAGGCGTTGCTGTGGAAGCTCGCCGATCTCATCGAGGCTAACGCCGCCGAGCT
The DNA here is from genome assembly GCA_035644475.1 of Gammaproteobacteria bacterium. Taxonomy (GTDB): domain Bacteria; phylum Pseudomonadota; class Gammaproteobacteria; order Steroidobacterales; family Rariloculaceae; genus FEN-1219. The sequence goes on along the minus strand of DASQOL010000010.1, from coordinate 2,415 downwards.
CGCCGAGATCGAGAGCATCGACAACGGCAAGACCAGGTTCATGGCGACGGTCGTCGACGTGCCCGGTGCGCGCAACCACTTCCGCTATTTCGCCGGCTGGGCGACCAAGATCGAGGGCTCCACGATCGACGTGTCGATCGGCGCGCCGGAAGGCGGCCGCGTCAACGCTTACACGCGGCGCGAGCCGGTCGGCGTCGTCGCGCAGATCATTCCGTGGAATTTCCCGCTCGTCATGGCCGCGTGGAAGCTCGCGCCCGCGCTCGCGGCGGGGTGCACGTGCATCCTGAAGCCGGCCGAGCAGACGCCGCTCAGCGCGCTCAGGCTGGGCGAGCTCATCATCGAGGCGGGCTTCCCCGCGGGCGTCGTCAACATCCTCACCGGTTACGGTGAGACCACGGGCGCCGCGCTGGTCGCGCATCCGGGTGTCGACAAGATCGCGTTCACGGGCTCGACCGTAGTCGGCAAGCTCATCAACAAGACCGCCACCGATACGCTGAAGCGCGTGTCGCTCGAGCTCGGCGGCAAGTCGCCCGTCATCGTGCTGCCTGACGCCGACGTCGACGCCGTGGTCGGCGGGGCGGCGGGGGCGATTTTCTTCAACGCGGGGCAGGTGTGCGCCGCGGGCTCGCGGCTGTACGTGCACCGCAAGATTTTCGACCGCGTGGTCGAGGGCGTGGGCGGCGCCGCCGCGTCGATCCGCTTGGGCCCGGGCCTCGACCCGAGCACCCAGATGGGGCCACTCGTGTCGCGTGAGCAGCAAGAGCGTGTGATGGGCTACATCGCGTCGGGACGCGCCGACGGCGGGTCCATCGTCGCGGGCGGCGACGCGCCGTCGCACCCCGGCTACTACGTGCGACCCACGGTGATCGCCGACGTCAAGAACACGATGCGCGTGGTCCAAGAGGAAATCTTCGGACCGGTGCTCGTCGCACAGCGTTTCGACGACCTCGACGAGGTCGCGAAGCTCGCGAACGATACTCCGTATGGCTTGGCGGCAAGCGTGTTCTCGAACGATCTCACCGCCGTGCATCGGCTCGTTCCGAAGCTGCGCGCCGGCACGGTTTGGGTCAACGGGCACGGCCCCGTCGATCCCAACATGCCGTTCGGCGGATTCAAGCACTCCGGCCTCGGCCGCGAGCACGGACGCGCCGGCATAGAGATGTATACGGAGCTCAAGTCCGTCTGCATGTTCGTGTGAGCAATGCGCGGTAGGGAGAACCCATGAGCTCTGTGCGATCCGATGTCGACTTCGAGGGAGCGCTGCCCGGGCGCGATGCGACGGCGGCGAGGGGCGCCGAAGCGGCTACCAACGGCACCACTGCGTTCGTGCGCCTGCTCGGCGAGCGCCGCGACAAGCCCCGCGCCAAGGAGCAAGAAGTCCTCGACGTTGCCACCGCCTATTTCCTGAAGCACGGGTACCAAGGCGCGAGCATCAACGCGATGGCGCGCAGCTCGGGCATCTCGAAGGAATCGATCTACCGCTACTTCAGCAGCAAGAAGCAGCTCTTCGAGGCGGTGATGTGCCGCGAGCTCGCCGATTACGGCAATCTGCTGACGCGCTTGAGCTCGACGTTGAGCACGATGGAGTTACGTGACGCGCTGGTGATGATCGCCGAGACCGTGCTCGACGTCGCCACCACCGACCGGTGTCTCCAGCTTCGCCGCCTTGTTTTCGAGGAGGCGCGCAACTCGCCCGACGTCGGTCAGCACTACTACCAAATCGGTCCAGAGCACGCTTACGCCGTGCTCGAGAATCTGTTCACGCAGCATCACGCAGACTTCCTGTTCGAGACGTCGGTCATGAGCAGGCACTTCATCGCGCTGATCGCTTGGCGGATCATGCTCGAGCGCGAGTGCGCCGTGAGGCCCACGCCCAACAAGCAGCAAGTGCGTGAGTGGGCCGAAGCGTCCGTCGGCGATTTCATGAAGGCGTTCGTGCGCACGCGGTGACCGCGGCGCTCACCAGGCGTAAATTCGTCGGCCGCGCGCTCGCGGCCGGCGCACTCTGCGCCGGACCGTTCGAAGTCGGCTTCGGTCAGCAGCGCGGCACTCGCATGACGCAACCCACCGAGTTCCTGATCCGCAACGCGTACGTGTTGACGATGGACGCGCGACTCGGCGACTTGCCGAACGCCGACGTGCATGTCGCGAACGGCGCGATCGCGGCTGTCGGCCGCGCGCTCCGCGCTCCGGGCGCGGCGGTCATCGACGGCGCCGGCATGCTCGTGCTGCCGGGCCTCGTCGAGACTCACTGGCATCTTTGGACGACGCTGCTCCGGAGCTTGTCGGGCGACACGCCGGACCGCGGCTATTTCCCCACGTCGCGCACGATCGGCGCGTACTACACGCCCGCGGACATGTACCGCGCGGCGCGGCTCGCGGCCGCCGAAGCCGTGCACTCCGGGATCACGTTCG
>DASQOL010000009.1:0-16457 GCA_035644475.1 Gammaproteobacteria bacterium | reverse complement strand
CGCGGCCGCGACGAAGTCGGGCTCGTCGTCTACGAGCAGCACCTTAGCCATTCAAATTAACTCCGCACTTGGGGAAGATTCATTGTTATGGGGGGGATTCTATACCGGCAGTTCCTATAGCCAGTAATCGACCACGCGGCTCAAGGCCTCGACCGCGCGATCCTTGAGGGGCCGCCGCCTCCAGTCGCGCAGGAGCATGGGTTTCGCGCCGTCAACGTCCGCGAGGAACTGCTGCTCGAGCAGCGCCGCGAAGCGTCTGCCGAGCACGATCGCGTTGACCTCGTCGTTGTGCAGGAAGCTGCGGTGATCCAAATTGCTCGATCCCACCGTGGACCAGACGCCGTCGATCACGGCCGTCTTCGCGTGCAGCACCGTATCGCGGGTCTCGTAGAGCCGCACGCCCGCGCGCAGCAACTTGCCGTAGCGCGAGCGCGATGCGTGCAGCAAGAGCCCCACGTCGGTAACCCCCGGTACCATGATCCGCACGTCCACCCCGCGCCGCGCGGCGCTGCGCAGCGTGTCCAAGAAGCGCTCGTCCGGTGCGAAGTACGCCTGCGTGATCCAGATCCTTTCGGCAGCGAGCTCCATTGCGTGCAGGTACGCGTGGTAGATCGCCGAGAGCGCGCCGCTGCCGCCGCGCGCGTCGACGATCTGGACCAGGTCGTCGCCGCGGCCCTCGGGTGGCGGGAACAGCTCTTCGGAGTCGGCCGTCTCGCCGCCAAGAGCGTGCCAATGCGCCAGGAAGCGCCGCTGGAAGCCCGCGACCGCCGGGCCGCGAATCACCACGTGCGTGTCGCGCCAGCCGCGCGCCCTCTTCTTCCCTCGCGCGCGTGGCCTCGCCGACGCGCTCGAGTACTCGCTCGAGACGTTGATCCCGCCGGTGAACGCCACTCGGCCGTCGACGACGAGGATCTTGCGGTGGTCGCGCGTGTTGAGCAGCGCAACGCTGGCGGGATCGGCGAGGTCGAAGCCGTGATATTCGCGCACCTCGACGCCGGCATCGCGCAACTCGCCGAAGAACGACGCGGCGCTGTCGAGGCAGCCGAATGCGTCGTAGAGCACGCGCACGGCGATGCCCGCGCGGCAGCGTTCGACCAGCGCCGCGGCGAACTCGCGGCCCACGTCGTCGCTCGCGAAGATGTAGGTTTCGAGGTGCACGTGGCCGCGAGCGGCGCGAATCGCCGTCAGCATCTCGCGGTAGGTGCTGGGGCCGTCGATCAGGAGGCCGACCCGATTGTCGGCATAGACCGGATCGTCGCTGTGCTCGCTGATCCCTTCGATCAGCGAGAGCACCGTTGTCGCGCGGGGTCCTTGCGATGACAGCTTGCGCAGCGTCCGTGCCGCCACCGAAGGCGTGACCGGACCGGCTCGGCCGACCACGGCCGGCATCTCGACCTCCGTCGGTATCGTCATCGGAGCACCGTGCGCGAAATGCCGAGGGCACACTCTGCGCGACCGCCGCGGTTCCTCACGGACCATCGACTCCAGCACGCCATCGTGCAACGACCCCATCGTCCGACCGAATCCCCATGCCACAACGGACGTGCGCTTCGCGCCCAAGATTCGTGCCAACGCGCGAACCCGCGTTGACCGTCCATCCAAGCGCGAGGCAGAATCGAGAGCGCATGATCGACACGATTCACCCACCGTTGCAGCGCTGGGTTCGCTATCTCCCGGCGGTCGCGGGGTTGTGCGTGCTCGCGATCGGGGCCGCGGGGCTCGTCGGCTGGTGGCGTGACGTGGGGGTCTTGACCACGCTGTCGCCGCGCCTCGTGTCGATGAAGGTCAACGCCGCGGCCGCGCTCGCCTTGCTCGGCTTCGCGCTCTGCCTCGCCGTGCTGCCGCGCGTCGCGGCCGTCCGGCTGCTGCGCTCGGTTGCCGAGGTCGTCACGCTCGCGGTCGCGCTCGCGACCGTCGTCGAGTACGCAGCAGGTATCGACCTTGGCATCGACCAGGCGTTGTGGCCCGCGCCGCTCAACGAATTCCAGACCGCGGTGCCCGGCCGCATGGCGCTGGCGACCGCGCTTGCCCTCACGCTCTGCGCCGCCGCGCTGCTCTCGGAGCGTTGGCCCACCGCGCAAGGCCGCGGCATCTCGCGCGTGCTCGCCACGCTCGTTGCCGTGATCGGGCTGATCACGCTCTTGGGTTATCTCTACGGCGCGCCGCAACTCTACCGGCCGTTGGCGGCCACGACGGCGATGGCGCTCGGCGAGGCGATCTCCTTCCTGTTGCTCGCCGCGGGCATCGTGGCGCTGCACCCGCGGCATGGGCTGCCGAGCATCGCGATCGGCCGAACGCTCGTGGGCACGCACGTTAGGTGGCTGTTCCCAGCGGTAGTGCTGATTCCGCTGCTGATCGGCGCCTTCGCCGTCCAGACCTACGAGGCGTTCGGCGTGGCGCGCGCTTCGATCGCGCTCACCGCGGCCGGTACCACGATCACGATCGGCCTCGTGGTCGGGTTCGCGGCGCTCTGGCTGCGGCGCATGGAGGACCGCCTCGAGGTCAGCAACCGGGCGATCGCCGCGACGCGTCAGGGTGTGTTCATCGCGGATGGCACGCTTCCGAACCGCCCGATCATCTACGTGAACGAGGCCTTTTGTCAGATCAGCGGCTTCGGCGCCAAGGACGCACTCGGGCGCAACTGCGAATTCCTCGTGAAGTCGACGGCCGAGGATCCGGCGCTCGAAACGCTGGCGAGCTCGCTCGCGAGCGGAGACAGCTGCACCGTGACGGTGCCGTGCGAGCGCCGCGATGGCACCGTGTTCTCCGGGCGCTTGTCGATCAGCGTCGTTCCGGGCGCCGACGGCGCGAAGCACCTCGTCGGCGCGCTCGAGGACGTTACGGGCGAGCAGCTCGCAGCGATGACCCGTTTGCAGCTGTTGGCCGAGGCTTCACAGGCGCGCAAGGAAGCTGAGACCGCCAACCGCGTCAAGGACGTGTTCTTCGCGTCGATCACGCACGAGCTGCGCTCGCCGCTCAACGCCTGCACGATGTGGCTGGACGTGCTGGCGCTCGGCCCGCAATCCGAGAAGTCGGGCAAGGCGATCGACGCGATCAAGCGCAACCTCAAGATCCAAGCGCGGCTTGTGAACGACCTCATCGACGCCGCGAAGATCTCCTCCGGCGGCATCGAGATCCACCCCGAGCCCCTCGAGATCGAAGCGCTCATCGAGAGCCACGTCGAGACCTGGAAGCTCATGGCCGACGCGCGCAAGCTGCGGTTTCGCTATCGGCCGGACGGCGACGAGCGGTACATGGTCGAGATGGACTCCGAGCGCCTTACTCAAGTGCTCAACAACCTGCTCGAGAACGCGTTCCGCTGCACGCCGCCCGAAGGGCACGTGGAGCTGCGCATCGAGCCAGTCGGCGACGACGCGCTCGCGATCGCCATCGAGGATAGCGGCATCGGCCTCTCCGCCGAAGACCTGCAGCGCGTCTTCACGCCATTCTGGCGCGCGGCCTCCACGAGCGGGAACCACAAGGGCTTGGGGCTCGGCCTCGCGATCGCCGAGCACCTCGTGAAGGGTCACAAGGGCGCGCTTGCCGCGCGCAGCGACGGGCCCGGCAAGGGCTGCGTCTTCACGGTAACGTTGCCGCTTGCGCCACCCGTCGTAAACGTGGTGGCGGACGGGGCGCTGCAAGCGCGTTGAGAAAAGGATCCGAGGGGTCGGTCCAGGGTTTGGGGGGAGATGAACCGTGGGGGGTGACCGACCCCTCGGAAAGCCAAGCCGTCTGAAAAAATCTGCTCCGATTCTCCTCAGCGCAGCGCCGCGGCCCGTTCGAGCACGCCGGGAAAGTTGCCGATCTCGTCGGAAATCACGATCTCGACTCGGCGGTTCGCCTGCATGCCGACCGAGGTGTCGTTGTTCGCAATCGGATACGACTCGCCGAGCCCCACCGTGCGAATCCGCCCGCCCGAAACGCCCCGCGCCACGAGCGCGTCACGCACGGCGCCGGCGCGCCGCTCCGAAAGCTGCACGTTGTAGTCGTCCGCCCCGCGCGCATCGGTGTGGCCTTCGATCAGCACGTTTCGATCGGGGTGACCGGACATGAAGGCCGCGAGCTGGTCGATGGTGCGGCCGGCGCCCGGCTTGAGCGCGTTCGCACCCGTGTCGAACAGCACGTCGCCGAGCGTGACCACGAGACCACGCTCGGTCTCCTTCGGTTGCAGCCGCCCGAGCTCCTGCTCGAGGTCTTGATTGTGCTGGCGCGCGACGTCCGCTTGTCGATTCGCGTCGTCCGCTTCGCGCTCGGCCGCCCGAGCCTCGCGAGAGGCCGCGTCCGCTTCGCGCGTCCGCGCCCGGAGCAGCACCTCGTTGCGCAGAGCCTCGCTCTGCGCGATCTCCTGCTTGGCGCGTCCTTCGGCGATGCGCTCCTTGGCGATATCCGCATAGCGCTGCGCGACGTAGGCCTTGTGGGTGATGAGGTCGAGAGACTTGCGCTCGCGGTACGCCTCGTCCGCCTCTGCCAGCGCGTTGCGTGCCGCGTTGAGCTCGCTCGCCGCGGTCTCCGACGCGAGGTCGTCGCGCTCCACGGTGCGCACGGCGAGCCGCGCCTGCTCGAGTGTGTCGACCCGGTCGGGCAGCGAGCTGCACGCCGCCAGCGCCACGAGCCCGGTCGCGCAAATACTCAGTTTCGTCTGCATTCGCATAGGTCCGCCTCCCGCGGGTGATCTCAGAGCCGTCCGAGCGTCTCGAAGTCGCTGCGGCGGAGCTCTTCCTGCAGCGTGCGGATGTTTTCGTGCAGCTCCGCGACCGCGGCCTGCGTCTCGTGGCTGCGCGCCTTCGCCATCGCGAGCTGCGCATCCAGGTCGGCCTCCACGGCGAGCCGCGCAGCGACGTCTCTGTCGCCGTCCGCCAAGGCCCTCTGGGCGCTCGAGAGCTTGCGCCGCGCCTGCGCCATCTCCACGTTGGCATGCTCGTACGCACCCGCCTTTTCGGCCGCCTCCACGCTCGCGGTCGCGCGCGTGAGGTCTTCGGGCTTCGGCAGCGATCGCTCGGCCGCGCAGCCCGCGGCTACCAAGCACGCCGCCAACACCAAGGGGGTCGAGGCATTCCTGAACCGTTCAAATCTCATCGTTCGCTCCAGTGGCGTGTGCCGAAGTCGGTCGATAGGAAGCAGTTTTCGTGCCAACTTCGCGTTTGGGCAGCGGACGAACGTCGTACGCGCGCCCAAGACGGCCCGCGAGTGAGGTAGGGCGCGGGGCTGCGGGGCGGCGCGCCCCACCAAGCTCGCAAAAACCGGAATGCGATCCGCTTTTGGGAAACCGCGATTACCGAGCTGCGGTGTCTCCAAACGGCGACTATGATGCGGCGATGCAGGCACGCACGTCGGTGATGCTCGAGGTCGCCGCGCTGGCGCTCGCGACCGGCGTGTTCCTCGCGACCTTCCGGGTCCGGGCAAGCTATGTCGACTTCGCACTCGCGGCGGCGGCGGCGGCGTTGATCGTCGCAAGCTCGCGGCGTAGCCGCCGGTTGTGGGACCTCGCCACTCCCGCGCCCGCAACCGACACCGCCGCGAACGTGCACTACCGCTCGGCGACGCTGCTCTCCGCGGCGTTCACCGCCGTGGCGCTGGCGGCGTTCGCGGTGCTCGCGTTCGGTTGGCCCCGGGCAGGTGCCGCCGGAGCGCCCCTGCTCGCGCGTTTGTTCACCGCCCACTTCTTTGTGGCAATGCTGTTGTACTTTCCATGGGCGCTGCTGCAGCAGTACATCTTTCAGTTCTACTTGTGCGGCAGGCTGCTGCAGCTCGTACCGGTGGCCGTTGCCGTCGCGCTCACGGCAACCGCGTTCGCGAGCGTGCACTTTCCGCGCTGGCCCGTGATGGCGGTGACGCTGGTGGCGGGCTCGGTGTGGACGCTGATCTACTACCGTCATCGCGTGTTGCTGCCGCTCGCCGCGTCGCACGCGATCCTCGGTGCGGCGCTGCACTACTGGGTATTCGGCGACGATCTCCTTGCAACTTGGCTGGCGCTCCTCGCACCTTCACTGCCGTGATCGGTGCGCGCGGCGCGGCCCGACACGCTGGTGGCATGGAGCTTGCTTGACAAGCTCAAGGCCGAAAGGCCGCCAGTAACTTGGAGGTCGACATGTTGAAACGTTATTTGTTCCTGGTGCTGCTCGGCGCGGCGTTCGGGTCGCAGCTCGCTTGCTCGCCGCTTGCCGCCGGCGTCGCGGGCGCCGCCGTCGGTGCGGGCGCAGCCGAGCACCACGACAAGCACGACCACGATCGAGACTAGAGGATCGCAATTACAACACGATTGCGGCGGCGGCCGACCCCTCGTCGAGGGCTCGGCGCGCCGCCGCAACCTTCGTGCTTCCTCGCCGCGTCAGTTCCAGTAAGGCTTGCGTCCGTAGTACCCGTAGATCTCTCGACCGAGCGTCGCGTCGGCGAAGTTCGGCCAATTGTCCCTGTCGAACCCGGGCGCGTTCTCGAGCCGTTCGCGGTCGACGTCGAGAATCAGACGTTTGTTGCCGGTGTCGACGGTGAGCGCCTCGGGCGGCACCGCAAACAACTTGTTGCCGATACCGAGCACGCCGCCGAACGACAACACCGCGTAACGAATCCTTCCCGACTCCACGTCGAGCATGAAGTCTTCGATCTTGCCGAGCTTCTCGCCCGCGGAATTGACCACGGCGTCCCCGGACAACGTATCGGCGGACAGAACAGTTGACATGATTGCTCTCCTTCGTTTCGTTCACTGCGGATCGCGCGGCTCCTCCGCCGGCTTGTCGACGTACTGCGGCGCCGGATCGAGCGCTCTGTCGATCTCGTCCGCGAGATCCTTCGTCGCCTCTTGGCGGCCGCAACCGGTCAAGGCTCCGAGCACCGATACCGCGATCGCCAAACTTGCGAGCTTGCTGCGCATACACGCTCCTTGCTCGTTGTCGCCGGACGCCGCTGCGCGACCTCATTGCGGCGCATCGAGCGGAGACAATCGAGCAAGTTGTGTGCCACGGAATCGCACGGGCCGTACGCGTTGCAGAATGAAGAAGGCGCAGCAAAGCCTGCGCGGTCGAATGGGTTGCTGCCGCGATCGCGCCGCGATATGCGTTCATCGACGGCGATTCGGCGGCCGCGAAATCAGTGGCATGGTAGTTGCACCTCGAGCACTGAGGGTGCGAAGGCTGCATCCTGAATCGAAAACCAATCCTCAAGGAGTGAAGGACATGGGCGACCAGCAACAACCCGACCGCAACAAAGAGCACGACCGACGCAACCAACAGCAACAGGAAGAAGAGCGTCGCCGTCGCGAGGGAATTTCGAAACCTCCGCCCGCGAAGGACGACCAGGCGGAGTGACGTGTCGGCGGTGTGGGCCGCTCGTCGACTCACACCGCCGTCGCCGGCTAGGTCGCCGGGAACATAGGAGATCCGCATGCGAATGCGATTATTGACCGCGCTCCTCTTCGTGTTGCCTCTATGCGCTTGCGAGAAGCAAGGCCCGTTCGAGCGGGCGGGCGAGAAAGCCGACAAGGCCGTGGAGAATGCGCGCAACGGCGGTCCGACGTTGGAGAACCGAATCGACGACGCGGCCGACGACGTGCGCGACGGCGTCGACGACGCACGCAAGGACCTCGAGCGGCGCTGACCGCCCGACGTTGCAACCGACCGTTGGCCCCCGTTGTGTGGAATGTGGGGCTCGTGATCTAGTAGCGGAACCAGCCAATGGGGGGCCCGCCATGCAGACCACCGACCGAACGACGCCGAGCGCCGAAGGCGTAGAGCAACCGACTCCTGCCACGCAGTGCGATCGTCGCACGCTGCTGCTCGGCGCCGGCAAGGTTGCCGCCGCCGGAGTCGCGGCGACTCTCGGTGCCGCGGCAACCGGCGAAGCGCGCGCCGAAGGCGTCGCCGGGCAAGAGTGCATGACGATCATCTATCAGAACGGCGACGACGTGCGCTTCGACTTCGACTACTACCAGAAGACGCACATGCACAACATCATGCAGGCGTACGGAAAGTCGATCGCACGCTTCGAGCTGCGCCGCGGGCTGCCCGGCGCCGACGGTGCGCACCCGGCATACGTCGCCACGATCACGATCTGGATCGCCGATCCCGCGGCGTTCGACGCGGCGGCCGCGCAGCATCAGGCGGCGCTGCGCGCGGACGTCTCGAAATTCACGAACGCTACGTTGATCGCCCAGCGCGACAAGATCGTCGCTATAGCCGTCTAAAAGTAGCCGTCGAGGGGAGCGCGCTTAGGCAAGCAGCGCGGGCAACTCGTCCATCCGCGCGAACGTCGCGTGCGCGCCGGCGGCCGCCAGGCGCTCCGGCGCGAACAAGGCCGCGAAGCCGTACACGGTCATGCCCGCCGCGCGCCCGGCGATCACACCGTTCAGCGAATCCTCGATCACGACCGTGCGCTCGGGAGCCGCGCCCATCCGCCGCGCGGCGTAGAGGAACACGTCGGGCGCCGGCTTCGCGTGCGCGACCTCGGTGACGCTGAAGAGCCGCCCGGTGAACAACGGCAGAAGCCCGGTGGCGCCGAGCGTGGCGCGCATCTTGTCGTGGTCGCCGCTCGAAGCGATGCAGTACGGGATCGCGAGCTTGTCGAGCACCTCGCGAATTCCGGGAACGGGAAGAACCTGATCGCGCAACACGCGGTCGCGCTCCGCTCGATAGCCATCGAGCGCACCCGCCGGCGCCGCGCGGCCCGTGAGCTTCTCGACAATAGCGAGGCAGTCCGCGAGCGAGCGCCCGAGGAACTGCTCCTGCATCTCCCGCTCCGTGAGGTTCGCGCCCAGCGAGCGGATGAACGCGCCGAACACGTCGTGCGTGATCCGCTCGCTGTCTACGACGACGCCGTCGCAGTCGAAGATGACGAGGTCGAAGCGCACGTCAGTCGTCGACTACCCGCCGGCCTTGCTTCAGCCGACTGTGCCGCGTTTTGCTGTCGAGGCGCCGCGCATGCGCGCCTCGCGTCGGCTTGGTGGGCTTGCGCGCCTTGCGGGTCGCGAGCGCGCGCAGCAGCAGGTCGCGAAGCCGCTCGAGCGCCGCCGCCTTGTTCTGCTCCTGGCTCCGATACTGCTGCGCCTTGATCACGACGACGCCGTCGTCCGTGATCCGGTGGTCGCGCAGCGCGAGCAGGCGCACCCTCGCGGCCTCGGGGAGCGCGCCGGTACGCGCGGCATCGAAGCGCAGCTGCACCGCGCTCGCCACCTTGTTCACGTTCTGCCCGCCCGCGCCCTGCGAGCGGATCGCCGTGAACTCGAGCTCGGCGTCCGGGATCACGACCCCCGGCGCCACGTCGAGACCTGCTCCCCCCATATCGTCGTCAATTCGTCGCCGTCAATTCGCGGGCTCGATCCTGAACAGCGCGCCGTCGGTCTCGTCGGTCAATACATAAAGGAGCTCGTCCGGACCCTGACGCACGTCGCGGATACGCTGCTGTAGGTCTGCGAGCAGCGTCTCGCGGCGCAGCTCTTCCATCTTCTCGTTGAAAAGGATCCGCTCGAGATGGCCGGTGCCCGGGACCTCGCCGCGACGCATGCCGCCGACGAAGACGTCGCCTTTCCACTTCGGCAGCTTGTTGCCGGTGTAGAACGCCATGCCCGACACGGCGATCGCCGGGGTCCAGTAGACGATCGGATCGATCATGCCTTCGAGCGAGAAGCCCTTCGGCGACTGCCAGGGCCCCGCGTAGGTCCGGCCGAGGCTCACGAGGGGCCAGCCGTAGTTGCCGCCGGGGACGAGCACATTGATCTCGTCGCCGCCGTTCGGGCCGTTCTCGTTCTCCCAGATCTGGCCCGTGCCGGGATGCATCTGCAGGCCGAGCGTGCTGCGGTGGCCGAGCGTGTAGATCTCCGGCCGGTAGCCGGCCTTGCCGACGAACGGGTTGTCCGGAGGCACGGTGCCATCGTCGCGCAAACGCAGGACTTTGCCGCCGAGGCCGTCGGTCTTCTGCGCGATGTCGGCACGGTCGCCCCAGGTCGACATATAGAGCATACCGTCGCGGCCGAAGGTAATCCGCGAGACGGTGCTCGTGTCGGTGGTCAAGAAAATCTCGCGGACGTTAGTCAGCGCCTTGCCGTCCCAGACGCCGCGCGCGAGCCCGTTGCCCGCCATTCCGCCTTCGGGCGGAGGTTTGGCGTAGGTGAGATAGACGAAGTGATTGGTGGCGAATTGCGGATGCAGCGCGATGTCGAACAGCCCCGACAGGCCCCGCGCCTGCACCGCGGGCACACCCTGTACCGGCGTGGGATCGAGCTTGTCGCCGTGCATGACCCGCAGCCGACCGGCGCGCTCGGTCACGAGCTTGTCGCCGTTCGGCAGGAACGCGATGCTCCACGGATGATCCAAGCCGCGCGCGAGCACGACCACGCGGATGTCCTGGCCCTCGGCCGTCTTGTACATGAACGGGCCCGCGCCGAGCGGCGGCACCACGATGCCGGTAGGCGCGCGGGGCGTGCCGCCGCGCGCCGGAGCCTGTTGGGCGCCGGCCTGCCAGGCCACGACGCCGAGCGCGGCGAACGCCGCGACTTTGCACACGAGCTTCATTCGTGAACCCCCAAGGTAAACCCGCCGCCAATGGTACTCGCGCGGCGGCGGATTCGCTTCCGGCGTCACGCGAATCCCCGGTCCGTCGCTGCGAGACAGACTTCCTGCCGGTTGAAGGCGAGCTGCCGCGTGCGCACGCGCCGGTACCCCCACGCCCGCACGCGCTCCTGAAACGCCGGCAGCGCGGCGGCGAGCTTCGGATCGGTGAGCTTGAGCGTGAGCAGCAGCCCGTCCACTCGCGCGCCCGCCGCCGTCACGACCGGCTCGACCGTGTCGAGCGTGTACGTCGGCGCGACGTTCGCATCCGACACCAGCCACCGGCAGCCGTCGAACACGTTGCGCTTCGCGTCCTTGGCGCGCGCGCGCACGTGAGTGAAACGCGGATGCGCGAGCACGGCCGCGTCCATCTCGGCGGGGTCGAGCCCGACCACGGCGCAGCCGCGCTCGAGCAGCGCGAGGCACGACCCCCCCGGCGCGCTGCCGATCTCGACGCAGGGGTCGAGCGCGCCGACCGGCAGCTCGGACCAGAGCAGCGCTTCGGTCATCTTCAAATGGGCGCGCGAGATCATGCCCGCCGGCGCCGCCACGCTCGGCACGCCGCCGGGCCAGCGGCTCTCGGGTGCGGCCCCGCTCGCGCGGTGCCACCCTAGCCACCATTCGTTCGGCTCCACGATCACGCAATCGAGGATCGCGTCGCCGACGGTGGCGTGCTCGTTCAGCGCGAGCTCGGGCCGCAGCGAGAGAATCGCGGCGCCCTGTGCCGCGGTCGCGCTCGGATCGAAGCCCGGATCGCCGGGTAAGAGCCGGTCACGCCGCCAGACGTGGAGGTGACGGGGCGCGTGGGGTACACGCTCGTCGATTGCGGCCGCAAGAGCGCGCGCGAGATCGGCGTCGTCGCTCCCGGTGATCCTGCCGAGCGAGATGCCGGAAGCCCGAGCGAAAGTCGCGTTCAAACGCGGCTCGGGGCCAACGGACGCGCCGTCGGGCAGCCGAAACGTGCAGAACCCGGGCCGCGAGAACGCGAACCGCAGCGCCGGATGACGCCGCGCGACCTCTTGCTTGAGGAATGCCTCGGACCCGACTTGGCAAGCTGCGAAAACGAATACCGAAGACATCGCCGCGCAGTATGCGACACCCGGCCGCCCGATGTTTCCGCCGCGTCGATTCGGCGAACGTCCGACGGCCGGCGAAGCTCGGATCGCGAACGGCTCGTGAACAGTGGTGGCGACGAACGACGGCCTGCGCCTGCCGATCCTGCGTTCGTCACGGGGGGAGTAACCGAAACACGTCTGCCTCGTCCGCAGCCGCCGCCCGCCGCCGGAGAGAATTGTTCCGCGTCCCGGGCGACATTGCAGTCGCGCTGCGGTGACAAACGAGTGACGGGTGGCTGATCGCGAGATAAAGTGCGGGCACACGGGAGGGGGGAATCGTCATGGCCGAAGCTCGCTCGCAGGTATTCGCGCCGGCAGCCACTGCCGGCGACACGGCATTGCGGCGCTCGCCGCGCAGGTTCTACATCGTTCTATCGGTGCTGATGACGATCCTCATCGGCTGGGGGTTCTGGCCCTCCTACTACGGACCGCTGGTCCACGGCGTAGCGCAAACGCCGGTCGTATTGCACGTCCACGGTGTCATCTTCGCCGGCTGGATGGCGCTGCTCATCGCGCAGGTGACGTTGGCCGCGAGCGGCCGAATTCGCGCGCATCGCGCGCTCGGCAAGGTGGGCATCGGCTACGGCGTTCTCCTGTTGCTCGTGGGACTGCTCGTGAGCTTCGTCGCGCCGGTGATGCACGTGCACCGCGGCGAGTGGACGATCAACGATGCCGCGGCCTTCGTGCCGATCCCGCTCGTGGACATGGTGCTCTTCGGCGCCTTCTTCGCGGCGGCCGTCGCGAACCGCCACCGGCCGGAGATTCACAAGCGCCTGATGTTGGTCGCTACCGTGTCGATCCTGTTCGCCGCGGCGTTCCGCCTGAACGCGGCCGGAATGCCGCTCCTCCCGGCGCTCGCGCTGTGGTTCGCGCCCTTGATCGGCGCCATGGCGTACGACGCGTGGATTCGCGGGCGCGTGCACGGCGTGTACTGGATCGGCCTCGCGGTGCTGGCGCTCTCGTTGCTGCGCCTGCCGTTCAGAACCACGGACTTCTGGCTCGGAATCGGCCGGCCGATCTTCGAGGCTCTGACCTAGGCCCGTGCGCTCGCGCGCCGCGTTAGTCGAGCCAACCGGCCGCGAGCTGCTTGTTGTGCGCCGCGACCGCGTTGCGCATGAACATCGCGACCGTCACGGGACCGACGCCGCCGGGCACCGGCGTGACCCAGCTCGCGACCTCCTTGACGTTCTCGGTGTCCACGTCGCCGACGATCATCGTATCGCCGGTGGGCCCGGTGACTTGGTTGATGCCGATGTCGATGACGGCCGCGCCGGGCTTCACCATGTCGGCCTTCAGGAACCTCGGCCTTCCCACGGCGACGAGCACCGCATCCGCGCGCCGCGAGTGCGCCGCGACGGAGCGCGTCAAGTGATGACACACCGTGACCGTAGCGCCTTCGGCCATCAGCATGAACGCCGCCGGTTTACCGACGATCTCGGAGTGACCGATCATCACGACCTCGAGGCCGTGCAGGTCGAGCCCCGTGGCCTTGATGAGCTCGACCGACGCGGCCGCCGTGCAGGGCGCGAGCGCGAGGTCGTTGTAGACGATGTTGCCGATCGACGCCGGATTCATGCCCTCGATGTCCTTGAACGGATGGATCGCCGACGCGAGCGAGCGGCCGTGGATGTGCTTCGGGACGGGCCGCTGGAGGATCACGCCGAGCACGTCGGAGTCATCGTTCATCTTGACGAGCCGCGCCTTGCACTCGTCTTGCGTGAGCGTGCTCGGCCAAGTCTGATCCTCGAAGCGGATGCCGACCTTCTCGGCGGCCTTCGCCTGGCCGCGCACGTAAACCCCGACCTCCTTGTGCTCGCCGACGGCGATGGACACGAGCCGGCCCATCGCGTGCTTCTCCTGCGCCGCACGCACGCGCTCCGCGACCTCGCCCAAGATGCGATCGCGGACTGCCCGGCCGTCCAGCAGCCTGTTGTCTTTCATTCGGATTGTTCGTCCAGTCGTTTGGGAATGTTCAGCGGAAAGTGTCGCACGCATTCGGGTCGCCGGTCTCAAGCCCCGTGCGGAGCCATCGCTGGCGCTGTGCGGACGAGCCGTGCGTGAAGGAATCCGGCGTCACGCGGCGCCCGGCGTTGCGCTGCAGGCGATCGTCGCCGATCGCCTGCGCCGCCGCGAGCGCGTCCTCGACGTCCCCGGGCTCGAGAATGCGGTGGGTGCGATTCGCGTGATAGGCCCAGACGCCGGCGTAGCAATCGGCCTGCAATTCCATCGCCACCTGCATGCCGTTCGCATCGCCCCGTTGCTGCGCGCCGCGCACGCGATCCGACTTGCCGAGCAGCGTCTGCACGTGGTGACCCACCTCGTGCCCGATGACGTACGCCTGCGCAAACTCCCCCGGCCCGCCGAGCGCCGCGAGATCGCGGAAGAACGCGGTATCGAGGTACACGTGCCGGTCGGACGGACAATAGAACGGACCCACGGCGGAGGTCGCGAACCCGCACGCCGAGCGCACCTCGCCGTCGAACAGCGTGAGCTCGGGCTGGTAATACGTGGCACCCGATTGCGCGAAGATTTCGCCCCAGACATCCTCCGTGCTGCCGAGCACGGCCGCGACGAACTGGCTCGCCTCGTCGTCCGCGCCGAGCGGCGGAGCGGAGCCCGAGTCGGGTGCGCCGGCACCCCCGCCCAGCAGTTGGTTGACCGCGTCTGGACCGCCGACGAAGTACGCGACCGCGAGCAGCGCGAGCACCGCGATGCCGCCCCCGCCGCGCCCGATCCGGATGGGCATGCCCGAGCGCGCAGGACCAGCGCCGCGCGCGTCCTGCACGTTGCTGCTGCGCCGCAAGTCTCTCCAACGCATGGCCGTGCTCCCTCAACGCGCCGCATTCCCTTCGAGTCAGCTTAGCGGAAGGGCGTTGCACATTGAACGTTTTGCGGCTAGAACCATGGGCCGATAACGACTAACGATGATCCATTCGGGGGGGAGCACATGCCGGCTGTCAATTGGCTCGCGGTGATCGTGGCAGCGATCGCCGCCTTCGGGGTCGGAGCGATTTGGTATTCGCCGCTCATGTTCACGAAGGCGTGGCTGCGGGAATCGGGCGTCGACGAAGCGCGCGCGCGCAACGTCACCATGCCGTTGATGATGGCCAAGGCCTTCGTGCTGGTGCTGCTCGCGACCGCCGTATTCGCGATGTTCTTGGGCCCCAACGTCGACGTCGGCTCGGGGGCACTCTACGGATTTCTAGCGGGGCTCTTCTGGGTCACCGGCTATCTCGGCGTGAACTACCTGTTCGAGCAGCGCAGCCTCAAGCTGTTCTTGATCAACGGCGGGTACAATGTTCTCTCGTTCACGTTGATGGGCGCCGTCTTGGGCGCGATGGCCTAGCGGCGGCAGGAGCGGCTTGGGATGCGATTGGTCGAGCAGGTTTCGGGAGTCGGCGGGCTCAAATGGCGGGGCGAGACGTTCGCGGGCGTCCGCTATCGCATCGATCGATTCCAAGGGCAGGCGCCGAACGGGCTGCCCGTGCCGGGCCTGCACCGCATCGAAGGAACGCTCGACCTCGGCGGGCTCGCGGACGCGGCGCGCCTCGTCGGATCGAGCATCACCCTCGAGCTCGAGGACGGCCGCACGCTGCCGCTGACGCTCACGGACGCGGACGGGCGCGTGCTCGCCGAGGGGCACGGCCCGAAGCACGGCTGCTCTTGCTGCTGAGCCGCTACGGCTGATCCCGGCCGCACCCCGATGCGCATCGAGCCCGCGAGCTTCGAGTCGGACTATGCGGCGATTCGCCGCGTGCGGTTCACCGTCTTCGTCGACGAACAACACGTGCCGGAGGAGATCGAGCTCGACGAGCGCGATCCGCTCTGCCTGCACCTCGTCGCCTACGACGACGGCGGAGGCCCGATCGGCACCGGCCGGCTCGACGTCGGATATGGCGGCAAGATCGGCCGGGTAGCGGTGCTCGAGTCAGCGCGCCGCAGCGGCGTCGGCAGCGCGTTGATGAGCCGCTTGCACGACCTCGCCGCGGGCGCCGGCCTCGGCTCGGTGTGGTGCAACGCGCAGATTTCCGCCGCCGCGTTCTACGAGCGGCTCGGCTACCGCACGGTCGGCGAACACTTCTACGAGGCGGGGATCGAGCATGTCCGAATGGAGCGCGAGCTCTAGCCGGGTCGACGCGGTCCTCTTCGACCTCGGCAACACACTCGTGTCGTATTACCGCAGCGCGGACTTCGCGCCGGTGCTTGAGCGCTGCGTCGCCGCCGCCGCCGAGATTCTGCGCGAGCGCCCGGACTTGGGTGCTGCCGATACCGCCGCCGCTTACGAGCGCGCGCTCGCGGCGAACGTGGAGCGCGCCGACCACCGCGTGCGGCCTCTCGACGAGCGCTTGCTCGAGGTGTTCGGCCTCGACGCGCGGCGCGTGCCGGGCGAGCTTCTCGCGCGGCTCGGCGACGCGTTTTTGGGGCCGATCTTCGCGACCGCGCGGCTCGACGCTTCAGCCGTCGACGTTCTCTCCAGTATCAAACAGTTGGGGATCAAAACTGCAATCGTTTCGAATACACCGTGGGGCAGTGCCGCCGGCGCCTGGCGGGCGGAGCTCGCGCGCCACGGCCTGCGCGAGCGGGTCGACGCCGTCGTGTTCTGCGTCGACGTGGGCTGGCGCAAGCCGGCGCCGCAAGCGTTCGCACGGGCCCTCGAGCTGCTGGGCGTTGCGGCGCAGCACGCCTGGTTCGTCGGCGACGACCCGGGCTGGGACGTTGCCGGCGCGCGCGCCGCCGGGCTCCGGCCGATCCTCGTGGGGCCCCGGCTCGGGGAGGAGTCGTGCGAGCAGATTTCGACGCTCGCTGA
>DASQOL010000008.1:0-2063 GCA_035644475.1 Gammaproteobacteria bacterium | reverse complement strand
GTACCGTCGTCCGCGAAGTCGATGCTCTGGGCGGCATCATGGGCCGCGCCGCCGATCGCGCGACGATTCAGTTCCGCATGCTGAATCGCTCCAAGGGCCCGGCCGTCTGGGCCCCGCGCGCACAGTGCGACCGGACGCTCTATCGTCGCGCGGTGCGTGCGTTGCTCGAGCAATTCCCTGCCCTCGAGCTCACGCAGGGCATGGTTACGAATCTGCTCTTCGACCAGCCCGGCACGCGCATCACCGGGGTCGAGACGAAAGACGGACGTCGCTTCAGCGCGCGCGCCGTCATCATCACAGCCGGCACTTTCCTCCGCGGTCGCATTCACGTCGGCACCGACACCCAAATCCCGGCGGGCCGTGCGGGAGATCAGCCATCGGTAGAGATGGCGCAAGTGATTGAAAATATTGGACTTACAGTAGCGCGCTTCAAGACCGGCACGCCGCCGCGCGTCGATGGCCGCTCCGTGAATTGGAGCAAGGTCGAGCGGCAGGACGGCGACAGCCCCGACTTCCGCTTCTCCTTCCACGAGCGTATCGAGCGGCCGCGTCAGGTGCCCTGCTGGATCACATGGGCCGGCGAAGAGGTCAAGGACATCATCCAGCGCCACCTGAAGGAGTCGGCGCTGTACGGCGGCGCGATCAGCGGTCGCGGGCCACGCTATTGCCCCTCGGTCGAGGACAAGATCGTGAAGTTCCCGGCGGCCAAGCGCCACCAGATCTTCCTCGAGCCCGAGGGGCTCGATACCACCGAGCTGTACGTGAACGGCCTCTCGACTTCCCTGCCCGTCGCCGTGCAGCTGGAGTTCCTGCACGCCGTCCCGGGTCTCGAGAGCGCCCGCATGACGCGCCCGGGTTATGCGATCGAGTACGACTACTATCCTCCGACGCAGCTCACGCCGTGGCTCGAGGTAAAAAACGTCGAGCATCTATTCTTCGCCGGGCAGATCAACGGGACCACCGGCTACGAAGAGGCAGCGGGCCAAGGCGTCGTCGCCGGCATCAACGCCGTGCGACGGATCCGCGGCGCCGAGCCGGTGGTCCTCGGACGCGTCGACGCGTACATCGGAGTGCTGGTCGATGATCTGGTGACCCGCGGCGTCGACGAGCCGTACCGCCTGTTCACGTCGCGGTCCGAATTTCGTCTGCTCCTCCGCCAAGACAACGCGCTGCGCCGCCTGCTCCCGTTGGCCGAACGGCTCGGCGTGTTGACCGACGACGAGCTGCACGCCGCGGCACGACGGCTCGATGCCGAGGAGTCAGCGCTGCGGCTCGCGCGCGAGACGACGATCACTCCGGACCAAGCGGCCGGCCCACTCGCCGAGAGCGGTACGACGCTGATGGAGAGCGATCGAATTGCCGTGATCGCGAAGCGGCCTGGCGTCTCGCTGGCCGCGTTGTTCGCCGCGGCGGGAGTTGGGACCGAGGCTGCTGCTGAGGCGATCGGCGCTGCGGAAATCGAGATCAAGTACGACGGCTACCTGGCGCGAGAGCGCGAAGCTGCGGCACGACTCGCCGAGCTCGCGGCGTTTATTCTGCCTCCCGACCTGCCCTATCTCGAGTTGCGGACGCTGGCGACGGAAGCACGCCAGAAACTCGATCGCGTGCGTCCCAGCTCGCTGGCGCAGGCGGCACGCGTGCCCGGTGTCACGCCCAGCGACCTCCACAACCTTGTCCTCGAGGCGACGCGCTGGCGGCGGAGGGTCGCCTAGACCCCCAATGTTGCAGTTTCACGTGAAACGTACGCTCTTTCGTTTCACGTGAAACGAACGTATATTGGACTCGCGTGAATTTGCGAACTATATAACTCTTTGGTAACTAACGACTTATAATGGCACGTGTAATCGCGATCGCAAATCAAAAAGGCGGCGTCGGCAAGACGACGACTGCCGTAAACCTTGCGGCCTCTCTCGCGACGGCCGAGCGTAAGACGCTGCTCATCGACGCCGATCCGCAAGGCAACTCGACGAGCGGCGTCGGTATCGAGCGCGACCGCATCCGCAAGTCGCTCTACGAAGCGCTCATCGACGGCGCGTCGCTCGCACAGTCGCGCTTCCCGCACG
>DASQOL010000007.1:0-13134 GCA_035644475.1 Gammaproteobacteria bacterium | reverse complement strand
GCAGCGGCGTTACATGCAGCTTGAAGGACTGCAAACGCTCACCGACAATCAGACCACTCGGTTGTCCGCCGTGGTCAACTGAGCACGAGTCCAACCGAACCAGGACTCACGACTCGTACACCACGCCGTGGGACACGATCGCCGGACGTGTTCGCATAGTGAGGCTCTCATGATTTCTGTGACGGAGAATCTGCAGAGGAGAGACCTAAACGCGATTGAAAAAGCGCGGGGCTTGACGAAGCTTCTCGAAGAGTTCCATCTGCAACAGGGAGAGATCGGCAAGGGCATCGGGATGTCGCAATCCGCGATCGCGCATCACCCTGCGTCTCCTGCAGCTCCCGCCTGAAGTACGAAGTCTTATCGAGCAAGGCACTCTGTCGATGGGCCACGGTAAGCTGCTGGCCGGGATCACGGATGCACCGCGAAGAGCGAATGGCAGGTCATCGGAGCCGCGCTTGGTGGCACAAAGGCTAGTGCGAGTGCGCGCTGATAACGATTCGACGACGGCTCTGCCGCGACGCTCTTGTCCTCTGTCGTCGCAAGCGGCTCGCTATCCCAATTAAAACCCACCTCGTCACGGCGGCGACGCAGGTGTGCCGCGACCGTGGCGAGTACATCTTTGCGCTCTTGGTGTGGGTGTGAAAATCCATATAGTAGCCCCTTCGCCATCTATCGCGCCCGTCGCCGGCGGCGTCGGGGGGTACCACTCGGATAAAGTCATCCAACGCTTCCCTGAGGCGGTCGACCCAATCGTGGTGGAACTCTCCTCGAAGTAGGAGATATCCGTCTCGAGCGAACGCTTCGATTTCCTCCGGCGTCAGCATTCTGTTGGGCTGATCTGCCACAGCGTCATTGTTGTTCACAGTGATCACTCCTGACTATGGAGCCGAAATAAAGACACGCTTGCGAGGTAGCAGGCCAACGGATTCAGTCCTTGCTTCGAGTGTGAGCGGGATGCTCCGGTGCGTCAGAAACGCCTTCGGCCTGCAATTCAGCAGAATGTACTGTCTCTTTCTCGGCGTCCTAGGGTCTAGTCGCCGCGATCAGGGAATATGCGCCGGTGAAGCTGCAAGAGTTGGCGATGGTGCACACGTCAGTTCCGTTTCGCAACGTGAATGGCGGTAACAGCGTCTTGTCGTCTTACATCCGCGCAAGCGATTGTTGTCGTGCCCGCTCGTCGTCGCATGCGAATGCAGCGGTGGAAGGAGCGGACGAATAGAGGTGGAACCCGCGGAGAGTCGTGTGTTGTGACGCGTTGCGTGGTGTGCTCAACTGGCCGCACACCGTTGAGGAAGCGTTCAGGGCTTGCGGTCTCGCCACGCCCGGACGTCGATGGACGCATTCGGCCGAAGAGCGAGTTCTCGGCAGTCCTGGAGGCGAGCTCGCCGAAGGGGACTCGGCTTTTGCGCGGGGCCGAATAGCGCGTGCGGACCGAGCGACATGAAACAGATGGCAGGGAAGGTAGCTTTCATCACCGGAGGCGCGAGCGGTATCGGCTTTGGAATCGCGAGCACCTTCGTCGACGCAGGCATGCGGGTCATGCTCGCGGATCTGCGGCAGGATCACATCGACGATGCGCTGGCTCGCTTCCACGAGCGCGACCAGGGGAATAGCGTGCGCGCGGTTCGTGTCGACGTCACTGATCGCGCGGCGCCTCGGCGCCGCGGCCGATGACACCGAGCGTGCGTTTGGCAAGATACACGTGCTCGTGAATAACGCCGGTGTCGGAATTCAAGGGCCGTTCAACGGAATCACGTACGCAGACTGGGATTTCGGACTGGCAGTAAACCTGGGGGGCGTGGTGAACGGGCTGCAGGTATTTCTGCCGCGCATCCGGGCGCACGGTGAAGACGGGCACATCGTCAACACTGCGTCTCTCGCGGCTCTAGTGCCGATGCCGGCGCAGTACGTCATCTACGTCGCCGCAAAGGCGGCGGTCCTCGCCATCTCCGAGACGATTCGCGATGAGCTTGCGCGGGAGAACATCGGCGTCTCAGTCCTGTGCCCGGGACCGGTGAGGACGAACATCCATGAAGTCGCCAAGAACCGTCCGTCGCGCTTCGGCGTGGGACACGCGTTCCGGGCGGTCGAGCAGGCGGGCGGAACGGCCGTGCCGTTTCCGAGCCGCATGGAACCCTCCGAAGTCGGCGAGCGCGTACTAGCGGCTATTCTTAATGAAGAGCTCTACGTCATCACGCACGGCGAATGGCGCCCAAAAACGGCTTTGCGTCATGCCGCCATCATCGACGCAATGCCGACAAAACTCGATGCGGCGCTCGCGACCGTGCTCGAGCAGCGAACGTAGACGCACGCACGCTCGCTGTCTGCGGCGGGGATGTGCGTGCGCGGCGGTGTGCGGGTAGAGTGCCTTCGGCAGACGTAGCCGAGTCACGTTGCGGAGTGCCGTACCGAACTTTACGCCTCCTGCGTACAAAGGGACGAGCCCGGCTTTTCAGCGCCGGGCTCGCGTCAGAGCGGGAGCGAAGAGTTGCTTCTTCGCAGCCTTCTTCTTGGTCTTGGTTGCCGGGTCTCCGCTTGAGCCGGGGCAGGGTCGGAGCAGCCTGACCATTCACCAGCTCCACCCTGCCCGCGAGGAATTCGAGGGCGGTTCGAAGTTGCTGCTCTATGAGCCAGTGGGCTTGAAGGTGCTCCCTTGTGCAGGGCCACCGGTGCGCTTTGATATCATTTACAGCTTCAGTGGGTCGCCTCTGCTTCCTTCACGAACCGTTCCGGGTCGCACGGGCTGGAAGCTCGGCGACGAGGCGGAGATTTGGCGCACCGGTGTAAATCTTGGATTTGTGTCCCTAATTGTGTCCTTTTTTGGTGTGTAGCAGACGATGGCAGACGACGTAACTAGCAAAAAAATAATGAAAAGGCGAACGTTTGCGATCATTTCTCATCCCGACGCGGGCAAGACCACTCTGACCGAGAAACTGCTCCTGTTCGGCGGCGCGATTCAGATGGCGGGCGCCGTCAAAGGCCGCAAGGCGACGCGGCACGCGACGTCGGACTGGATGCGGCTCGAGCAGGAGCGCGGCATCTCGGTCACGTCGTCGGTGATGCAGTTCCCGTACGCCGGCGCGTTGATAAATCTCCTCGATACGCCGGGTCACGAGGACTTCTCCGAGGACACGTATCGAACGCTGACGGCCGTCGACAGCGCACTCATGGTCATCGACGCCGCAAAGGGCGTCGAGACGCGCACGATCAAGCTCATGGAAGTCTGCCGCCTGCGGACGACGCCGATCATCAGCTTCATCAACAAGCTCGACCGCGACGGCCGGCCGCCGATCGAGCTGCTCGACGACATCGAGACCGTGCTCGACATCGCGTGCGTGCCGATGACCTGGCCGATCGGTATGGGCCGCGAGTTCCGCGGGATCTACCACCTGGCCGAGGATTGTGCGTATCTCTATCAGAGCCGCGACGGCAGCCGGATGCCGGAGGTTCGGCTCGTGCGGGGCTTCGACGCGCCGGAGCTTGCGGCGGTCGTCGGCGCCGCGGCCGTAGCCGCGTTGCGCGAGGAAGTCGAGCTCGTGCGCGGCGCGACGCAGACGTTCGACGAGCGCGCGTACCTCGCGGGGCAGCAGACGCCGGTGTTCTTCGGCGCCGCGATCCACAACTACGGCGTCAAGGAGCTGCTCGACTCGTTCGTGCGTTTCGCGCCGCCGCCCCAGCCGCGCGAAACCGACAAACGGCTCGTCGCGCCCGACGAAGCGCCGTTCAGTGGGTTCGTGTTCAAGATCCAGGCGAACATGGACCCGGCACATCGCGACCGGATCGCCTTCGTGCGCGTATGCTCCGGTGCGTACGAGCCGGGGATGCGGCTTCATCACACGCGGCTGGGCCGCGAGGTTCGCGTCGGCGACGCGATCACGTTCATGGCGGCCGACCGCCAGCACGCCGACGAGGCGTACGCCGGCGACATCATCGGCCTGCACAACCACGGCACGATCAATATCGGCGACAGTTTTACCCAGGGCGAGCAACTGACGTTCACGGGCATCCCGAGCTTCGCGCCCGAGCTGTTCCGCCGCGCGATGCTCAAGGATCCGCTCAAGCTCAAGGCGCTGCAGAAGGGCTTGGCGCAGCTCTGCGAGGAGGGCGCCACGCAGCTCTTCCGCCCCGTCTTGAGCAACGACCAGATCTTGGGCGCCGTCGGCCCGCTGCAATTCGAGGTCGCGTCCTTTCGCTTGCGCGACGAGTACAGCGTCGACTGCGTCTTCGAGGGCGTCAACGTCATGGCGGCGCGCTGGGTTCGTTGCGACGATCGCGCGCATCTCGACGAGTTCGCGCGGAAGCTCGCGGCGAACGTGGCGCGCGATCACACCGGCGCCCTCGTCTATCTCGCGCCGAGCAGCGTGAGCCTCGCCTTGACGCAGGAGCGCTGGCCGAAGATCGGGTTCTTCGCGACGCGCGAGCTCAGCGCAGCCGCGGCCTGAGGCCGACCGCCAGGGACGGCGGGAGTGCCGCGATTGCAGGAGCAAATCGCGGCTGACCGCCAGGGACGGGCCTCAACCCCGCGCCGGCGCGAACGTCGCGACGCGCGCGCGCAGCTCGGCGAGCGCCGAGCTGTCCGCGTCGGGCTCGTAACGCGCGCGCAGATAGAGCGTGACGATTGCCTCGATCTCGGCGGCGGCATACGGCAGCAACCGTTGCGCGCGTGCCGCGTACGCGCGCGGCCCTTCGCTTGGGCTGCACGGCAGCACGCGCATGCGGGCGAGCCGCCGGCCGAACGCCGCGAACTGCCGCGCGGCGGCGTCGACGCCGAATTTGCGCCGGTACAGCCACGCAAGGTAGAGACTCAAGACGATCGACGCCGTGATCGTGACCGCTACCACGAGCAGCAGCAGGGTCGAGGAGCGCCCGCCGGGCGTACCTCCGAGTCCGAGCTGGTCGAGCAGTGCGCTCTGCACCTCGGGACCGTAACCCATGACCCAGCTGTTCCAATAAAAATAGCCCGCGTCGAGCACCAGACGCGCATCGCCGAGCCACGGTATTCGCACGGACGCGCGTCCGCCCGTGGGCGCGGCATCGCCGAACGACGTCCGCCACGCGCTCTGCGATACGCGGCCCGCGGAGACAGCAGTCACCGGGTCGACACGCACCCAGCCGTCGTCCTCGAGCCACACCTCTGTCCAAGCGTGCGCGTCGGACTGGCGCACGATGTAGTAGTTGCTCAGGCGGTTGAGCTCGGCGCCCTGATAACCGGTGACCACGCGCGCCGGCAGACCGGCGGCGCGCATCATGACTGCGAACGCGGATGCGTAGTGCTCGCAGAACCCCTCGCGCGTGTCGAACAGGAACTCGTCGACCGGTTGGTCGTGCAGCGTTCGCGGCGTGAGGGTGTAGTAGAAGGGCTGCGACCGCAGGTAGTCCATCGCACGTTCGACGAGCCGCCGTGGGGACGGATCGTCCGCGAGCCAGCTCGAGACGAGCGTGCGCGTTCGCGGGCTGCTCCCGGGGGGGAGCCGCGTCAGCGCGCGCCGCTGCGGCTCGCTCAGCGGCTCGCGCGCAAAGTAGCGCGTGTGAGACGTGGCGCGGTAGTCGTAGCGCGGGAGCGGGGGGCCGGCGAACGACAGCCCGAGCTGGTACTCGCCGTTCATGCGCAGGTGCCGAGGGCCGGACCAGCTCTTGGGAATGTCGAGCGCGAAGGCCCAGCCGTGACCCGTGGGCTCGAGCATCACGCGGTAGTCGAACGCGTCGCCGAGATACTCGACGCTCGATTCGGGCGCCGCTCTGCGCGGCGCGGGCATTCTCCAGGTGCGGCCGTTGAACGAGCTCAGCACGGGACCGCGCCAATAGAGGTCGCGCGCGCCCGGCGGGCGCCCGTCGAACTCGACGCGGAATGCGACGGCGTCGGACAGCTTGAGACTCGCGATGTCGCCGGGGCTCATCTCCTCGCCGAGCCCGCTGGTCGCGCTGGCCGCGTCCATCTGCACCGCCCACAGCGGTCCGGGCAGGCGGGGAAACAGCAGGAACAGGAGCACCATGATCGGGGCGGACTGAAGCAGCAGTCGAGCCGCGAGCTTCGCCGTGGCCCGGCCGTCGACGATGCGGCCCGTTCGGCCGAGGTGCAGCAATGCGACCGTGGTGAGCCATACGAGGATCACGCAGTACACGATCGTGAACGGGCTCCGCTCGGTGAGCACGCTCGCGAACATCAGGAAATAGGACAGCATGATCAGCACGAGCTGATCGCGATGATTGCGCGACTCGAGGAACTTGAGCGCCATCATCACGACGAGGAGCGCGCCGCCTGCCTCGATGCCGTTGATCGTGCGGTAGCGCGCGAGCACGCCGCAGAAGGCGGCGAACGCGAGCAGGAGGCGAAGCGGCCGGCCCGGCACCCGCCAACCGCGCAGCGCCGTGGCGATGCGCAACGCGATTGCGCCGAGGAGGAACGCGGGAATCCAGGGCGGCACCGAGAGAAGATGCGGCACGCTGGCCGCGAGCACGATCGCGCCCACCCAGAGCAGGCGCTCCGTGTCGGGATTGTCGATGCCGCGCCCCATGGTCATGTCAGATACGTCATGCCGGATACAGCGCGAGCGCTTCGAGGCAGGCGCGGAGCTGCGCCTCGCCCGTGCCGAGCGCTAGCGTGCAGCCGGGCAACCTGAGCCCGAAAGGGCGCGACTCCGCGGCCGCGTCGAGGCACCAACGCGTGAGCTGCGAGAGGCGCGTTTCGCCGTCGAGCTCGGGGAGCGAATCCCAATCGAGCATGCAAGGCTCGCTGTCGCCTCCGGCGAATTGCTTGAGCAGCAGCACCTCGCTGCGCGCGTATGCCTTCCAAGCGATGTGCTGCGGCGGGTCGCCGGGAACCGCGCTACGCAGGCCGGTGAAGTCGCTGTCGCCGTGCGTCTGCCGCCCGGTCGCCCCGGTGCCGGAGCTTTGTGGCAACGGCCGGCCCGGCGGCGCGGGGCGCGGATAGACGAGGCAGCGCGCGTCCATGTGCACCCAGGTCCAGGCGCGGAACAGCCGGCCGGGGTGACGGGTCTGCACGGCGAAGCGGTCGAGCGTCGCCCACCCGCGGCGACGAGTGGGGACCGCGACGCGGGTCGTCTCGGACCCGCCGGCAGGCACGTCCACCGGCGCGGAGCTGTGCCGCTCGTAGGCAAGCTCGATTTCGTAGCGCCGTGTCGCCGATTCATTCTCGACTGCGATCCGAAACTCGGCCACTTGCTGCGCGAACACCGGCGCGGCGCCGACGAACTTGAGGCGCGCGCCGAGCAAGTTGTTATGACAGTGGTGCATCACCACGAGCCCCAAGCCCGCGAGCAGGAACGTGAGCGCGAAGCCCAAGCTCGCGCCGTAGTTCAACGAGCCGAGCAGCATCGTGAACACCATGGTCCCGAAGGTGGCACCGAACGCAGTCGGCAGGATGTAGATCCTGCGGCGTTTGAGCACCACGGCGAGTGGATCGACGCCTTGCCGGCGACGGGCCCATCTCGCGGCCCAGCGCTCCAGTCGTTGCGCGGCGGCTGCCGGCATGTCGCCGATCCTAAGGAATGGGGACCGCGGTGAGGATCGCGGCACCGACGTCGCCGGTCTCGCGCTCGCGCGAGCTGCCCCGCGCGGGTTGCAACCGGTGCGCGACGATGCCCCCGAGCACGGCCTGCACGTCCTCGGGATGGACGCCGCCGTGACCTGCGAGCAAGGCCCAGGCTTGCGCCGCGCGCAGCAGTGCGAGGCCGCCGCGCGGCGAGAGGCCCGCCGTGAACTCGCCGGAGTTGCGCGTGTACGCGATCAGCGCCTGCACGTAGTCGAGCAGCGCCTCGGAAACGTGCACGGTTCCGACGGCGCCTTGGAGGCGCAGCAGCGTGTCGAGCGACAACACGGGCTGGAGCTGATCGACGAGCGTGCGCCGCTCGCCGCTCGCGAGCAGCAGCCGCTCTTCGGCCGGCTCGGGGTAGCCGAGCTCGAGCTGCATCAAGAAACGATCGAGTTGCGATTCCGGCAGCGGGAACGTGCCGATCTGGTGCGTGGGGTTGCGGGTCGCGACGACGAAGAACGGCGCCGGCAAGGAATACGTGGTGCCGTCCGCCGTGACTTGCCGTTCCTCCATCGCCTCGAGCAGCGCGCTCTGCGCCTTCGGCGTCGCGCGATTGATCTCGTCGGCGAGCACGAGCTGCGAGAAGATCGGGCCCTTGTGGAACTCGAACCGAGCGCTGTCGCGGTGGAAAACGGAAACACCGAGCACGTCGGCGGGCAGCAAGTCGCTGGTGAACTGAATCCGGTGATAGCTCAAGCCTAGCGCCTTCGCCAGTGCGTGCGCGAGCGTGGTCTTGCCGACGCCGGGCAAGTCCTCGATCAACAGATGGCCGCGGGCGAGCAGGCACGCGACGGCGAGCTTCAGTTGGCGGTCCTTGCCGATGATGATTCGGCCGAGCGCCCGAAGCACCGGCTCGATCAGCGCCGTGTGGTCGGTCGCGGTGCGGGTCGCGAGCAGAGTCGGTGTTGCCATGCCCGGAATGGTGGCTGAAAACGCCTCGCCGGAACACCCCGCTTTCTAGCGTTTGTGAACCAGTGCGCACCGCGCGAGCGGCAGCACGGCTCGGTCGTGTCGCACTTTGGCCGTTTGGCCTCTGCGTAGCTGCGGCCGCACCTCGGACGCGTGCTCCGCTGTGGCACGCGACTTCGCCGGCCTGCGGCCGGTTCCCTCGCCACGGCGCGTTCGCCGGGGTCCAGAACGCGGTCGTTTGGTTGTCGTGCCAGTAGTGGCGGCGTGCCGCCGCGTTCTGGATGCTCGCCTGCGGCTCGCCCCCGGGCGCTGCGCGCCCGGGCTCCGCGGCTCTCGGCGCTGTGGCTCGGCTCGTCGCTACCGCCGCAGCGGAGCACGCGTCCGAGGTGCGGCCGCAGCCTTTGCGCGCAGTGCGCGGCCGGGGAAGGTGGCGCACCGCCTTCTCGCGGTGTGCTATGCGAGGTCGGCGAGGCGGGCGAGCTGCTGTTCCAGTTGGGCGGTGCGTTGCTCGAAGTCTGCGACGCGCGCGTTTTCCTTTGCCACGACGTCTGGCGGGGCGTTTGCGACGAAGCTCTGGTTTTCGAGCTTGCGGCGGCTTTTGGCGAGGTCGTCGCGGGTGCGGGCGAGCTGCTTGCCCAGGCGGTCGCGCTCGGCCGCAACGTCGATGAGACCCGCGAGAGGCACGAGGATCCGCATGCCGCCGAGCAGCGCCGTGGCCGCGCCCTTGACTGCGGCGCCGGGCGCGAGCATCTCGATGCGCTCGATGCCGGCGAGACGCGTGAGCTGTGCGCGGTGACGGTCGACGCGCTCGTCGTCGAGCGCCGTCGCATCCGCGAGCTGCACGGTCAACGCGGTCGAGCGGGGCAGGTTCGAGTCCCCGCGAATCTGCCTGATGCCCACGACGAAGGTCTTCAGCCACTCGACCTCAGCCTCCGCCTCGGCATCGTAAGCAGCGTCACCTTCGACGGGGAACGGCTCGAGCATCACGGTCTTGCTATCGCGTCCGGTTTGCCGGCACAGCTCGAGCCAGAGCTCTTCCGTCACGAACGGGATCAACGGATGCAGGAGCTTCAGGAGCGCGCCGAGCGCTGCGACCAGGGTCTGTTGCGTGCCGCGCTTGCGCGCGGGGTCGGCGCCCGGGTCGGTGAGAACCGCTTTGGCGAGCTCGAGGTACCAGTCGCAGAGCTCGTGCCACGCAAAGTCGTAGAGCACCTGCGCGACCAAGTCGAGCCGATAGGTCGCGTAGCTCGCGTGCACCTCGCGGATCACGCCGTGCAGCCGCGACAGGATCCAACGGTCGGCGACGCTGAGCGTGGCGGCGCCGTCCGGCGTTCCGCCGAGCTGGCTCAGCACGTAGGCCGACGCGTTCCAGAGCTTGTTGCAGAAGCGGTGATAGCCCTCGGCGCGCGCAAGGTCGAAGCGTGCGTCGCGGCCGGTCGTGGCGAGCGACGCGAACGTGAGTCGCAGCGCGTCGGTGCCGACGCCTTCGATGCCGTTCGGGAATTCCTTGCGCGTCACGCGCTCGATGCCGGCTTGGAGGTGCGCCTGCATGAGGCCTTCGGTGCGCTTCTTGAGCAGCGTCTCGAGGTCGACGCCGTCGATGAGATCGAGCGGGTCGAGAACGTTGCCCTTCGACTTCGACATCTTCTGGCCTTCGTGATCGCGGACCAGCGCGTGGATGTAGACCTCGCGGAATGGCACGTCGCCCGCGAACTTCATGCCGAGCATGATCATGCGGGCGACCCAGAAGAAGATGATGTCGAAGCTCGTGACGAGAACGTTCGTGGGATAGAAGGTCGCGAGTGCGTCGGTTTTGTCGGGCCACCCGAGAGTGGAGAAGGGCCAGAGCGCCGACGAGAACCAAGTGTCGAGCACGTCCTCGTCTTGGCGCAGCCGAACGCTGGCGCCGAGCCCGTGCTTGGCGCGCACCTCCTGCTCGTCGCGCGCGACGTACGCGTTGCCGCGCTCGTCGTACCACGCCGGGATGCGGTGTCCCCACCAGAGTTGGCGCGAGATGCACCAGTCCTGGATGTTGTGCATCCATTCGAAGTAGGTCTTCGTCCAGCCCTCCGGCACGAAGCGCACGCGGCCGTCCTCGACGGCGGCTATCGCCGGCTCGGCCAGCGGCTTCGTGCGCACGTACCACTGGTCCGTGAGCAGCGGCTCGATGACCACGCCGCTGCGGTCGCCGCGCGGGATCATCGAGACGTGGTCCTCGGTCTTCTCGAGCAGGCCCGCAGCGGCGAGGTCCTCGAGCACCCGTTCCCGCGCGACGAACCGGTCGAGGCCGCGATAGCGCGGCGGGGCCGCGTCGTTCAAATGCGCCGCCTCGTCGAGCACGCTCACGAGCGGCAGATTGTGGCGCAGGCCGACCTCGTAGTCGTTGAAATCGTGCGCCGGCGTGATCTTGAGGACGCCGGTGCCGAACTCACGGTCGACGTACTCGTCGGCGATGATCGGGATCAGCCGGTCCGCGAGCGGCAGGCGCACGTGCTTGCCGACCCACTGCTTGTAGCGCTCGTCCTCGGGGTGCACGGCGACTGCGGTGTCGCCGAGCATCGTCTCGGGCCGCGTGGTCGCGACGACGACGTACGCGCCCTCGATGCCTCCTTCGATCGGATAACGCAGGTGCCAGAGCTTGCCGCGCTCCTCGGTCGACAGCACCTCGAGATCCGAGACCGCGGTCCGGAGCACCGGATCCCAGTTCACGAGACGTTTGCCTCGGTAGATCAGGCCCTCGTCGTGAAGGCGAACGAATACCTCCACGACGGCGCGCGACAGCTCCGCGTCCATCGTGAACCGCTCGCGCGACCAGTCGACCGACGCGCCGAGCCGGCGCATTTGCCGCACGATCGTGTTGCCGGAGCGCTCCTTCCACTGCCAGACGCGCTCGAGGAAACGCTCGCGACCGAGCTCCTTGCGCGACGTGCCCTCGCGCTCGAGCAGCCGCTCCACGACCATCTGCGTCGCGATGCCGGCGTGATCGGTGCCTGGTTGCCACAGAGCGTTCCTGCCGCGCATCCGGTGATAGCGCGTCAGCGCGTCCATGATCGTGTCCTGGAGCGCGTGGCCCATGTGCAGCGTGCCCGTCACGTTCGGCGGCGGAATCACGATGCAGTACGGCTCGCCCTGGCCGGACGGTGCAAACCAGCCGGCGGACTCCCAGCGCTCGTAGTGTCGAGCTTCGATCTCCTCGGGACGGTATTCCTTCTTCACGCCTGTCCTTGGTGGTTGGTCATGTGCATCCGACTACGCGGCGCGGTGCCGGCGCATCGTGACGCGATCTTCAGACCTGATGAGTGTTGAGCTTGTAGCCGCGGTCGCGATAGAAGCGATAGCGGTCGCGGCTCTGCTCGCGCCGCGCCGTGTTGCCGTCGACGATCTCGGCGACGCGCTCGTAACGGCTGAAGAACTCCGGCACTTCCGGCGCGAGGTTGATCAACAGGTTCCAGCGCTCGCCGACCGGCTGTTGCTGGACGCCGATCAGCACCGGCTCGGCGGGCGGCGCGTCGGGCGCGCTGCGCACGACCTTGTGCGGGATGAAGCTGCCTTGGATCACCGTCCACAGCAGCCCGTCGAGCAGCCCCGCCTCGGTGTCCGACGTTGCGTTGACGAACACGTGCTGACTCCGTTGCATCGCCTGGTCGCACAGCCGACAGGCGACCTTCAGCCGCGCTTCTTCCGAGTCGCCATCCGCCACATAGAAGTCGATCTCGGTCACTGCCGCTCGGAGCTCAGGAGGAAGTCGACGAGCAGCGGCACGGGCCGGCCCGTGGCGCCCTTGTGCGAGTTCGCGCGCCAGGCCACGCCGGCGATGTCGAGATGCGCCCAGCGCAAGCCCTCGGTGAACCGCGCCAGGAAGTTGGCGGCGACGCTCGCGCCGCCGTCGCGCGTGCCGGAGTTCGCGAAGTCGGCGAAGTTGCTGCGCAGCGTCTCGCCGTACTCCTCGTGAACCGGCATGCGCCACGCCAAATCGAGCGCGCGGTCGCCCGCCGCGACGAGCTCCGCCGCGAGCTTGTCGTCGGGGCTGAAGACGCCGGTGTAAACGTGGCCGAGCGCCACGACGGCTGCGCCCGTGAGCGTCGCGACGTCGATCAGGCAGCGCGGCTTGTAGCGGCGCGCATAGGTGATCGCGTCGCAGAGGATCAGGCGCCCCTCGGCGTCGGTGTTGATGATCTCGATGGTCTGTCCCGACATGCTCTTCACGATGTCGCCGGGAACCGTGGCCCGTCCGCCCGGCATGTTCTCGCACGCGGGGATCACACCGACGACGTTGCATGCGGGCGCGAGCTCGCCGATTGCGGCGAGCGCGCCGAGCACGCTGCCGGCGCCGCACATGTCGAACTTCATCTCGTCCATCTTGGGCGGCGGCTTGAGCGAGATGCCGCCCGTGTCGAACGTGACGCCCTTGCCGCAGAGCGCGATCGGGGCGACCTTCGACGGGGCGCCGCGATACTCGAGCACGATGAGCCGCGCGGGCTCCTCGGCGCCCTGCGTGACCGACAGCAGCGCGCCCATGCCGAGGCGCTTCATCTCGACCTCGGTGAGCACCTTGACGTGCATGCGCGGGAATTTCTTCGCGAGACCGCGTGCGACGTCCGCGAGATGCGACGGCGTGCATACGTTCGGCGGCCGGTTGCCGAGATCTCGCGCGAGGTCGCTGCCGTTTGCGA
>DASQOL010000006.1:0-17865 GCA_035644475.1 Gammaproteobacteria bacterium | reverse complement strand
CTCCTCGGGTTCACGAACAGCGCTCGAGGAAAAACATGCAAGAAATCGACCGGAATGACTCTTCCGTCCAGACCCACCGCCGGAAGACATAGCGCTCTGCTTAGTCGTAAGCGCGCGTCGACAAGGAAGAGGCCGGGCCGTCCGCAGACGGCCCGGCGTCATCGAAGCTCACTTCAGGCGGGATGCGATCTTGTCGAGACCCGCCTGCGTGCAGACCTCGTCCTTGTCGCCGCCGGGCGCGCCCGATACCGACATCGCACCGATGATCTCGCCGCCCACCTTGATGGGCAGTGCACCGCGACGCGCGGTACCGATCTTGGCGTCGGCCTTCACTTCCGCATCCAATGCCGCATCCGTCTTGACGCGATCGGCGATCTCACCGCTCGGCACCTTGTACTTGATGGTGGCCGACGTCTTGGTGAGACCGATCATCTGCGTGCGCTCGGCAGCACCGTCCGCGGCCAGCATCGCGACCGGCACGCCGGCGGAATCGACCACGGTGGCCGTGGTCTTGTAGCCATTCGCGAGGCAAACGGCGATCGCGGTCTGCGCGGCCTCGACCGCCAGCGCCAGCGCCGGGCCGCGAGCGCGGGGCGGAGCAGGCGGCGGTGCGCCGGGGGCA
The DNA here is from genome assembly GCA_035644475.1 of Gammaproteobacteria bacterium. GTDB lineage: Bacteria > Pseudomonadota > Gammaproteobacteria > Steroidobacterales > Rariloculaceae > FEN-1219. The sequence continues at coordinate 17,243 of DASQOL010000006.1, read as the reverse complement.
GCCGTCGGAGCCTGCGCCTGCGCCATTGCCGAGGCGGCAGCGACGCTGGCACAGAGCGCCAGGAAGAGACGAGTGCGTGTCTGCATGACGAGGTGTCCTTGTATGGGTGATCTCAGAAGTAAGTCTGCAACGATTTCGCGTCGTAGTCGCGTAATTCGTGGTGGCGGCCGCCTTTGACCTTCAACACCCACTCCGGGTCTTGCAACACGGCGCGGCCCACTGCGACGAGGTCGAACTCGCCGCGATCGAGGCGTTCGATCGTCTCATCGAGCTTGCTCACGCTCGAGCCTTCGCCGCGAAACGCGCCGATGAACTCGGAGCTCAGTCCGACGGAGCCGACGCTGATCGTTGGCAGCCCCGATAGCTTCTTGACCCAGCCCGCGAGGTTCAGTCCATTCGGCCCGTCGACGGCAGGAAACTCCGGCTCGAGGATGCGGCGCTGCGAGCAATGAATGGCGTCGACACCCGCGTCGGCGAGCACCCGAACCCAGCGCTCGAGCTCCTGCGGCGTGGGCGCAACTTTCGCTGCGAACTCGCCCGACTTCCATTGCGAGATACGAATGCTGATCGGTAGCTCGCCCACCGCGAGCCGACAACGGCGGATCACCTCGGCGGCGAATTCAGCACGCTTTTCTACTGAGCCGCCGAAACGGTCAGTGCGTTGATTGGTGCGCTCCCAGAAGAATTCGTCGATCAGATAGCCGTGCGCGCCGTGGAGCTCGATGCAATCGAAGCCGAGACGCTTGGCATCGCCCGCGGCATCGGCATACGCCTGCGCCATGTCGAGCACTTCGGCTTCGCTGGGCTCGTCGGCGACTTTCTCTCCCTTCAAGGTGATGCCCGAGGGCCCATCGGACGGCGCTTCCGGGAAATGTCCCGTACCGGGCTTGCGACTCATGCCCTGATGCCAGAGCTGCGGACCCATCTTGCCGCCCGCAGCATGTACGGCATCGATCACACGCTGCCAGCCTGCGAGCGGCTGTTCTCCCCAGAACAGCGGAATGTTGGCGTCATTGGACGCGCCTTTGCGGCGTGTGAGCGTGCCCTCGGAAAGAATGAGACCGACTTCGCCTGCTGCGCGCCGCGCGTAGTAGGCGACGTTATCATCGTTGGGGAACGCGCCAGGCGAACGTGCGCGCGTCATCGGCGCCATCACGATGCGATTTTTGAGCTCCAAGCCGCGAATGCGGAAGGGGCGAAAGAGGGGAGAGACGTCGGTCATGCGGAGTCGCTTCCGTCCGGAGTTGAGTGCTGCGCGTAAAGCAGCGCAGCAAGTCTAAGGCATTCGCAGCTCACAGTTGGCGGCAGCGTGGAATCCTGCGCGTCGGCGCGGTTACGCGTGAACCGGTAGGTCGCGCGGAACAGCGGCGCGCTCCGGTCAGGCGAAGATCGGCCACGGCTCGTCGCGCGTACCCGCCTCCCAGTTGTTGTGCCGGCCGTCCCAGTGCTTGACCTTCAGGTCGGCCGGGTCAACGTCGTCGAGCGCGTTCAAGCTCACCGAGACATAGGCGCCGCCGACTTGCTCCAAGTAGCCGCGGCCGAAGCACGTGATGCCGCAGGTCTTGCAGAAGTAGCGCTTGGCGGTCTTGCCGCCCCACTCGTAGAAGCTCAGGTTCGACTCGTCCGACAGCAGCCGGAACGCCTCGGGCTTCACGAGGCTCGTGATCGCGCCGAGTTTCGTGCAGACCGTGCAGTTGCACATCCCGCCGCTGGTCGCGTCGACCTCGGCCTCGAATCGCACCGCGCCGCAATGACAGCTGCCGGCATGCTTGCTCGGTCCCTTCGATGTCTGTGCCATGGGAATGGTCTCCTGGGTTTGTTTCGGTGCGAAAGCGAAGCTAACACCGTTACCTGACAGGCGCTGTCAGGTTTGAGGTGCGCGACGGACCGGCGCTGAGCCCTAGTGGTGCCACGGCGCGACAAATTCGGCGCCCGCCCGCCGGTATTCACGACACTTGGTCAGTGATACCGTGGTCCATAACTGCGACTCTGGGAGCCTTGGAAGCCGGTGGAATTGGCCATCTTGAACCCGTCGCCATGAACAACGCGGGGCCCTCGTCGGACCGCGTCGTCGTAGGTCTCGGCGCCTCGGCCGGCGGATTGGCCGTACTCAAGACTTTCTTCCAGCACGTTCCTGAAGAGACGGGCATGACCTTCGTGGTGGTCATGCACCTGTCGTCGGAGCACGAAAGCCATTTGGCCGAGCTTCTGCAGCCGTTCATCAAGATGCCGATAACGCAGGTTACCGAAACGGTCGAGATGCTGCCCGACCATGTCTACGTCATTCCGCCCGGCTGCAATTTATCCGCGATCGACTCCCATCTGCGTACGACGGATCTCGAGCGGCAGCGTCGACAGCGAGCACCGATAGATCATTTCTTTCGTACGCTCGGCGCCACGCACGACGGCAAGGCCGTGGGCGTCATCTTGAGTGGTACGGGGTCGGACGGAGCGCTGGGCATCAAGGCGATCCGGGAAAGCGGCGGACTCACGCTCGTCCAGGATCCGGCGGAAGCAGAATACGACGGCATGCCGCGAGCGGCGCTCGCGACGGGGCTGGTGGATCGCGTCCTGCCGGCGTCCCAGCTGCCGGAAGCGATCATGGCCTATACGGAAACGCGGCCGAATCTGCCCACGCTGCCGGGGGAGAGCCCCACGAGCGGCGAGATCGAGAGGCAGGTCGGTCAGATTCTCGCCCGCGTGCGTGCGCGCACCGGACGCGACTTCAGCCGCTACAAGTCCTCGACGGTGGTGCGACGTATCCAGCGTCGCATGCAGCTCAATCAGATCGAGAGTCTCGAGGCGTACGACGCGTTGCTGGCGCGCACACCGTCCGAGGCGACCGGCCTCGGCGACGATCTACTGATCACGGTGACGAACTTTTTCCGCGATCCCGAAGTCTTCGCCGTGCTCGAGCGCGAGGTCGTGCCCAAGCTCTTCGCGGGCAAGACCTCGGACGACGAGATCCGGGTCTGGATCGCGGGCTGCTCGACGGGCGAGGAAGCTTATTCGTTCGCGATGCTGCTGCTGGAGCATGCTGCTCGCATCGACGATGCGCCACGGATTCAACTTTTCGCGAGCGATCTGCACGAAGAGTCGTTGGCCAAAGCGAGAGAAGGGTTCTTCTCCGGAGACGTCGCGACCGACGTGGGGGCCGAACGGCTCACCCGGTTCTTTGTCCCGCACGAAGGCGGCTGTCAGGTAAAGCAAGAGCTTCGCGACGCAATCGTCTTCACGTCGCACAATCTCTTGAGCGACCCGCCCTTTTCCAAGCTCGACTTCATTTCCTGTCGAAACTTACTCATCTACCTGCGCCGCGACGTGCAACCGCGGATCCTCGAGCTGTTTCACTACGCGCTTTTGCCCGACGGCTTTCTCCTTTTGGGCAGCTCGGAGACCGGCGACGAGTCGAGCCTGTTTCGAACGGTCAGCAAGTCCAACGGCATCTATCAGAAACGCAACGTCCCACGCTCGGAAGCTCAGCTTCCGGTTTTTCCGCTGACGCCCGCCCGCTACGCCATGCGACCGTACGGCGCGCGGCTTGATGAAGCCCAAGCGTCAAGCCTGCATACGTACGCCCAGGTTCACGTCAAGTTGCTGGAGGAATATGCCCCTCCGAGCCTGGTCGTCGGGCGTGACCATCGCGTGGTGCATCTGTCGCCGCAGGTCGGGCGCTTCTTGATTCACGGCGGCGGAGAACCCACGACGAGCGCGCTGAAGCTCGTGAGGCCCGAATTTCGAGCTGTGCTCGGCGAGGCGCTGTACGCTGCGCGCGACGGCCGCGCCACCACGTCCGAGCCCATTGCGGTGGATCTGGACGGCGATACGAAGGTCGTTTCCGTCACTGTGCGTCCCGCGAAGGCCGACCGGGAGCAAGACGGGTTTGCGCTCGTCGTCTTTCATGAAAGCGAATTGCAGCTGCCTGACGGGGCGCCCAGCGCACCTCGCGCGCCCCGCGCGCCTGATTCCGCTACGGAAGAGCTCGCCCGCATGCGGCAGCGCCTGCAGAGCGTCATCGAGGACCATGAGGCCAACCAAGAGGAAATGAAGGCCGCGAACGAGGAGCTGCAGTCGTCGAACGAAGAGCTGCGCTCGACGATGGAAGAGCTCGAGACATCCAAGGAAGAGCTCCAAAGCATGAACGAGGAGCTCCGAACGGTTAATCAGGAGAATCGCAACAAGGTCGCAGAGCTCGCCACGCTCTCCGGCGACCTCCAGAGCCTGATGGCCGCCACGCAGATTCCGATTCTGTTTCTCGATCGTGAGCTGCGCATTCTTCGGTTCACGCCGCAACTCAGCGACATCTTTCACATTCGAATGGCCGACCGGGGCCGGCCCGTTGCGGAGCTGAAAGCGCGAGTCGACTACGAACAGCTCCAGGACGACGCTCGGCACGTGCTCGAGCACCTCGCTCCCGTCGAGCACGAGATCAAACACGCCTCCGAGCCACGCTGGTTCCTGACGCGCGTGCTTCCTTATTACGGCACCGCGAACAGCCTCGATGGCGTCGTCGTTACCTTCGTGGACATCACGCGCCGCAAGACTGCGGAGGAGGCCGTGAACGAAACCGCGCAGAGGTTTCGCGCGCTGGTCGAGGCGTCCGCTCAGATGGTGTGGACCACGGATCCGCAGGGCAACGTGCTCGAGGAGTCGCCCTCCTGGGGCTCCTTCACCGGCCAAACCTTCGAGCAGGCGAGAGGCTGGGGCTGGTTGGAGGCGGTGCACCCCGAAGATCGCACGGCCGCGCGGACGTCGTGGCGCGAAGCGATTCGGACCGGCCGAGCGTTGGTGAGCGAGTTCCGTGTCCGCAACGCCGAGAGCGGAGACTATCGGTGGACCGCGGTGCGCGCGGTGCCTCTGAGGGACGACGACGGCCCGATCGGAGGCTGGGTGGGCATGAATATCGACGTCAGTGAGCTGCGCGCCGCCGACGATGCGCTGCGCGATGCCGATCGAAGGAAAGATGAATTTCTCGCCGTCTTGGGGCATGAGCTTCGCAACCCACTTGCGCCGATCATGACCGGCATCGAGCTCCTGCGTTCGGCGACCGCAAAGCCGGAGCTCGTGCAGTCGGTGCAAGCGATGATGCAGCGACAGGTCACGCATCTCGCGCGCCTCGTCGATGACCTGCTCGATCTCTCCCGTATTTCGCGCGGCCAGGTGGACCTGAAGCGCGAACCGATCGACATGCGAGCGGTCATAGCGACCGCGATCGAAGTGGCGAAGCCGGTTCTCAACGAGAATCGTCAGAAGCTCACGGTCAAGCTTCCAGACACGCCAATCGCTGTCGACGGCGACTTTCATCGCCTCACTCAAGTGCTAGGCAATCTCGTGAACAACGCCGCCAAGTACACGCCCCCCGGCGGCGATATCGAAGTCAGCGCGACTGCGGACGAAGGCCGCGCTACGGTGAGAGTGCGCGACAACGGCTACGGAATACCCCCCGAGCGCATCGGCAAGCTGTTCCGCATGTTCAGTCAGGTGCCCGAGCACCGAGCGCGAACGGGCGGCGGCGGCTTGGGGATCGGGCTCGCGCTCTCACGACACCTGATCGAGCTGCACGGCGGCACGGTCGGGGCCAAGAGTGCGGGGCTTGGAAAAGGTAGCGAATTCACGATACGTCTTCCGCTAACGAACCTCCCGCTCGAGACGCATGCGGAGAAAGTCGACCCATCTTCGTTGGATATGGCGCCGCGTCGGGTGCTCGTTGTAGACGACAACGTCGACGCCGCTACCGCCCTCAGCATGATGTTCGAGATGAAAGGCCATACGGTCCGAACGGTGCACGACGCGTCCGCGGCGCTGCAGGCGGTCGAGACGTTCTCCCCGGATGTCGTGCTGCTCGACATCGAGTTGCCCGGTATGAGCGGCTACGACATCGCCAGGCGAATACGTGCAAACGGCGGCGCCGACGTCATGCTCATCGCCCTGACGGGAAGAGGGCAGCAAGAGGATAAAGACCGCGCCAGAGACGCCGGCTTCGATGAGCATCTCACGAAGCCGGTCGACATCTCCGTGCTTTCCATGCTGATCAGCGCTGGGTCCGTCAGCAGCTAACCGCTCGAATCGCCCGCGAAGGCAACAGCTACCAAATCCAGCTAAATCCGAGCCCCGGCCCCGCCACCGTTACGTCGAACAGGATCCGGTCCCGAAACTCCGCGCCGAGATACCGGTAACCCCCGAACGCCTCGAGCCTGTCGCTGAAGCGGTAGCCGGCCAGGGCGAGGAATTGCGATTCGGACTGCGCGGAGGCCCCACCGCCGATGTCCGCGCGCACGTCGAAGTACCACTTCTCGCCGAACGGCCGTCGATACTCGAGCCCGACGAACGGGTCCGAGAAGCGCTGGCTCGCCCTTCCGTCCGGCCCGGGCGTGAGCTCGACGCCAACGCCGAGATCGACGATCCGCGCGCCCCCGAGCACGGTGAGCCCTGGCACCGCCGCGAGCGCGTAGCTGCCGCCCACTTCGTAGATCTCTCCCGTGACCTCGAGCCTCTTGGCGAGCTGCGGGCCTTGGAACGTGTCGGCGTAGTCGATGTGGAGCCCATCGACGAACCAGCCCCAACGTTCGGCGTTCGCGGCGAAGTGCACGGCGAAGTAGCCCTCGAGGTTGTCGAGCGCCCAGAACGAATAGCCGGAATCCGTCGAGCTCGAAACGCCGTCCGCGCCGAGGTCGCCGGTCAGCGTCGCGAGCCACAGATACGGCGTGACTCGATATTCCCAGTCGCCGTCGCCGGCATTCGCGGCGTCGGCGCCGAGCGCGAGCGCGAGCGCACAGCCTATGAGCGCCGCGCGCCGAGTCGCACCGGGGCCGAGCCTCGGATTCTTTCGATTGCTTCGAGCGGACCTTAGGTTACGGCGAAGCATCTTGGCCTCACTACGGCGCAGAGCGTGGTCGGTGCGACCGCAAGGTTGTGGCTCGCGCCGCAGGGCGCCAAGTGGTCGAAGGACCTACGGCTCCCGAACGCGGAGCCGGAGGTCGTCGACGGTCTGTACCGTCGAGGCGTTTTACACCTGGCGATGTCGCCGCCGTGGCCCGGGTCTTAGCCATCGCGCTAGCCATTGAATTCATAGCGTTCAGCCGAAAACGGCATAGCGATTGCATCCGCGTAGCGTTTGCAGCGGATTCGTCTCTGTCACAGAGTCGGAGAACCAAGAATTGAGCAGTTCGTATCGCGGGGCGGCGAGCTTGATGAGGCGCGGCTCAACCGCTGTCGCACTGCACGTGCGCGGAGTTTCGCTCCTGCTAGCCGCCGTGTTGGTCGCTTCATCGCTGCTTCCCGCCAGGCGCGCCGAAGCACTCGCCATCACGGTGGTTCCGGGGACCTCGAACACCTTCCGGCAAGCATTTGGTGTTGCGGCAGGGCCCGTTAGCGACGACATCTTCCTGGGAACGGTCACGGCCGCGGCAGACTATTGGGAAGGTCTGCTCCTGGATGACCGGACGCTCCGGATCGAGGTCGGCTGGGGCGCGAGGCTCCCGTTCAGCGCATTGGCGGCGGAGACCGACAACGGCGTGAGCCCGATCGCGTTCATTGGTTTCAGCACGCTCTTCTCTTGGTTTTTCGACCCCACTCCGCTCGATAACTCGGAGTATGCGAACGAGTCGATGCTGTTCGACGACTTAGGTGGCGGGCTGCTGAATACCGCAATTGCCTACAGCGGCGGCACCGGGAGCGCACAAGATCGCTTCGATCTCTTCAGCGTCGCGTTGCACGAAATCGGGCACGCCCTTGGCTTGGGAGGCTTGTTCGAGGAATCTCACGGCGACAATCCCATCACGATCGAGGACCCGCTGCCGTTTGCGGGCTCGGTCCTTCCCTACATTCGCGGCCACCTGGCTGGTGGCCCCGACGACCTCCCACTGTCGTTGATGCAACCGTTCGGAACGGACGGCCAGCGACTGCTCCCAAGCGACGCCGACATCCTCGCCGTCGCGCAGGCAGGCGGTTTCGAGAACGTCCGGCTCAACAACGTGACGCCCGTGCCGGTGCCCGAGCCCGCAACGGACATCCTGATCTTCTCAGGGATCGTAGTGCTGTTCGGCCGGCGCATGCGCCGTCCGCACTGACGCAAACAGGCCCGTCCGCGTCGACGCCCGTCCCGAGACCCGGCCGCTCAGGTCTTGCGGTGTCGCCTCTCGAGCTCCGCGACCACGTCGGCGAGCGTGAGCTCGCGCAGCGTGAGCAGCAACATCAGGTGATAGACGAGATCCGCCGCCTCGGCGACCACGTGCGCGCGGTCTTGCGCGACGGCCGCGAGCGCGAGCTCGACGGCTTCCTCGCCGACCTTCTGCGCGACCTTGAGCTTGCCTTGCGACGCGAGCTTCGCGGTGTAGCTGCCTTCCGGCGCCTGCTCGATCCGGTCTTTGATGACACCCTGTAGGGTGTCGAGAAACTGTACGCCCGTCATCGTCAGCTCCTAGCTCGTCGGTCGAATCGCGATCCCGGCCGCGGCGAGATAGCGCTTCAAGTCGCGGATGTCGATCGCGGCCGTGTGGAACACGCTGGCCGCCAGCGCGCCGTCGACGCGCGCGACCTCGAACACGTCCTTGAAATGCTCGACGGCGCCCGCGCCGCCGGACGCGATCAGCGGCACGCCGCACACCGCGCGCACCGCGGCGAGCTGCGCCAGGTCGTAGCCTTTGCGCACGCCGTCCTGGTTCATGCAGTTGAGCACGATCTCGCCGGCGCCGCGATCCTGCACCTCGCGCACCCAGTCGAGCGTGCGGCGCGCGGTCGCGACCGTTCGATCCGGGTCGCCGGTGTATTGATAGACCTGATACTCGCCGCCGCGCTCGAGCGTGTCGATGCCGATCACCACGCACTGCGAGCCGAAACGCCGCACGAGCTCGTCGACGAGGGCGGGGCGCTCGAGCGCCGGGGAGTTGACCGACACCTTGTCGGCGCCGAGATTGAGAATGGTCTCGGCATCGGCCACGCTGCGGATGCCGCCGGCCACGCAGAACGGGATGTCGAGCACCGCGGCGATCCGGTTCACCCAGCTGCGGTCGACCGTGCGGCCGTCGGGGCTCGCGGTGATGTCGTAGAACACGAGCTCGTCGGCGCCCTCGTCGCGGTAACGGCGAGCGAGCTCGAGGATGTCGCCGACCACGCGGTGGTCGCGGAAGCGCACGCCCTTGACGACCACGCCGTCGCGGACGTCGAGGCAGGGGATTATGCGCCGGGTAAGAATGGCCGCATCTCCGCGGGCGCGATCAGCCCTTCGAGCAACGCTTTCCCGGACACGGCGGCGGCGACGCCGGTGGCCGCGAGCGCGGCGAGATCCGCCGCGTCGCGCACGCCGCCCGACGCCTGCAGCGCGACGCTCGGCCAGCGGCGCACGCAGTCGGCGTAGAGCGCGACGTTGGGGCCCGCGAGCGCGCCGTCCTTGTCGATGTCGGTGCAGAGCACGTGCCGCAATCCCGCCGGCAAGTAGTGGTCGATCGCTTGCGCAAGCGTCTGCGCCGACGCGCGCGTCCAACCGTGCGTCGCGACCGTAGCCGAGCCCGCCGAGTCCACCCAGACGTCGAGCGCGAGCGTGAGCCGCTCGCCGCCGAACTCCGCGAGCCAGCTGACCACGCGATCGGGGCTCGTGATCGCGAGGCTGCCGATCACCACGCGGTCGGCGATCTCGAGCGCGTTCTCGAGGCTCTGGCGCGTGCGGATGCCGCCGCCGAATTGGATCTTGAGCTTGGACTCAGCGCGAATCTTGCCGACGACCGCGAGGTTCGCGGGCTCGCCGCGGGCGGCGCCGTCGAGGTCCACGACGTGCAGCCAGCGCGCGCCGAGATCGCGGTACTGCGCCGCGAGCTCGGCGGGGTCGACCGCGTAGCGCGTCTCCTGCTTGAAGTCGCCCTTGAGCAGCCGGACGCAGCGTCCGTCGCGTAAGTCGATAGCCGGAATCAATTCCATTTGACTCAGTCTCTTACGAGCCTATTCTCAGGAAATTCTCGAGGACCCGCGCGCCCATCTGGGACGACCGCTCGGGGTGGAACTGGGTGCCGTGGAAGTTGCGCTGCTCGACCACCGCCGCGAACGGGCCGCCGTAGTCGGCGGTGGCGCGGGCGAACGCGCCGAGCGGCGCCGCGAAGCTGTGGATGAAGTAGGCATAGGCGCCGTCGCCGATCCCTTCGAGCAACGGCGACGCGCCCATCGGCCGCACCTGGTTCCAGCCCATCTGGGGCACCGGCAGGTCCGCGCTCTGCGGCAAGCGCCGCACCTGGGCGTCGAGGATCCCGAGGCAGCGCACGTCGTCCTCGTCCGAGCCGCGGAACAGGAGCTGCATGCCGAGGCAGATGCCGAGCACGGGCTGGGTGAGCGTCGGCACGACGTCGGCGAGGCCGTCGGCCGCAAGCTTCTCCATCCCCGGACGCGCGGCGCCCACGCCGGGCAGGATCACGTGGCTCGCCGCACGAACGGCGGCAGCGTCGGTGGTGACGGGCGCATCGACGCCGAGCCGCGCGAGCGCGAACTGGAGCGACGCGAGGTTCGCGCCGCACGAGCCGATGATCACGGGCGAGGGCGTCACAGCTGTCCCTTGGTGGTCGGCAGCTCCTCGCCCCGGCGCACGATCGCCTGGCGCAGCGCCCGCGCCACGCCCTTGAAGCAGACCTCGACCATGTGGTGCGCGTTCTCGCCGCGCACGCGCACGTGAATCGCGGCGCCGAGCGTCTCGACCAGCGAGCGGAAGAAGTGCGGCACGAGCTCCGTCGGCAGCTCGCCGACGCGGTCGCGCGGAAACGCGGCCTCGAACACGAGGAACGGCCGGCCGCCGAGGTCGATCGACACCTCGGCGTCGGCTTCGTCCATCGGCAACAGGAATCCGTAGCGTTGGATGCCGCGCTTGTCGCCTAACGCCTCGCGCAGTGCCTGGCCGAGCGCGAGCGCGACGTCCTCCACGGTGTGGTGCTCGTCGATGTGCAGGTCGCCGGTGCACTCGACGCGGAGCTCGAAGCCGCCGTGCTTGCCGAGCTGCTCGAGCATGTGGTCGAAGAAGCCGAGCCGGGTCCGCGCGATTGGCTCGGCCTCGCTATCGAGATCGACGGCGACGCGAATGTCGGTCTCGCGCGTGCGCCGCGTGACGTTTGCGACGCGCGGCCGGTCGACGAGCGCGTGCGCCACCGCAGCCCAGCTCTCGGCACCGGGCGCGCCGAGCTTGAAGCCGCGGATGCCGAGGTTCGCCGCGAACTCGACGTCGCTGTCGCGGTCGCCGACCATCGCGGACCGCTGCCGATCGAGCGGCGCCGCGTTCACGTACTCGCGCACGAGGCCGATGCCCGGCTTGCGGCACGCGCACGCGTCCTTCGGCTCGTGCGCGCAGACGAACGTGGCGGCGAACTCCACGCCCTGCGACGCAAACAGGTCGCGGATGTGCTCTGAGGCGCGGTCGAACCCGGCGCGCGGGTAGCTCGGCGTGCCGAGCCCGGCCTGGTTGGTGACGATCGCGAACGCATAGCCGGCCGACTTCAAGCGCAGCAGCGCAGGAATCACGCCGGGCTTGAGCCGCACCTTGTCGGCGGAGTCGAGCACGCCATCCTTTGGCTCCTCGACCAGCGTGCCGCCGCGATCCAGGAACAGCACCTTACGCATCGATCGGCCGCTCCGTATTCCGGCGCTCCGCGGCGCCCGACAGCGCTCGCAACAACAGATCGTTGTCGGCCGGGCGCCCGATCGTGATCCGCACGCAGTCCGCGAGCAACGGGTCCTCGAACGTCCGGACCAGGATATTCGAGCGGCGGGCGGTTTCGCGAAACGCCGCGCCGTCGCGCGTGCGAACCATCACGAAGTTCGCGTCGCTCGGGTAGACCTTGAGCACTTGCGGCACGTCGCGCAGCGCCGCGGACATGCGCGCGCGCTCGCGCTTGAGCGTGGCGACGCGCTCGGCGGACACGCGCAGCGAATCCTGCGACAGCGCGTCCATCACGAGCTCGATCGACGGCGTGGGGAAAGTGTAGGGCGGCAGCACGCCCTGGCAGAACTCGACGACCTCGGGCGCGGCGATCAGGAGCCCGCAGCGCACACCCGCAAGCGACACGAACTTCGACAGCGTGCGCAGCAGCACCACGTGCTCGTAGCGGTTGCGCAGGTCGAGAAAATGCGGCGCGGACGCAAACTCGTGGTACGCCTCGTCGATGATCACGAGCGCGCGGCCCGCGAGCTCGCGACAGATTCTCTCCACGTCGGCGCGCGCCGCCGACTGGCCCGTCGGATTGTTCGGCGTGCAGACGAAGACGATCTTCGTGGTCGCATCGACGGCCGCGAGGATCTTGTCGACGTCGAGCGCGAAGTCCTGGTCGGCGAGCAGCGGCACGCGCTTGATCCCTGCGTTCTGGATCGTAGCGTAGAGCCGGTACATGTCGAACGTGGGCGGCGTGATCAGGATCGAATCGCGGCCCGCGGCGCAGAAGCCGCGGATCAGCACGTCGATCGCCTCGCTGCTGCCGCGCGTGACGAGGATCTGGCCCTGCTCGACGCCGTAGTAGCCGCCGAGCTTGGCCGTGAGCATGCTCGGGCGCGGCGGCGGATAGACGTTCAGGCCGCGCTCGGTGGTGTCGCCTAGCGTGCGCCACGGCGATTCGTTGGCATTCAGGCGGATGCAGCCGGGCTCGTATTGCCCGGGCACGTACGGCCGGATCGCCCGCAGCTCTTGGCGCGCGAGGTCGAGCACGCTCATCGCCGCGCTCCCGTGCGCTTGGCCGCGGCGTCGATGACCGCCAGCCGCTCGGTCACTGCCCAGGCGTGCGCGTCGAGGCCTTCGAGGGCCGCGAGCGTCGTCGCGATCGGGCCGATGTTGCGCAAGCCCTCGGGCGTGAGCTCCTGCACGGTCATCGACCGCAGGAAGTCGTTCACGCCGAGGCTCGAGTAACGGCGCGCAAAACCATAGGTCGGCAGCACGTGGTTGGTGCCGCTGCAGTAGTCGCCGACGGACTCGGGCGTCCACGGCCCCAGGAACACCGAGCCCGCGGCTTGGACGCGCGGCAGCCAGTCGCGCGGCTGCTCGACTTGGAGAATCAGGTGCTCGGGCGCGTAGCGGTTGGCGATCGCGAACGCGGTCGCGAGGTCGTCGACCACGATCGCGCTCGAGGCGGCGAGGGCGCCCTCCACGAGCTCCCGGCGCGCCAGCCGCGCCTTCTGCCGGTCGATCTCCGCGAGCGTGGCGGACGCGAGCTCGGGGCTCGTGGTGAGCAGCAGCACTTGCGAATCCTTGCCGTGCTCGGCCTGCGACAGCAGGTCGGACGCGACGAATACCGGGTTCGCCCCCGCGTCGGCGATCACCAGGACCTCGGACGGCCCGGCCGGATAGTCGCGCGCGGCGCCCGCAGGATCGCGGTCGACCTGCGCCTTCGCCTCGGTGACCCAGGTGCTGCCCGGGCCGTAGATCTTGTCCACCTTGGGCACGCTCGCCGTGCCGTAGGCCATCGCGGCGACGGCTTGCGCGCCGCCGAGCTTGAACACGCGCTCGACGCCGGCCACACGCGCCGCGTAGAGCACGGCAGCATTCACCTTGCCGTCGCGCTGCACGGGGCTGCAGAGCAGGCGCGTGGGACAGCCCGCGAGCGTGGCCGGCACGCCGAGCATCAGGGCGGTGGAGGGTAGCGGCGCGTTGCCGGCGGGCACGTACAACCCGACGCTCATCATCGGCCGCGACACGCGCTCGCAACGCACGCCGACGGCCGTGTCGACCGCGAGCGGCGCGGGCAGCTGCGCGCGGTGAAAAGTCTCGATGTTGGCCGCAGCCGCGCGAATCGCGGCGCGCGCCGCTTCGCTGAGCTGCGTCTCGGCGGCCGCGAATTCGGCGGCCGAAACCTCGAGCGCATCGAGCACGACGCCGTCGAGCTCCGCGGTGAGCGCGCGCAGAGCGGCGTCGCCGTCGCGGCGCACGCGCGCGATGATCGCGGCCACGCGCGCCGGCAGGTCGGGGTTCGCCCCGAGCGCGGGCCGCGTGAGCAACGCGCGCTGCCGATCCGGGGCCAGGTCTTTCCAGACGTACGATCGCATCGCGCGGCCTACGACAGCATCTTCTCGACCGGCAACACGAGCATGGAGCTCGCGCCGGCCTCCTTGAGCTGCTCCAGCGTCTCCCAGAACACATTCTCGCGGCATACGGCGTGCACGGCGACTTTGTCGTCGCGACCCTCGAGCGGGATGATCGTGGGAGACTCGCTGCCGGGCAGCAGGGCGGTGATCGCCTTCAGCGCGGAGCGCGGAGCGTGCAGCATGATGTACTTGCTCTCCTTCACCTGCAGCACGCCCTGGATCCGCTGCAAGAGGCGCTGCAGCCACTTGGCCTTGTCGGGCGCGAGCGGGGCCGGCGTCTGGATGAGCACCGCGCGGCTGTCGAGAATCGTACCCGCTTCGTACAGACTGTGGGCCCGCAATGTCGACCCGCTCGACACGAGGTCGCAGATGAGATCGGCTTTGCCCAAGCTCGGCGCGATTTCGACGGCGCCGGAGAACGAGATGATCTGCGCCTCGACGCCGTGGCGCGCGAGGTAGGCGCGCAGGATCCGCGGATACGTCGTCGCGATGCGCTTGCCTTGCATCGAGCGCGGGCCGTCGTAGCGCTCGCCGTCGGGTACCCCGAACGACAGCCGGCACTGGCCGAAGTCGAGGCGGCTCAGCTCGGTGAAGAGCTCGGTCTTGCCTTGCTCGAGCATCTCGAGCCGTCGTTCCTCGATGATGTTGAGGCCGACGATGCCGAGGTCGCAGATGTCCTCTTGCACGAGCCGCGGAATGTCGTCGTCGCGAACGAGCAGCACGTCGACCGGCATGTTCTCGCCGAAGCAGATCAGCTGGTCCTTGCCGCGCGAGTAGCTCAAGCCGCAGCGCACGAGGAGCTCCATCGAGTGCTCGGTGAGCCGGCCCGACTTCTGGACCGCGATCTTGATGCGTGCGTCGCTCGTGTGGCGCATGGTCTCAAATCCTTTCGTCAGAGCGGGCTCAACCGTTTGAGCGCGGTTTGATAGCCGCCGTTGCCGCCGGTGAGAAACCTGGCGACGCGCCCGATCGTGGTGACGGACACGCCCGTGATCTCGTGAATCTTGCGGTAGGGGAGGCCGTCCTGGAGGTACTTCACGACCGCCCAGCGATCGACGAGCGCCTCGAGCTCCGCGGGCGTGCATAGGTCCGCGAAGAACTGCTCGCACTCGGCCTCCGTCCGTAGGCTCAAGATGGCCCGATAGAGCCCTTGCTCGGCCCGTGCCGCGGTGCGTGCAGACAACCCACGATTAGTCTTCAAATTTGGATCTCTAAAGCGCGTCGAGCGGCGCTTTCTTCGTAGTCCTTGGTCATGTGATAGCGCGCTAATGTAATAGCGTGCTATTACATTAGTACTTTAATTCGATTCTCTAAAGCGCGTCAAGGGGCTCGCGCCAACGAACCGCTAGGAAAGATGCTTTAGGACGGCGTCCGTGAAGGCTTTGGTGCCGAGCGAGTCTTTAGCTCCGGGAGCCGCGATGTCGCGGGTGCGGGCGCCCGCCTTCAAAGCCGCGCCGACCGCCGTCTCGATCGCCGCCGCGGCCGCCTCGGCCTTGCAGCTGTGCCTGAGCAGCATGGCGGCGCTCAGGATCGTGCCGCACGGATTGGCAACTCCCTTGCCCGCGATGTCCGGCGCCGACCCGTGGATCGGCTCGTAGAGCCCGGGGCCGCCGTCGCCGAGCGACGCGGAGGGTAGCAGACCCATCGAGCCCGCGAGCATCGACGCCTCATCGGTCAAGATGTCGCCGAACATGTTCTCGGTGACCATCACGTCGAAATCGGCCGGCCGGCTGAGAAGATGCATGGCCGCGGCGTCGACGAGCAGGTGCTCGACCGTGAGCTCCGGAAACTCGTCGCGGAACACCCGAGTCGCGACGTCGCGCCAGAGCCGCGACGTGTCGAGCACGTTGGCCTTGTCCACCGACGTGACCTTCTTGCGGCGGCCCATCGCGAGCTTGCCGGCCACGCGGCAGACGCGCTCGATCTCGCCGACGCTGTACTCGCAGGTGTCGAACGCGGACGTCTCGGTGCGATCGCGCTTGCCGAAGTAAATGCCGCCCGTGAGCTCGCGGATCACCATGATGTCGACGCCGCGGAGCTTCTCGGGCTTGAGCGGCGAGGCCGCCGCGAGCTCCGGAATCGTAGTAACCGGGCGGAGGTTCGCGAACAGACCCAGCGCCTTGCGGATGCCGAGCAGGCCCTGCTCCGGCCGCAGCTTCGGCGGAGCGGCGTCCCACTTCGGCCCGCCGACGGCGCCGAGCAGCACGGCAGTCGACGCCTTGGCTGCCTTGAGCGTCGCCTCGGGGAACGGCGAGCCGGTGGCGTCGTAGGCAACGCCGCCGAGCAGTTGCTCGTCGAATTGTAGATCGAGGTCGTAGCGATCGGCCGCGGCTTCGAGCACGCGTACCGCTTGCGACGTGACTTCGGGGCCGACGCCGTCGCCGGCCAGGACCACGATCTTGTGCGTCATGCGTGCGCAGCCTCGTAGCGCGCGATGTCGGCCTCGTGCTCGCGGAGGTAGCCGAGCTGATCGACGCCGTTCAACAGGCAATAGCGCGAGAACTTGTCGATCGGGAACGGGATCCGCTTGCCGCCCGCGGTCAGCGTCGCGCTCGCGACGTCGACGGTGGCCTCGAGGCCCGGATTCGCGAGCAGCCACGCGTGACTCTCTTTGTCCACGATGACCGGCACGAGACCGTTCTTCAGCGAGTTGCTGCGAAAGATGTCGGCGATCTCGGTGCTCACGACCACGCGAATACCGAAGTCGAGCAGGGCCCACGGCGCGTGCTCGCGCGACGACCCGCAGCCGAAGTTGTGACCGCCGACGAGGATCGCGGCGCCGCGGTTCTCCGGGCGGTTCAACACGAACTCCGGCTTGTCGGAGCCGTCGGGCGCGTAGCGCCAGTCGAAGAACAGCTGCTTGCCGAGGCCTACCTTCGTCGTGGTTGTGAGAAACCGCGCGGGGATGATCTGATCGGTGTCGATGTCCACGTTGGGCATGACGACCGTCTTCGAACGAATTTGCTTGACCGGTTCCATCTCTGTGCTCGAGCTACTGAAGAGGCATGAGCTCGCGCGGATCGGTGATCGCGCCTTTGATCGCCGACGCCGCGGCCGTGATCGGGCTCGCGAGCACGGTGCGCGCGCCCTTGCCTTGGCGGCCTTCGAAGTTGCGGTTGCTCGTGCTCACCGCGAGCTGACCGGGCGCTACCTTGTCGCCGTTCATCGCGATGCACATCGAGCAGCCCGGCTCGCGCCACTCGCCG
>DASQOL010000005.1:0-36128 GCA_035644475.1 Gammaproteobacteria bacterium | reverse complement strand
GGTTCCCTCGCCACGGCGTGCGCCGGGGCTCAAAACGCGGTCGCTTGGTCGTCGCGCACGTAAGAGACGGTGTGCCGCCGCGTTTTGAGTGCTCGCCTGCGGCTCGCACCCCGGTGCGCTTCGCGCCCCGGGGCTCCGCGGCTCTCGGCGCTGTGGCTCGGCTCGTTGCTACCGCCGCGGCGGAGGCATGCCGCGCCGCCGCACCGACGAAGACTGCGTTGCGTCGAGCGCAGCGCGATCTTCTCCGGCGCGAAGGCGAAGCGCGACGGTGGGCGAAACGGCGCATTGGCGACTCCGGCATAGCACCTGCGTCGCGGCGGTAGCGACGAGCCGAGCCACAGCGCCGTGAGCCGCAGGAGCCCGGGCGCGCAGCGCCCGGGTGCGAGCCGCAGGCGAGCACCCAAAACGCGGCGGCACACCGCCACTACGTAGCGGAACAACCGAACGACCGCGTTTTGGGCCCCGGCGAACAGCGCCGTGGCGAGGGAACCGGCCGAAGGCCGGCGAAGTCGCGTGCCGCGGCGCAGGTGCTATGCCGGAGTCGCCAATGCGCCGTTTCAGCGATGCGGGTGACTAGAGGAAGCGCATCGAGAAGTCGATGGCGCGGAGGTGCTTGGTGATGGCGCCGGAAGAGATGAAGTCGACGCCGGTGGCAGCGACTGCGCGGAGCGTCTCGGCGGTCAGGCTGCCGGAGGCCTCGAGCTCCTTACGCGGCCCCGCGCGACCGTCGCGCAGCGCGACGGCCTTGCGCATCTCGTCGAGCGGGAAGTCGTCGAGCATGATGCGGTCCGCATCGCAGTCGAGCGCCTCCGCGAGCTGCGCGAGGTTCTCGACCTCGACCTCGAGCGGCACGTGGGGTGAGCTCGCGCGCGCACGACGCACCGCTGCGGTGAGCCCACCGGCGGCGGCGATGTGGTTCTCTTTGATCAGCACGGCGTCGAAGAGACCGATCCGATGATTCGTGCCGCCGCCGCAGCGGACCGCGTACTTCTGCGCGAGCCTCAAGCCTGGCAGCGTCTTGCGCGTGTCGAGTAGCCGCGCCGACGTTCCCGCGAGCAGCTCCACGAGCTTGTGCGTCGCCGTTGCCGTCCCCGACAGCATCTGCAGGAAGTTGAGGGCCGTGCGCTCGCCCGTGACGAGGCTGCGCGCCGGCCCGCGGAGCTCGCAGACGATCGAGTCCGCGGCGATTTGACGTCCGTCGGTTGCGCGCCACGCGACGGTCACGCCGCGGTCGAGCTGCCGGAACACTTCGTCGAACCACGCGCACCCGCAGAGCGTCGCGGGCTCGCGGGCAACGACGTGCGCCGTCGCGTGGGTCTTGGGGTCGACCAGGGCGGCCGTAAGATCGCCGCTGCCGATGTCCTCGGCGAGGGCGCCCGCCACCACCTTCGCGACGTCGTTCGGAAGGGGGTACGGCATTGATCGACGGTTGGTGAGACGAAAAGGACCCGGAAGCGCGGGCTTGCCGGGTCCTCGTTGTTGCTGGATCGCGGTGTTAGAGGAAGAAGCCGGCGTGCCCGAGGCTCACCATGCTCATCAACATCGGAATTGACAGCACCGTGTTGAGACGCGACGCCGTAAAGGCGGTCTTGCGCGCTTGTGCAATTTGCTCGGCCGTAGCCTCGACCAAGCCGAGCACCTTCTTCTGGTTCGGCCAGATGAACACCCAAACGTTGAATAGCATGATCGTGCCGAGCCAGGCGCCGACGCCGATGAACGTGCCTTGGAGCGAGCCGTTGCTGCGCATCCCGAGCGTAAACGCGTCGAGCAGCAGGCCCGTGTGGCCGAGATAGGACGCGCCCGTGAGCCACGTGAAAACCGCGCCCCACCGGAACCAGAGAAGCGCGCGCGGCGCGACGTACTTGGTGATGCCCGCGCCGCCGGGACCGCCCTGGTCAGACGCGGCTTGAGCGAGGGCCGGCACTTGGACGAAGTTGAAGTAGTAGAGCAGCCCGATCCAGGTGATGCCCGCGAGAACGTGCAACCAGATGAGGAAGCTCGGCACGTTGAATCGCACGCCGTTGCCCGCGAGCGCCACGATCAGCGCGAGCACGATCGCAAGCACTACGCCGGCACCGATGGTGCCTTTGATGGTCTTCAGTGGATTCATTGGACCTCCCGGTGCAATACAGGCTTTTTGTTCTCGAAAGACCGTCGTTCGGCCGGGGCTTGCCCCGGTTCGAAGACCGGAGAAGAATAGGAGAGATAGCGATGCAGTTCAACGAGTCGACCGGGGAAATCTCGGCTTGACAATGCGAGTGGAGCTGCGTGATCGAACGAATGGAGAACTGAGCGCAATGGACGTCAACGAACGGATCAAGAAACAGCTCGAGAGCCATCCCGTGTTGCTCTACATGAAAGGCACTCCGGACTTCCCGCAATGCGGGTTCTCGGCGAAGACGGTCGGTGTTCTGCGCGCCGCCGGTGCGAAATTTGCCTACATCAACATCTTCGAGGATCCCGAGATCCGCGAAGGTTTGAAGCGCTACTCGAATTGGCCCACGTTCCCGCAGCTCTACATCAACGGCGAGCTCATCGGGGGGTGCGACATTGCGGTCGAGCTCTACGAGTCGGGCGAGCTCAAGCAGATCCTCGAGAGCGTGGTCACCGCGCCTCAGGCGCAGTAGCCCTCAACGTTTAGGGTCAGACCCCATTCCGGACGGCGCGGCGTTCTCCCCGGCGGCGGCGAGCGGAATGGGGTCAGACCCTGCCGGCTTTCCCGCGTTCTTGGCCTCGTAGACCGGGCGGAAGCGGTTCACCACCGTGCAGAAGACCTTCGCGGTCATCTCCGCGTCGTAGAGCGCCGAGTGCGCGCGGTCGTCGTGCCACTCGAACCCGGCCGCGACGACGGCGCGTCCGAGCACGGTCTGACCGAACGCGACGCCGGCGAGCGTGGCCGTGTCGAAGCTCGAGAAGGGGTGAAACGGGTTGCGCTTGACGCCCGTGCGCTCGACAGCCGCGTTCAAGAACTGCACGTCGAAGAACGAATTGTGGCCAACGAGGACGGCGCGGCTGCAACTCTGCAGCTTGACTTCTTTGCGCACCTCTTGGAACAGCGCGCGGAGCGCGTCGGCTTCGTCGAGCGCAGGGCGCAGCGGATGGAAAGGGTCGATGCCGGTGATCTGCAGCGACGCCGGATCGAGTCTCGATCCCTCGAACGGCTTCACGAGATACCGATGGCTCTCCCACGGCTCGAGATCGCCCGCCGCGTTGAAGCGAACCAAGACGGCCGCGACCTCGAGTAGCGCGTCGGTGGCCGAGTTGAATCCGCCGGTCTCTACGTCGACGATCACCGGGAGGAAGCCGCGGAAGCGCCCCGACATCGGCGTGCCGGCGTTTTCGGCCGGCGCCTCCACTGCGTCTTGCACGTCGGTCACGACGACAGCCGCCGCGTAAGCTCACCGAGGCTCGCGTCCTCGCCGCGCAGCAGCTCGATCGTGAGACGCGCCCCGAAACCCGTGACCTCGGTGGGCACGTGCGCCAGCCCGCCCTTGTGCTGGCCGGCGCTGAGATCGACGTGAATCCACGGCACGTCGGCCGGCACGAAGCGATTCAGGAAGCGCGCTGCGAGAATGTGGTCGCCTTCGTTTTCGACCGTGCATTGCTTGACGTCGGCCACGTCGCTCTTGAGCAGCTCGTCGAAGTCCTCGTCCATCGGAAACGGCCACACGCGCTCGCCGCTTGCGACGCCCGCGTCGGTGAGCACGCCGTTGGCTGCCGCGCGGTTGGAGAACACGCCGGAGTAGCGCTGCGTGAGCGCATACATGCAGGCTGCGGTGAGCGACGCGTAGTCGACGATCACGCGCGGGTGCGCGCGCGCGGCGAGTGCGAGCGTGTCCGCGAGCACCATGCGGCCCTCGGCATCCGTGTGGATCACTTGGATGCTTGTACCGTTCGCCGCGTAGACGAGGTCCTGCGACTTGTAGGAGCTCGGGCCGATGCGGTTCTCGGTGATCGCGAGCCACGCGTCGACGGAGTAGGGCGCCCGCAGCTGCGCGAGCGCGAGCAGTGCGCCGAGCGCGACCGCGCTGCCCTGCATGTCGTAGTGCATGTCGAGCATGCCCTTGAACGGTTTCAAGTTGGTGCCGCCGGTGTCCATGAGGATGCCCTTGCCCACCAACGCGACTCCGGGCGGTGCGCCGCGCGACGGCCGATAGCCGAGGTGCGCGATGCCCGCGTCGCGTGCGCCGTTGCCCTGCGCGACCGCGAGAAACGCCCCGGCGCCGAGCTTCTTGAGCGCGGCCTCGTCGAGGAACTCGAAGAGCAACGAGTGGCTCTTCGCCAGCTTCGCGAGCGCGTCGCGATAGGTCGTTGCCGTGAGCACGTTCGGCGGTAGCGCGGTGAACCAACGCGCCGTGTTGTTGCCGAGCGCGTGCGCCGCGGCTGCCGCGAGGTCCAACGGCTCCGGCGCGCCGAGCACTTTGAGCGCTCGCAGCCGCGACCCGCCGCGCGCCGGGGTGGTGCGGAACGTCGGCAGCTCGAACGCGGCGGCGTGCGCCGCGGCCACGAGCGCCGCCAATCCGGACGCCGACCGGCCGTCGTCGAAGCCGAGCGGCACGATGCCGAGCGTCGCCGGCTTGTCGCGCTGCGCCTCCGCGACGGCTTTGCGCGCCCAGGTCAACGCCGCGAACGGTGAGGTCGCCTCGAACGCAGCGATCGTGATGCCCGTCGAGCGCGCGTTGTCCGCGCGCGTGCTTGCGAAGTCGTCGCCGCGGCGCGAGGTTTTCGCGAGAAGCTGCTCGAGCTGCCGGCCGCGCGGCAGCTTCTGCGCCCAACGCGGCGGCGGATGCTTCGGCACGACGACGATGACGTGATCGAAAGCGTCGAGCGAGCCGCGAGTAATCCGCTGCGTGCTCTGCGTGATTCGGAGCGGCGTGAACTCGGGTAGATCCATCGTTGCGGTGCGCGTGATGCCCCGGCTTGCCTTGACCGGCTTTCGGCAAACCCCGATCATAAGCGCCGCTGGGAGTTGGCGAGTCCCGCGGGTCGTTTAGCCGGGCTCGCATCCTAGCAGAAATCTAGAGAGCATCTTCGGACGATCGACGCCGACCCATCGTCATTCACGAGGTCCTTCGGAACCGCGGGCCTCCTGATCAGCGAAGGGGTAATGGAGTACAGTGTGCTATGGCAACCGCAAGACCACTGCCGTTGTTCGCACTCCGTGGCGACGATCTAGACCCGGAGGAGACGCAGGAGTGGCTCGAGTCGATCGACTCCGTTCTTAGAGTGCACGGCGCGGAGCGGGCGCACTTCCTGCTCGAATGCATGATCGAGCACGCGCGCCGCTCGGGCGCGTATCTGCCCTACAGCCCGAACACCGCGTACCTCAATACGATCCCCGTCGGCCAGCAGCCCGAGTATCCCGGCGATCGCGCGATCGAGCGGCGTATCGAGGCGTACATCCGCTGGAACGCGATGGCGATGGTGGTGCACGCGAACCGCAAGAGCTCCGAATACGGCGGCCACATCGCAAGCTACGCGTCGTCGGCCACGCTCTACGAGGTCGGCTTCAATCACTTTTGGCGGGCACCCACCGACAGTCACGGCGGGGATCTCGTGTTCTTCCAGGGTCACTCTTCGCCGGGAATATATGCGCGAGCGTTTCTCGAAGGACGCTTGAACAAAGATAACCTCGACCACTTCCGTCAGGAGGTCGTCGGTCCCGGCATAGGTCTCTCCTCGTATCCGCATCCGTGGCTCATGCCGGAGTTTTGGCAGTTCCCGACCGTGTCGATGGGCCTCGGGCCCATGATGGCGATCTATCAAGCGCGCTTCATGCGCTATCTCGAGCATCGCGGAATCTTGCCGGCGCAGGACCGCAAGATCTGGTGCTTCTTGGGGGACGGCGAGACCGACGAGCCCGAGTCGATGGGCGCGATCACGATGCCCGTGCGCGAGAAGCTCGACAACCTGATCTTCGTGATCAACTGCAACCTGCAGCGTCTCGACGGCCCGGTGCGCGGCAACGGCAAGATCATCCAAGAGCTCGAGGCCGCGTATCAGGGCGCGGGCTGGAACGTCGTCAAGGTGGTTTGGGGCTCACGCTGGGACCCGTTGCTTGCGCGCGATCTCGACGGCCTCCTTCGCAAGACGATGGAGGAGTGCGTCGACGGCGAGTACCAAGCGTTCAAGGCGAAGGGCGGAGCGTACACGCGCGAGCACTTCTTCGGCCGCTATCCCGAGCTCAAGGCGATGGTGGCGCACTTGTCCGACGAGGACATCTGGCACCTCAATCGCGGCGGCCACGACCCCGTCAAGGTGTACGCGGCGTACCACCAGGCCGTCCATCACGAAGGCCGGCCCACCGTAATCCTCGCGAAGACCGTCAAGGGCTTCGGCATGGGCGAGGCCGGCGAAGGCCAGAACATCACGCACCAGAAGAAGAAGCTCGACGACGACGACCTCAAGATGTTCCGCGACCGCTTCCACGTGCCGATCTCCGACGAGGAGATTGCTAGCCTCACGTATTTCAAGCCGAGCGAGGACAGCGAAGAGCAGAAGTACCTGAAGAGCCGGCGCGCCGCGCTCGGCGGCTCGTTGCCGGTGCGTCGCCCGCGTGCGGACCCGTTGCAAGTGCCGGGGCTCGAGTTCTTCAAGGGCCAGCTCGAAGGCAGCGGCGACCGAGAGTTCTCGACCACGATGGCGTTCGTACGGATCTTGACCGCGCTGCTGCGCGACAAGACGATCGGCTCGCGGATCGTGCCGATCGTGCCCGACGAGGCGCGGACGTTCGGCATGGAGGGCCTGTTCCGCCAGATCGGCATCTACTCGTCGGTCGGCCAGCTCTACACGCCGCAGGACGCGGACCAGCTCACGTATTACCGCGAGGACAAGCAGGGCCAAATTCTCGAGGAAGGCATCAACGAAGGCGGCTCGTTCTGCTCGTGGATCGCGGCCGGCACGTCGTACTCGAATCACGCCGTGCAGATGATTCCTTTCTATATCTACTACTCGATGTTCGGCTTCCAGCGGATCGGCGACTTCGCCTGGGCCGGCGGCGACATGCAGGCGCGCGGCTTCCTCCTCGGCGGCACGGCGGGCCGCACCACGCTCGCCGGCGAGGGGTTGCAGCACCAGGACGGCCACAGTCAGCTCGTCGCGACGACCATCCCGAATTGTCGCGCGTACGATCCGTGCTTCAACTACGAGCTCGCGGTGATCATCCAGGATGGCCTGCGCCGCATGTACGCGGAGCAGGAGAACATCTTCTATTACATCACCGTGATGAACGAGAACTACGCGCACCCGGCGATGGCCGCCGGCGTGGAAGACGGAATCCTGCGCGGGATGTATCCGCTGTCGACGGGCGGCAAGGGCAAGGCGCGCGTGCAGCTCCTGGGCTCGGGCACGATATTGCGCGAGGTTATCGCCGCGGCCGAGATGTTGCAAGAACGCTTCGGCATCCCGGCCGACGTCTGGAGTGTCACGAGCTTCTCGGAGCTCAGGCGCGAGGCGCTCTCGGTCGAGCGTTGGAACGAGCGGCATCCCACGTCGCCGAAGCGCACGAGCTACGTCGCCACGCGCTTCGCGGACCGCAAGGGCCCGTTCGTTGCCGCCACCGACTACATGAAGATGGTGCCCGACCAGATTCGCCAGTGGGTGCCGGGCCGCTACACCGTGCTCGGCACGGACGGTTACGGGCGCAGCGACGGCCGCGAAGCGCTGCGCCAGCATTTCGAGGTCGACCGCAAGTCGATCGTCGTGGCCGCGCTCAAAGCGCTCGCCGACGACGGCGGCGTCGATCAGCAAACCGTCGCGGCCACGATCGCGGACTTCGGTCTCGATCCCGAGAAGCCCGATCCCGTTACGCTCTAACCCCTCGCGTCAGATCGAAAAGTGGAAGTCGTCGTACCGGATCTTGGTGATTTCGCCGACGTAGAGATCATCGACGTGCTCGTGAAGCCCGGCGAGTCGGTGAAGGCCGAGCAGGGGCTCGTCACGCTCGAGACCGAGAAGGCCACGATGGACGTGCCGGCGCCGGTTGCGGGCCGAGTCGGCGAGCTCAAAGTGAAGGTGGGTGACCGCATCTCGACGGGCCACGTGATCATGTCGCTCGAGCCGGAAGCGGGCGGCCAGCCGGCGCCCGAGGTGGGCGACGAGCTCACGGTTCGACAACCGCGCCTTGCCGCGGCCCCCCGCGACGAAGCCTCGACGATCGAGCAGCCCGCGCCGGATCCTTCAGGCAACGGCGCGCCGCGAATCGTGACCGTGCCCGACCTGGGCGACTTCGGCGCCGTCGAGATCATCGACGTGCTCGTGAAGCCGGGCGATCGCGTCGCGGCCGAGCAGGGCCTCGTCACGCTCGAGACCGAGAAGGCGAGCATGGACGTGCCGGCGCCCGAAGCCGGCGAGATCGTGGAGCTCAAGATCGTCGTGGGCGCCAAAGTGTCGGCCGGCGACCCGCTGCTCCTGCTGCGGCCGACGGCGGCTTCCGGTTCTGCGCCGGCGCGTACCGAGTCGGCACCGACACGGCAGCCGCCGTCGGCGTCGGCGGCGTCTGCCGCGCCTGCACCGCGCAAGCAGGCGCCGCGGGCCGCGGTGCCGAGCGCCATCGCGCCGACGGCCACGAGCTTCGGCGAGGCGCATGCGAGCCCCTCCGTCCGCAAGCTCGCGCGCGAGCTCGGCGTCGAGCTCGGCCGCGTGCGCGGCTCGGGCCACAAAGCCCGCGTCACCGCCGACGACGTCAAGGCGTTCGTCAAGGAGATCATGCAAGGCCGCGGCGGCGGCGGTGCGGCGCTGCCGGCCGTTCCCGTGATCGACTTCGCGCGTTACGGTCCCATCGAGACCCAGCCGCTCACGCGCATCCAGAAGATCTCCGGCCCGAGGTTGCATGCGAGCTGGGTGAACATTCCGCACGTCACGCAGCACGACGAGGCGGACATCACCGATCTCGAGGAAAAGCGCGCCGCGCTCAAGGAGCAGGCGCAAGAGCGCGGCATCAAGCTCACGCCGCTCGCGTTCATCATCCGCGCGTGCGTGCTCGCACTCGCGGAGATGCCGCTCTTCAAATCGTCGCTGGCGCCCGACGGCGAGAGCTTGATCGTCAAGCACTACACGCACATCGGCTTCGCCGCCGACACACCGAACGGCTTGCTCGTGCCGGTGATCCGCGACGCCGACAAGAAAGACGTCTACGAGCTCGCGCAGGCGTTGGCGACGCTCAGCGAGCGCGCGCGCGCCGGACGTCTGCAGGCCGACGACATCCAGGGCGCCGTGTTCACCGTGTCGAGCCTGGGCGGTATCGGCGGGCGGTTCTTCTCGCCGATCATCAACGCTCCGGAAGTTGCGATCCTGGGCGTGTCGCGCAGCCAGATGCAGCCCGTGTATCGCGGCTCGATGTTCGTGCCGCGGCTCATGTTGCCGCTGTCGTTGTCGTACGACCATCGCGTCATCGACGGCGCCAAGGCCGTGCGCTTCACCACGCGGCTCGGCGAGATCCTGGCCGATCCCTCCAAGCTCGTGGAGGCCACGCCGTGAGCGACGTCGAGGTGCGGGTTCCCGATCTCGGGGACTTCGCGTCGGTCGACGTCATCGACGTGCACGTGAAGCCGGGCGACTCCATCGAGCCCGAGGCGCCGCTGCTCACGCTCGAGACCGACAAGGCCTCGATGGACGTGCCGGCGCCGCAGGCCGGCACGGTCGTGTCGGTGGCCGTGAAGGTCGGCGCGAAGCTCGCCGCCGGCGACCTGATTCTCACGCTGCGGCCGGCGCAGGCCGGCGCCGCGAAGTCCGCGTTGTCGGCGGGGGCCGCCCCCGGATCGGCGAAGCCCCAAGGCGCAAGCGCGTCGGCCGGAGCCTCCGCGACCGCTGCCGGCGGGTCACGCGCCCCTGAATCGAGCGCGCGTCCGGCGGCGCGTCGGCCGAGCTCGGTGCCGGTGGAGCCGGCCGGGGCATCGACTCCGCGCGCGACGCCCGCGCCGGCCGGGCCGCGGCTCGTCGTGATTGGAGCCGGGCCGGGCGGCTACACCGCCGCATTCCGCGCGGCCGACCTCGGCCTCGAGGTCACGCTCGTCGAGCGCTGGCCCACGCTCGGCGGCGTGTGCCTGAACGTCGGCTGCATCCCGTCGAAGGCGTTGCTGCACGCGGCGCGCGTGATCGAAGAAGCGCACGACATGGGCGCGCACGGCATCGCGTTCGGCGCGCCGCAGATCGACACGCTGAAGCTCCGCAATTGGAAGAGCGGAGTGGTCCGTCAGCTCACCAACGGCCTCGAGACGCTCGCGAAGCAGCGCAAGGTCAAGGTGATCCGCGGCACCGCACGGTTCGCGTCGGCAAAGCGGGTCGAGATCGACGGCGACGGTGCGCGCGAGACGCTCGAGTTCGACCAGTGCATCATCGCGGCCGGCAGCGAGCCTGCCGTGCTGCCGAACGTGCCGAACGATCCGCGCGTCATCGACTCGACGGGCGCGCTCGAGCTCGGCGAGCTGCCGCAACGCATGCTCGTGATCGGCGGCGGCATCATCGGTCTCGAGATGGCAACCGTGTACGACGCGCTCGGCGTGAAGGTGTCCGTCGTCGAGCTCACGAAGACGCTCTTGCCGGGCTGCGACCGCGATCTCGTGAAACCGCTCGAGAAGCGGATTCGCGCGCGCTACGAGGCGATCATGCTCGGCACGAAGGTCGCGAAGCTCGAGGCGGCAACTGCCGGCATCACCGTGCATTTCGAAGGCGACGAAGCGCCCAAGGAACCGCAGGTCTACGGACTCGTGCTGGTCGCCGTCGGCCGAAGCCCGAACGGCCGGCGCATCGCGGCGGAGCGAGCGGGAGTGGAAGTCAACGAGCGCGGCTACATCGCGGTGGACAAACAGCAGCGCACGAATGTGCCGCACATCTTCGCGATCGGCGACGTGGTCGGCCAGCCGATGCTCGCGCACAAGGCGAGTCACGAAGGCAAGGTCGCGGCCGAGGTCGCGGCGGGGCTCAAGAGCTTCTTCGACGCGCGCGTCGTGCCGGCTGTCGCTTACACCGATCCCGAGGTCGCCTGGGTGGGTCTCACCGAGGAAGACGCGAAAGCGCGCGGCGTGGCCTACGAAAAGGGCTCGTTCCCGTGGGTGGCGAGCGCGCGCTCGCTGACGCTCGGCCGCTCCGACGGCCTCACGAAGCTCTTGTTCGACGGCACGACCAAACGGCTACTCGGCGCCGGCATCGTCGGCACCAACGCGGGCGACCTCATCGCGGAGGCCGCGCTTGCGATCGAGATGGGCGCCGACGCGGAAGACGTGGGCCTCACGATCCATCCGCATCCCACGCTGTCCGAGACGCTCGCGTTCTCGGCCGAGGCGGCCGAGGGCACGATCACCGATCTCTACGTGCCGAAGAAGCGCCACTGAGCCTCGGTCGCATCGTTTCGCGCTCACGCGGCGGGTGTCTTGTCGGGGTATTCGCAGAGGTCTGCTATCAGGCACGTCGGACACGCGGGCCTACGGGCCTTGCAGACGTAGCGACCGTGCAGGATCAGCCAGTGATGCGCGTTGCGCTTGAACTCGTCGGGCGTCACCCGCACGAGCTCGTCCTCCACCTCGCGAACGGTGCCGCCGGGCGCTAGGCGAGTGCGGTTCGCGACGCGATAGATGTGCGTGTCGACGGCGATCGTGGCTTCGCCGAACGCGGTGTTGAGCACCACGCTCGCGGTCTTGCGGCCCACGCCCGGTAGCGCCTCGAGCGCCTCGCGGTCGCGCGGCACCGCGCCGCCGTGCTCCGTGACGAGACTCTGCGCCGTCCGTATGAGGTTCTTGGCCTTGCTGTTGAACAGGCCGATTGTCTTGATGTAGCCCTTGAGCCGCGTTTCGCCGAGGTCGAACAACGCCTGCGGGGTGTTCGCGACCTTGAAGAGCTCGGCCGTGGCCTTGTTGACGCTGACGTCGGTAGCCTGCGCCGACAGCACGACGGCGACGAGTAGCTCGAACGGCGTCGTATACGCGAGCTCCGTCGTCGGCGCCGGATTGGCCGCGGCGAAGCGCTCGTAGATCTTGCGGCGCCGCGCTGCGTTCACTGCGGGGATTCCGCGGCGTTGTTTTCCGCGACGGCCGCCGGCCGAGGCGCGTCGTGCCGGCGGAGCAGATTGCACAGCGCGAGGAGCAGGGCCGTGCCGAAGAACGCGCCGGGCGGCAACACCGCCACGTGCATCCCGTCGAACGGCAGGGCCAGGTGAAAACCTGCAGCCCGGTCGCCGAAGAGCAGTGGTAGATCGGCGAGCAGCGTGCCATGGCCGAGCAGCTCGCGCAGCGCGCCGAGCGTCACGAGCACGCCGAGAAAGCCCAAGCCTGTCGACAAGCCCGCGAGCGTCGCCGCGATCGGGCCGCGCTGCGAGGCGATGGTTTCCGCGTGTGCGAGCACCGCGCTGTTCGTCACGATCAGCGGGATGAATATTCCGAGCCGTTCGTGCAGATCGTCGAGCAACGCGTTGCTCAGCAGGTCGATGCAGGTCACGAGCGACGCCGTGATGAGCACGTAGAGCGGCACGCGCGCGATCGGCAGCAGCGCGCCGCGGAGCGGCGCGACCAGTGCGCTGCCGACGGTGAGCACCGCCGCGGTCGCGAGCCCGAGCGCGAGGCCGTTGACGACCGACGTCGTCACGGCGAGCAACGGACAGAGGCCGAGCAGCTGCACGAGCACGGCGTTGTTCCGCCAGAGGCCGGTGGCGAGCACGGTTCGCAAGTCAGTTTGCGTTTGCATCGGCGGCCCGCGCGGCGGCGTCGCGGAAGATCTCGTCACGGTGTTGCTCGAAGTATAGCAGCGTGTTCTTCACGGCCTTGACCACGGCTCGCGACGTGATCGTGGCGCCGGACAGCGAGTCGAAGTCGCCGTCGTCCTTGTCGACGGCCCAGCGCTCGCGCGGCGGCCGGTCGAGGCTCGCGCCGTCGAAGCGCAGTATCCAGCCGCTCTTGGCGGGCTCCATCCGGTCGCCGAGGCCGGCGGTCTCGCGATGGCTCACGGGCCGCACGCCGGTGAGCGTGGCCGAGCTCGACACGCCGATCAGCAAGCCGATCGGCGCGTTGTAGCCGTCGGGCGCCACGCTCGCGAAGATCGCCGCCACCGGTTGCCCGGCGTCGAAGACTACGAACACGTCCACGGGCTCGGCGCTGCCGAGCAGGGCGCGATCGGCGACCGCGAGCTGCACGGTTCGCAAGTCGTGCGAGCGCAGGCTCGGATCGAGCACGCTGTTCAGGCTAGTGATCAGCCGCGCGCGCTGGTTGGCCGCGATCCGGTCCTTGCTGAAGTCGTGGCTCGCGCCGATCGAGTAGGCGCCGGCCGCGGCGAAGGTCGCGACCGCCAGCAGCGTGAGAAGCACGTTGCCCTTAGGTCCGTCCATAGATCCGCGGGCGCGTGTAACGATCGATGAGCGGAGCGGCGGCGTTCATCAGCAGCACGGCAAACGCGATACCGTCGGGATAGCCTCCCCAGGTGCGGATCGCGTAGGCGAGCAACCCGATCCCCGCGCCGTAGACGAGCCGGCCCCGGTCGGTCGTCGCCGCCGACACGGGATCGGTGGCGATGAAAAACGCCCCGAGCATGCTCGCCCCGCTGAAGAGGTGAAAGCCGGGCCCCGCGTAGCGGCTCGGGTCGAACGCATAGAGGGCCGTGGCGGGCACGAGCAAGCCCGCGAACACCGCGACGGGAATCTGCCAGCGGATCGTGCCGGTGTAGAGCAGGTAGAAGCCCCCGAGCGCGATGAGATTCGCGACCCACTCCCAGCCTCGTCCGCCGAAGTCGCCGAACAGCGAGCCGCCGCGAATCTCCTCGAACGCTCGCGCGGCGCGCAATCCCTCCTTCACGAGGTCGAGAGGCGTGGCGCGAGTCAACGCATCCACGTCGACGCCCGCGGGCAGGCGCCCGGTGAGCGAGTAATTCAACGAGCCCGCGAAGCTCAGGTACTCGTAGTCGAGGTCGCCCATGCGGGGCGGCGTCCAGTGGGTCATCTCGACCGGAAACGACACCAGCAGGAACACGTAGCCGACCATCGCCGGGTTGAACGGGTTCTTGCCGAGGCCGCCGAAGATCTGCTTCGCGAGCGTGATCGCGACGATCGCACCGAAGGCCGGGATCCAGAACGGCACGAGCGGCGGCAGCGCGAAGGAGAGGAGCGCGGCTGTGACGAGCGCGCTGCCGTCGTTCAAAGCCTGGCGCGTGCTGCGGCCGCGCAGGCGCAGGATCGCCCCTTCGGTGAGCAGCGCGGCGATCGCCGCGATCGCGAAGTTGATCACGAGCCCCCAGCCGAAGAACCCCGTGTAGACGATTGCCGCCGGCGCGAGAGCGTAGAGCACGCGCCGCATCACGAGCGGCACTCTGCTCACCGGGGGAGCGTGCGGGGCGGGTGCGAGCTCGAAGCGCACTAGCCGTCACCAAACCTGCGGTGTCTCACTTTGGCCGCACGATGCGCGTAGTAGCGGCGGTGCGGCCGCCGCCACCGCGACGTAAATGGCCAAGTGAGATGACCGCGGAGGCCATCTCAGAGCCGGGCGAAGCCCGCGAAGCCCAAGAAGGCGAGCGACAGGATGCCGGCCGTTACGAATACGATCGACGCGCCGCGAAACGGGGAGGGCACGTCGGCATGCTCGAGGCGCTCGCGGATGCCCGCGAGCAGCGCGAGCGCGAGCGCGAACCCGAGCGACGCGCCCGCGCCGTAGAACAAGGCGGCGACGAGGCTGCGGCTCGCCCCGGAGTTGAGGAGCGCCACGCCGAGCACCGCACAGTTGCCCGCGACGAGCGGGATGTAGATGCCGAGCACGCGGTGCAGGAGCGGGGAGAAGCGGCGAATCAGGAGATCCGTGGCCTGCACGGCCAAGCCGACGACCACGACGAACGACACGAGCCGCAGCTGCTGCACGTCGAAGCGCTGCAGCACGAGCCGGTCGACGGCATAGCTCGCGCCCGACGCGATCGTGAGAGTGAGCCCGGTGGCGAGCCCTATGCCGACGGCGCCCTCGATTCGTCGAGCGGCGCTCATCGCCGGGCACACGCCGAGGAACTGCACGAGCACGAAGTTGTTGACGAGCGCGGCCCCGACCACGATCAGCATGAGCTCCGTCATGGCTCAGCTCACTTTCATGCCCGGCTTCGCGCCGCTGTCGGGGGAGAGCAGGAACACGCCTTCGCCCTTGGCGCTCGCCGCGAGCACCATGCCCTGCGATATGCCGAAGCGCATCTTGCGCGGCGCCAAGTTCGCCACGAGCACGACGAGCTTGCCGACGAGCTCCGCGGGCTCATAGCCGCTGCGAATCCCGGCGAACACGGTTCGTTGCTCGGCGCCGGCGTCGAGCGTGAGGCGCAGCAGCTTGTCGGCGCCCTCGACGAGGCTCGCCTCGACGACGCGCGCGACGCGCAGGTCGGTTTTCAGGAACTGATCGAGGTCGATCTCGCCCGGCGCCGACGGCGCGGCCGCCGCGGCGGACGCCGGCGGGGCCGCCGGTGTCGGCTTTGCCGCGGACGCCGGCGCGGCAACGGCGGGTTGAGCGCCGCCGGGCGGTGCGGCGGGCGGTGGGGCTGCGGCGGCCTCGATCGCTTGCCGCGTGTCCTCGAGGATTGCCGCGACCGAGCTCTCGTCGACACGTTGGAGCAGCGGCTCGAAGCGCGCGATCGCGGTGCCGAGCAGCGGAGTGGCGGCGTCGTCCCACACGAGCTCGCGGCCGCCGAGCAGTTGCTCCGCGCGCGCCGCGACGGCCGGCAGGATCGGCTTGAGATAGACGATCAGCGCGCGGAACAGATTGAGGCCGAGCGTGCAAACACCGACGACCTCGGCCGCGGCGCCGGGATTCTTCGCGAGCAGCCACGGCTTGCGCTCGTCGATGTATTGGTTCGCGCGATCCGCGAGCGCCATGATCGTGCGTACGGCGCGCGAGTATTCGCGCTTCTCGAAGTCGTCGGCGATCGTGTCGGCCGCAGCGGCGAACTCGGCGTAGAGCCTGGCGTCGGGCAGCACGGTCGCGAGGCGGCCGTCGCCGAGCCGGTGCACGAACCCGGCGCAGCGGCTCGCGATGTTCACGAGTTTGCCGACGAGGTCGGAGTTCACCTTCGCGACGAAGTCGGCGAGGTTCAAGTCGAGGTCGTCGGCCGCGGCGGAGAGCTTGGACGCGTAGTAGTAGCGCAAGTAGTCGGGGTCGAGGTGCTTCGCGAAGATCGCGGCCGGAATGAACGTGCCGCTGCGCTTCGACATCTTCTTGCCGTCGATGGTCAAGTGGCCGTGCACGAACAGGCCGCTCGGCTTTCGATAGCCCGCGCCCGACAGCATCGCCGGCCAGAACAGCGCGTGGAAGTACGGGATGTCCTTGCCGATGAAGTGATAGAGCTCGACCTGGCTGCCTAAGTCCCAGAACTCTCCGAAATCGAGCCCCGTGCGTCGGCAGAGGGCGAGGAAGCTCGCCTGGTAGCCGATGGGCGCGTCGAACCACACGTAAAAATATTTGTCGCGCTCGCCGGGAATCCGGAAGCCGAAGTAGGGCGCGTCGCGCGAGATGTCCCAGTCCTTGAGTCCTGCCTTGAACCATTCCTCGAGCTTGCGCGCGATCGCCGCGTCGACGTGCTTCCCCACCCACTCGCGGAGCTCGTCATGAAACGGCGCGAGCTTCAAGAACAGGTGCTCGGACTCGCGGACCGCGGGCTTGGTGCCCGACAGTGTCGATACCGGGTCCTTGAGCTCGAGCGGCGAGTAGGTCTGCCCGCAGTTCTCGCACGAGTCGCCGTACTGGTCGGGAGTGCCGCAATAGGGGCAGGTGCCGCGCACGTAGCGGTCGGGCAGGAACATCGCGCGCTCGAGGTCGTAGGCCTGCGCGATGACCTTGCGCGCGATCAGGTCACGCGCGGCGAGCCGGCGGTAGAGCTCGTTGGTGAGCTGCTCGTTTTCCGCGTCGTGCGTTGTCGTGTAGCTGTCGACGCTGATCCGCCACGTTTCGAAATCCTTGCGATGAGCGTCGCTCACGCGTCTGATGAGCTGCTCCGCGTCAACGCCTTCCTGCGCCGCGCGCAGCATCGTGGGCGTGCCGTGAGCGTCGCTCGCGCAGACGAACCAGCACTGCGCTCCGCGCAGCCGCTGGAATCGCACCCAGATGTCGGTCTGGACGTGCTCGACGACGTGGCCGATGTGCAGCGACGCGTTCGCATACGGCAACGCGCACGTGACGAGGATCTTGCGCTTGGAACTCAAGTGAGAAAGGCTCCGCAACCCATGGGGCCGGCGCGGTCAGCGCGCTCGGGCGCATTATGCCATCGGGTTGCGGCTGACCGCCAAGGATGGCGGAAGTGCGGCGTCAGGCGATTTCTTTGATCTGCTCGAACTTCGACTTGTCGAACGCGTTCAAGTAGGCCTCTTCGCCGGAGATGGCGCCTTCGTCGTAGAGCCTGCGGAGCGAGCCGTCCATCGTGCACATGCCGTCGCGTCCGCTCGACTGCATGACGTTCTCGAGCTGCTCGAGCTTGCCTTGTCGAATGAGGTTCGCGGCGGCCGAGGTGTTGATCAGGATCTCGAGCGCGGCCACTCGCCCCGTGCCGTC
This sequence comes from Gammaproteobacteria bacterium, assembly GCA_035644475.1. Taxonomy (GTDB): domain Bacteria; phylum Pseudomonadota; class Gammaproteobacteria; order Steroidobacterales; family Rariloculaceae; genus FEN-1219. Next base: position 18,642 of record DASQOL010000005.1, on the reverse strand, counting down.
CTTCTTCTTCAAGAGCTGCTGCGAGACGATGCCGCGCAGCGACGTCGAGAGCATGTTGCGGACGTGATCCTGCTTGTCGGACGGGAACATGTTGACGACGCGGTCGATCGTGGGCGCGGCGCCGTTGGTGTGCAGCGTGCCCATCACGAGCACGCCCATCTCCGCGGCCGTCAGCGCGGTGCTCATCGTCTCGAGGTCGCGGAGCTCGCCGACGAGGATCGCGTCGGGGTCCTCGCGCAGCGCGGAGTGCAGCGCATCGGAGAACGACGGGCTATGGACGCCGACCTCGCGCTGGCTCATGAGACACTGCTTGCGTTGGTGCACGAACTCGACCGGGTCCTCGATCGTGAGGATGTGGCCCTTCAGCCGGCTGTTGATCGCGTCGATCACGCCGGCGAGCGTCGTCGACTTGCCCGAGCCCGTCTTGCCGGTGACGAGAATCAGGCCGCGCGTCGCGGTCGAGAAGTCGTGCAGCGCCTTCGGCATCTTGAGCTCCTCGAGCGTCAGTGCCTTGGACGGAATTCCCCGGAACACGGCGCCGATGCCGTTCAAGTGCCGGAACACGTTCACGCGGAAGCGCGCGACATCGGGAATCGAATAGGCGAAGTCCGCGGAGTCGTGCTGCTCGAATTGCCGGCGCGACGGGTCGGTCATGATGCCGAGGAGCTCCGCGCGGAGCTCCTCGACGTCGAGTTTTTGGTTGTCGAGCGTGATCAGGTCGCCGTGCACGCGCATGCGCGGGGGGTCGCCGGAGACCACGTGAAGATCGGAACCCTTGCGCATCTGCATGCTGCGCAGGAAGTCTTCGATCAGCGACATAAAGTCGTCACCCCGGGCTCGCGCTGCTCGGCAGCACCGTGGTGTCGGTGACAAACCGCTCGAACTTCTTGCGATCGACGGCGTAACGATAGGCGTCGTCGGGGTCCACCTGCTTCGCGGCGATCGCGGCGAGCAAGGCCTGATCCATCATCTGCATGCCCACGTCCTTGCCGGTTTGCAGCTGCGCCGGGATCTGATGCGTTTGGTCGGTCATGATGAGCTTCGCGATCGCGCGATTCATGATCATGATCTCGACGACGGCGCGCCGGCCCCGGTTGTCCGGCGTCTTGATGAGGTTCTGCGTGACCACCGCGTGCAGGCTGTGCGCAAGGAAGCTCTTGGTCTGCTCGCGCTGGTCGGCGGGCAATGCGTCGATGACGCGGTCGATCGACTTGACGGCGCTCGTGGTGTGCAACGTGCCGAGCACCAGGTGGCCGGTTTCCGCGGCCGTCATCGCCATGCTGATGGTCTCGCCGTCGCGGAGCTCGCCGACGAGGATTACGTCGGGGTCCTCGCGAAGCGAGGCTCGGACGCCTTCGGCGAAGCTTGGGATGTGGGTGCCGAGCTCGCGCTGAATCACCTGCGAGCGCTTGCTGCTGTGCACGAACTCGATCGGATCCTCGAGGCTGATGATGTTGAGATTGCTCGTGGTGTTCAAGTGATCGATCATCGCCGCGAGCGTCGTGGACTTGCCCGTACCCGTGGAGCCCGTCACGAGCACCATGCCCTGGTGCAGATCGCAAAACTTCTGGATCACGGGCGGTAGCGCGAGCCGCTCGAGCGACGGGATCTGGCTCGGAATGTTGCGGAACGTTGCGCCGACGCCCGTGACCTTGCGAAACACGTTGACGCGGAACCGGCCGCCGTCGGCGCTGACGTACGAGAAGTCGAGGTCGTTGCCGCCGCGGAACTTTTCTTTCTGCGATATCGTCAGGATCTCGTCGACGTAGCCCTCGAGCTCCGTGTCGCCCAGATCGCGGAACTTGATCGGCATGAGATCGCCGTGCAACCGCAGCATCGGGGGGATGCCGACCGCGAGGTGAATGTCGGAGCACCCTTGCGCGAGGCCGAGCTTCAGGAAGGCATCAATGCGCGCCATGGGATCTCATTGGACGCCGGCGGTCGCCGCGAGGAGCGCCACGCGCAGCTCCTCCATCGACCCGTAGCGCTTGGCTTTGTCCACCTGCATCGTCTTGCCGATCACGTCGGAAAGCTCGCGCGGGATGCCGGAGTTCGCCTCGTGCAACGCTTGCGCCTTGCCCTGGACGTGCTGATACATGACCGACATATGGTCGCCGCGGCTGTAAGGCGGCGTGCCGGCCAGCATCTCGTACATGATCACGCCTAGGCTGTAGATGTCCGCGCGCTCGTCGACTTTCTTGCCCAGGATCTGCTCCGGGGCCATGTACTTCGGCGAGCCGATCACGTAGCCCGTCTTCGTGAGTTGCGTGTCGCCGCTCTTGGCGGCGGCCGCGACGCCGAAGTCCACGATCTTGAGCAGCCCCCCGTCGTTGATGAGGATGTTGGCGGGTTTCAGGTCGCGATGGATGATGCCTTGCTGGTGCGCGACGCTCATGCCGATGCAGATGTCGGCCGCGTAGCCGACGGCCTTGCCCGGCCGCATCGGCTTCTCGTTGGCGATCTCGGTGCCGAGCGTGTGCGACGGGAAGTACTCCATCGAGATCGCGTAGCCGCCGCCGATGTACAAGAAATCGTAGATGCGGATCACGTTCTTGTGCGTGATCCGGCGCGAGTACCTGAGCTCGTGCACGAAGCGCTTCAGCATCTCCTCGTCGGAGGCGACGTTCGCGTTCAGGAACTTGAGGATCAGACGCTCCTCGACCACCGTGTCCTCGACGAGCACCACGGTGCCGAACGCGCCCTTGCCGATCTTCTGGATGTATTTGTAGCGGCCCTCGATCATGTCGCCGGCCTGCAGCGCGCCCACGTCGAACGACGTCGCTTCGGCCGCCGGAGTCTCCGGAATCGAGTCGTCCGGACCTTCGACGAGCAGCGTGCGAGCCGTCGAAGTGGCGGCAACCGGCGGAGGCGGGGCCGGCGCCGGCGGGGGAGCCGGACGCGCGGTGGCAGCCGTGCGCGCGGCCTGCGACATCGGGATCCCGGTCGGGGTTGCGCCGACCGAGGCGCCCGTGCCCGTTTGCGTGAACCGGCCGCTCGCCGACGTACGGCCGTCGAGCTTCTGGAGCGCCTTGTTCGCGGCCCGGACGACGGTCTCTTCCGCGCCGGCCGCGCTCTGCTGGATGTACGGCCGCACGGCGTCCGCTTGGTGCTCGCCCGCGAGCTGAGCCGCGGCGCCGATTGCCGCGACGCGAATTTCCTTCTCGGGCCGCTGCAAGTAGGGCAGGACCTGGTCCAGGATCTTGAACGTGCCGAGCCTGCCGACCGCGCTCAGCGCCACCGGTAGCGAGCGGTTGTTGCGCGCCATCATCTCGAGGAGCGCGGGCAACGCCTTCGCGTCGCCTATCTCGGCGAGCGCGTCGGCGGCTCGTTCGCTGACCCACCAGTCGGGGTCTTTGGTGGCGTCGATGAGGCGATCGACGGCGCGCTTGTCGCGACAAACGACCAGGATCTCGATCGCGGCGCGGCGAATGTTCTCGTCCTTGTCCTTGATGAGCTCGAGCACTGCGTCGACGACGCGCGGTCCGCCGATGCGCGCGAGCGCGTCCGATGCGCGCGAGCGCACCCACCAGTCGTCGTCGGCGATCGCCTCGAGTAGGTACTTGACGCTGTGGGTCGTGCCGATCTCGTTCAGGATTTCCACGGCCGCCCGGCGGCTGAACTCGTTCTCGGCTTTGAGCGCGTCGATGAGGTACCTGGCGGTCTCGGGGTCGTTGATCTTGATGATGACCTCGACGGCCTTGTTCATCACCTCGAGGTCCGGGTCGAGCAGGAGCGCGGCGATCGTTTTGACGTCTACCGCGGTCTTCGACCTGGCGACGCCCCCGAGTGCTGCGGAACGTACCAGCTTGCTGCCGTCGCGCAGCGCTTCCTGCAGCGCCTTGGCGACTTCGGGCCGGTCGAACCGCGACAGCACGTTGATCATGTGCATCTTCGCGACCGGGTCCTTGCCCTCCATGCGCGACAGCAGGTCGGGGACGAGCTCCTCGGTCATGATCTCGTCGACGATTCTGAAGACGGCCGTCTTCTCGGCCGGCTGCAGGTAGTAGATTTGGCCGAGCAGCTGCCGGACGTTGAGGCGGTCCTTATGGGCCGTCAGGACCTCGACCAGCGCGGCCTTGGCGTATTGGTCCTCGCCGAGCAAGTCGACGAGCCGGTTGACGTTGTAGCGATTGGCGCTCGACAGCGCCCAGGCCGTGCCCGCCACGACGCGCGGCTCCGAATCGGCGAGCCCGCGAGTCACGAGCGGCAGCGTTTTGTCGTTGGTGAGGCTCGACAGGAGCTCGACGTACTCGACCGTTTGACGCTTGTCGGCCGAGGCGAGCGCCTCGAGGATCTTGGGCACGGCCGCGTTGCCGAGGCTGCCGAGCTTCTCGAACGCTTTCTTGGCGGCCGGCGAGCTCGGATCGCCCTCCTCTCGGATTTGCGAAATGAGCCGATCGGCCTGCATTGAAGTCAGGAATTTCATCAGCCAGCCGAACGTCGCTCCAGCAGCGGAGGGTCCTCAGGGATTCGATCAACGCGTATTCGTCCCGTCCGCCACCCAGCGCGTCCGAGATCGAACATAATAAACTCCGATCGGCGGCGATTATGCCACACGGTTTTGGCGAAAACGTAACGTAGATCACAGGTTTGGCGCGGACTGGCGAAGTCTGTTGCGAGCCGGCGGCAGGATCGCATTAGGTTACAATCGCGGCCTTTCTCGACCCCCCCCGGCGGACCGATGACCGACCCCTCGACTGCGTCTCTGCGCGACCATCTCGCGACCTTTGTCGTGCCACAGACGGGCCGCCCCCTCGGCACGGCGGGGACGTCGCTCGAAGTGCAGCGCTTGGGGCCTCAGTGGCGGGTCGCGATTACGTGCGGGTTCCCCCTCGAGCGCAGCCGCGGCGCGCTCGTCGAGGGGCTGACGAGGCACTGCGCGGCTCTCGGCCTGCCCGGCCCGATCGAGTTCGTCGTCACGACCTCCATCGTGGCGCACGCGGTGCAGCACGGGCTCAAGCCGTTGCCTGGTGTGCACAACGTCATTGCCGTCGCCTCCGGCAAGGGAGGTGTCGGCAAGTCCACCGTCGCGGTGAATTTCGCGCTCGCGCTGGCCCAGGAAGGGGCCCGCGTCGGGCTGCTCGACGCCGACATCTATGGTCCGAGCCAGCCGCGGATGCTCGGCCTCATGGGACGCCGGCCGGAGACCCGCGACGGCAAGACGCTCGAGCCGCTTGCGGCCCACGGCCTCGAAGCGATGTCGATCGGCTTCCTCGTCGACGACCAGCAGCCGATGGCGTGGCGCGGGCCGATGGTCACCTCCGCTCTGAACCAGCTGCTCACCCAGACGAACTGGGGCGATCTCGATTACTTGGTGGTCGACATGCCGCCCGGCACCGGCGACATCCAACTCACACTCGCTCAGCGCGTGCCGGTGAGCGGCGCGGTGATCGTCACCACGCCGCAAGACATCGCGCTTGCCGACGCGCGCAAGGGCCTCGAGATGTTTCAGAAGGTCCACGTGCCCGTGCTCGGCGTAGTCGAGAACATGAGCATCCACGTCTGCTCCAACTGCGGCCATGAGGAGCATATCTTCGGCGAGCACGGCGGCCGCGAATTGAGCGCGCAGTATGAGGTGCCCCTGCTTGGCGCTCTGCCGCTCGACAAGCGGATCCGTGAGGAGACGGACGCGGGCAAGCCCACAGTCGCGGCGGACCCGACCGGGCCGCTCGCCCGTGCGTTCCGCGAAGCGGCGCTGCGAGCGGTTGGCGAGCTTGCTGCCCGGACCAAGGACTACAGCCGCCTATTCCCCAAGATCACTGTCGAGGAAGATTGATGAGCGTGAAGTCCGATCGCTGGATCCGGCGGATGGTGGCCGCGCACAAGATGATCGAGCCGTTCGCGCCGGAGCAGGTGCGGGAGGTGGGCGGCGCACGCGTGATTTCGTTCGGCACGTCCAGCTACGGCTACGACGTGCGTTGCGCGCCGGAATTCAAGGTCTTCACGAACATCAACTCGGCGATCGTCGACCCGAAGAAGTTCGTCGAGTCGAGCTTCGTCGACATGGCGGGCGAGGTCTGCATCATCCCGCCGAACTCGTTCGCGCTCGCGCGCACGATCGAGTATTTCCGGATTCCGCGCAACGTGCTCACCATCTGCCTCGGAAAGTCGACGTATGCCCGCTGCGGCATCATCGTGAACGTGACGCCGCTCGAGCCCGAGTGGGAAGGGCACGTGACTCTCGAGTTCTCGAATACCACGACGCTGCCCGCGAAGATCTACGCGAACGAGGGCGTCGCGCAGATGATCTTCTTCGAGTCCGACGAGGTGTGCGAGACGAGCTACGCGGACCGCGGCGGCAAGTACCAGGGCCAGCGCGGCGTCACGCTCCCCCGCACGTAGCCGAAAAATAGGGACATGCTGGATTTTTTCGCGAGTAGGTGCGCGTCGATCGCTTGGCGCGAGAAAAATCCAGCATGTCCCTATTTTTCGGCCGCGATGCCCTGGACGGACGACAGAATGAACGCGGTCTGAACCTCGCCGTCCTTGCGCTGCTCGATGCGAGCGGGCAGGTAACGCAGCTTCGGAGCGATCCAGATCGTCGTGGCCCGGGACGAGTTCTCGCGCTGCTGCACGAATGCCCGCGTCGGGATCTGGCCGAGGCCGGTCGCCGTCGTCGCCTCGCCGTTGTCGGCGTAGTCGTAAGGCTTCACGGAATCCTGGTCCGCCAGGAGGTAGTGGCTCGGTTTGCCGGTCGTGGCAAGATCGTGCGTCAACGCCACTTGCATCGTGCCGCGATCGAGCGCGCCGTCCTGGAGAGCGACCTCGCGCCGGCCGTCCTCGCCGGTCACCGTGGCGACGCGCCGGTCCCAATCGAACGCGATGTGCAGGTTGCCGTCGCCCTTGCGGCTGCCGTCCTCGAACCAGAATTCGATCGGCACGAGGCGGTTGGCGGCGACGCGGAAATGACTGCGCTCGACGACCGGGTTCGGGCGCGCGAGCTTGACGAACCCCTTGGCCTGCGTTTTGGTGCTGAACTCGTAGACATCGCTGCCCTCGTCGTAGGTCAGCTTGAACTCGGACGTGCCTAAGTTCTTGCCCTTGTATTCGACGGCGTAGGTGGCCGTGTACGGAGTGAGTGACGGGTCGGCGGCCGCGGCGCCGCCGGCGAGGATGAGCCCCCCGATGAGCACCCACTGCTTACTGGGATCCATTTTCCTCCTCCACCGTTATCGGCTCAGACAAGGCCATGCTATCGAGCATGATACCTCCCGCGCCGAGCTTCAAGCGGCCCGTCGCGAGCCAATCCACCGCGCGCGGCAGGATCAGGTGCTCGCCCACGTGCACCCGTTGTTGCAACGATTCCGGCGTGTCGTCGGGGCGCACGGCCAGCCGATACTGGATGACGCGGGGGCCCATATCGAGATCGTTCGTGACGAGGTGAACGGTCGCGCCGTGCTCCCGGTCGCCGGCCTCGAGCACGCGCCGATGAGTGTCGAGGCCGGGGTATTTCGGCAGCAGCGACGGGTGGATGTTGAGCGTCCGGCCGGCGAAGCGGGCGACGAGCTCGGCGCCGAGGATCCGCATGAACCCCGCGAGCACGAGCACGTCGGGGTGGTGCTCCGCCAAGAGCTCAGCCAACGCGGCGTCGTAGGCGGCGCGATCGGCGCCGGGCTGCACGCCGAGGTACTTCGCGGGAATGCCGGCGGCGCGGGCACGCTCGAGGCCGCGCGCGGCGGAGCGATTGCTCACCACGAGTGCCACGGTGCCCGCGATTCGCCGCGCGTTCGTTGCGTCGATGATCGCCTGTAAGTTGCTGCCCTCGCCCGAGATCAGGACGACGATGCGGGGGGCGGTGGACACCATGTTCGATGGATCCGTGCGATCGGGGCAGGGGAGTTGGCGACTATAATAGGCGACTCTCACCACGGACTGGAAACGAAGATGCGGATCGGGCTGACACTCTCGTCGCGACACTCGCGTCGCCTCGCAGGGACGCTAGCGCTCCTCGCGAGCTTGCTTACGTGCGGCACGAGCGGGGCCGCGAGGTTCTCGAACCTGTACGATGCCATGGTCACGCCCGACCCCAACGCGCCCGAGGCCGCCGCGACGGAGCTCGCTCTCGCCGCCGTGCTCGTCCGCGTGACCGGCAGCCGCCAAGCGGCCCTCGACCCGCAGCTGCTTGGGCTCGCCGGAACTCCGAGCATCGTGACCAAGCGCGGCACGTACTCAGAGGGCCGAACGCTCATCGGCTTCAGTCCGAGGCTCGTCGATCAGGGCCTGCGCTCGCTCAGCTGGCCGGTTTGGGGCGCGGAGCGTCCGCTGACGGTGCTGTGGGTCGCGGTGGACGACGGCGTCGGCGGGCGCGCACTGCTCGGCGCCAACGATGCGCCGAGCGACCCGAGTCAGGCGATGGCCGAGCAGCTCAAGGGGATTCGCGCGGAGTTGAACGCGGTCGCCGACGAGCGCGGACTGCCGATCGCACTGCCGCTGCTCGACCTCGAAGACTTGAGCGTAGTGACGCCCAGCGATATCTGGGGCGGGTTCGACGATCGCGTCACGCAAGCATCGACGCGCTACCGCGCGGACGCCGTGCTGATCGGCAAGATCGGGCCGGGCGTCCTCGGCACCGAGGTGCAATGGTTGCTGATCAGGGGCGGAGAGCGGCGAGTGCTCGAAGGCGCCGGTGTGCGCGACGGCCTCGATACGATCGCCGATCTCTACGCGGCCGACCTCGGCTCGATCGGAGCGGCGGCCAGCACGCTCATCTCGGTGCTCGACGTGGGCTCGGCGGGCGACTACGGCCGCGTCATGAGCTATCTCGAGTCGTTGAGTGTTTTGCAGTCCGTGAACGTCGAGAGCCTCGAGCGCGGGGTGTTGAGCCTGCGGGTCGACGCGCGCGGCGGCGCTCCGGTGCTCGAGCGCGTTCTCGCGCTCGGCGGCGTCTTGAGCCCGGCGACGGGCGGGGCCGCACCCTCCGGCGCCGCGCTCGCGTTCAGGATCAATCGCGGGACCGGGCGGTGACGCTCCGCTGGTTGCCGAACGCGATCTGCATCGTGCGGATGCTGCTCGTCGCGCCGCTCGTCTATCTCCTGGTTGGTCATGAGTACGTCGCCGCGCTCGGCGTGCTCGTCGTCGCGGGCGTCTCCGACGGCCTCGACGGATACCTCGCGAAGACGTTCGACTGGCGCACTCGGCTCGGCAGCCTTCTCGATCCCGCGGCGGACAAGCTGCTGCTCGTGAGCGCGTTCGTGGCGCTCACGTACGCCGGTCTCGTGCCCCTCGCGCTCACCGAGATCGTAGTCGGGCGCGATCTCGTGATCGTCGCCGGCGCGATCACTTATCAGCTGTTGATCGCGCCCGTGGAAGGCGAGCCCGCCGCGATCAGCAAGCTCAATACCGCGTGCCAGCTCGGTTTCATATTCTTCACGATGGTGGAAGCCGCGTTCGGTTGGCCGCCGCGCATCTCGTTAGTGGCCCTCGGGGCCGCGGTCGTGTTCACGAGCATCGTGAGCGGGCTCAACTACGTCCTGCGTTGGAGCCGGCGCGCCTGGGTGGTCGCTCACGCCCGCGGTTGACCCTTGGTTGACGTGCCGCAGCTGCCACTCGCCCTCACCGTCGCCGATCACGCGCGCTTCGATACCTTCGTCGGGGCTGCCAATGAGGCGGCGATGGAGCATACGCGAGCGGTGGCGGCGGGCCGCGCCGACAGCCTGTGGCTCTGGGGCGCTCCGGGGTCCGGCAAGACGCATCTCTTGCAGGCGGCATGCCGCGACGCGGCGGCCGCGGAGCGGCGCGCGATGTACGTGCCGCTCGCCGCCGGTCTCGAGCCGGAGATGCTCGCGGGCCTCGACGCAGTGGACTTGCTCGCGTTAGACGACGTGGACAGCGTCGCGGGCGCCGGCGACTGGGAGCGCGCGCTGTTCGTGCTGCTCAACGGCGTGGCGGAGCGCCGCGGCGGCTTGTTGCTCGCCGCGAGCGCCGCGCCCGCGGCCGCCGGATTCCGGCTGCCGGATCTCGCTTCGCGCGCCGCCGGGGCGATTACCTATCGCTTGAAGGCGCTCGACGACGAGGAGCGGCTCCTGGCGCTGCGCGGTCACGCCGCGGCGAGGGGCCTCGAAATCGAGCGTGCCGCGGCCGAGTACCTGCTCGCGCGCGTCGATCGCGACATGACGGGCTTGGGCGTCTGGCTCGAACGTCTCGATCGCGCGTCGCTCGCCGAGCAGCGCAAGATCACCATTCCCTTCATTCGCGATCTGCTCGCGGCGTGGGATGCCGGCGCCGCGTGAGCGCGGTCGGCGCTCGTCACTCGACCCGCACGCGGGCCGCGATCCGCGCGACGCGCGCGCCGAGCGCGCGCGCGATCTGCGACTCGTCCTTCGACAGCGCGGTGTTCCAAGGCGTCGCGAGATGGGAAGCGCCGTAGGGCGAGCCGCCGGTCCGAGTCTCGAACAGCGCCGCTTCGGTGTAAGGCACGCCGAGCACGAGCATTCCGTGGTGCAGCAGCGGCAACATCATGCTGAGCAGCGTGCTCTCTTGCCCGCCGTGCGCGGACGAGGTCGCCGTGAATACCCCGGCTGGTTTGTCGACGAGACGACCGGAGAGCCACAGCTCGCTGGTCGAGTCGAGAAAGTGCTTGAGGGGCGCGGCCATGTTGCCGAATCGGGTCGGGCTGCCGAGCAGGAGGCCGTCGGCCGCCGCGAGGTCCGCGAGCTCCGCATAGGGCGGGCCGTCGGTCGGGGCTGGCGCGTCGACCGCGGCCGGCCGGGACTCGCTGCCGCCATCCCTGGCGGTCGGCCGCAATGTGCGTCCTGCAATTGCGGCACTCCCGCCATCCATGGCGGTCGTCGGCGCGACTGGCGGGACGGTGCGGAGCTGGGCGATGCCGCCCGCGCCCTCGACGCCGCGGGCAGCCTGCCGCGCGAGCGCGGCGGTGCGACCGCCGCGAGAGTAGTAGAGGATGAGAATCGTCGGCTGGCTCATCGCAACAGATCCAGCACCCGCTCCGGCGGACGGCCGATCGCGGCGCGCTTGCCGACTTCCACGATCGGGCGCTGTAACAGATGCGGGAGCGCCGCCAAGAGATCCAGGAGCTCGTCGCGCGTCGGCTCCGGGCGTGCGCGCGCGAACGCGGCATATTCCGGCTCGGCGGTACGGATCATGGCGAGCGCCGCGCCGCCGAGCCCGTCGAGCAGCCGCGCGAGCGTCGCCCGCAACGGCGGCTCTCGCAGGTACTCCACGATTTCGACGTCCACGCCGCGCTCCTCGAGCAGCGCGAGAGTCGTTCGCGATTTGCTGCAACGTGGGTTGTGATAGATTCGAGATTTCATTGTTAACTCTTTATGAAATATGGTGTTTTGTGCAGAGTATCGGTGCCGTGGGCGGACCCCTCCCGCGCCAGTGTAGAACGCATCGGCGCCGGTCGCAGCCCGACGCCAGCGCTTGACGCGTTGTGACGACTTTTGTAGGTTGCCGAAGCACTCCCATGACCCACAACAACAAGAAGAGACCCGCAGCGCTGTCGCGCGGATGGTTACTGCTCGCCGCCTGCGGCGCCGTGGCGGCTTGCGTCACGGCTCCGCCGGTTCAGGAGATGAGCGACGCGCGGCAGGCGATCAGCGCCGCCGAGCAAGCCAACGCGAGTCGCCTCGCGCCCGAGCCGCTGAGCGACGCCCACCGGTTTCTCGCGGAGGCTGAGCGGCAGATTCAGCAGCAGGCCTATGGGCCTGCCCGCATGAACGCGGTGCGGGCCAAGAACCGCGCGGCACAGGCGCTCGCGTCGAGCCAACCCGCCGCCGACAAAGGCCGCAATTGACGGAGCCGCGCGCGAACGAGCCCGACGCGGCGGTCCGTTATCTCGTCGCGGGCCGCGTTCAAGGCGTCTACTATCGCGCCGCAGCGGCGGAAGTCGCGCAGCGGCTCGAGCTGCGCGGCTGGGCGACGAATCTCCCGGACGGGCGTGTCGAGGTTGTGGCCGCCGGAACCAAGGCCAAGCTCGTCGAGCTCGCCGGTTGGTTGTGGAAGGGCCCGCCGGCTGCCCGCGTCGACAGCGTCCAAGTGGAGCAGTGGGAGGGGGCGGTGCCCGCCACGTTCAGCGTGGAGCGTTCCGCTTAAGCTCGCTCAGATCTGGTACCACTTCGTGCGCAGGCGGTCGAAGACACGGTCGGCGTAATGGCGCCGGCCGACGCTGCCGTTGTAGCGCGCGAGCCCTTTGACGAGATCGCCGCGCTCCATGTCGATGTAGTATTTCAGGATCATGCAGCCGAGCAGCACGTTCACGTCGATCTTGAACAGCTCGTTCTTGTCCTTGAAGCCGAGCTGCGGCACCCAGAACGGCATCACTTGCATCAAGCCCAACGCGCTCACGGACGAGATCGCGTAGTGGTCGAAGTTGCTCTCGACGTCGATCACCGCGAGCACGAGCTCCGGCGCGACGCGCGCATGAGTGGCGTGACGGTGCACGGCCTTCAAGATCTCGAGCCGCTCCACGGGATCCGGCACCTGCCGGGCCAGCCTGCCCGACATGTCGGTGAGCCACACTTCTGCGTCGAAGCGGTCCTGGAAGCTGTCGGCGTCGGAGATCGCGGCGAGCAGGATCTTGCGCAGCTCGGGATCGGGTCCGGAGCGCGCGTCGCTCGGGCGTCCATGCGTTTGCGCGCCGCCCTCCGCGGCGAGCAGCAAGAGCGCGGCAGCGCAAAGCGCTCGCGGCAGCGAGCGAGTCATGCTTCGTATCGCCTGCACGTCTAACCGCACGACGCCTCCCGTCACGAGCAGTGTGCGTGTCCCGGAGAGCCAAGGCCGCGATACCGGTCACACGCACAGGCCCGCCGCGGCGGCCGTCTGGGCGCACGTTCCGACGCCGCGCGCGCCAATGGTAATGGAGCCCGGCGCGTCAAGCGAACCGACCCGCGGGTTGTGAGAGGCAAGAGCGATTAGGGAACGCCGTTTGCTTCGCAGCGCGGATTCCCGCAGCATTTCCGCGGCACCAGCGAGCACCCGAATGGAAGTCCGCCCCAGAACCCGCCGTAAAGGCATCTATCTCTTGCCCAATCTTCTGACGACGGGCGCGTTGTTCGCGGGCTTCTACTCCATCGTGGCCGCGATCGACGGCAATTTTCCGTCCGCCGCGTACGGTGTGTTCGTCGCGATGTTCCTCGACGGACTGGACGGCCGGGTCGCGCGGCTCACGAGCACCGCGAGCGAATTCGGCAAGGAGTACGACTCCCTCTCCGACATGGTGTCGTTCGGCCTGGCGCCGGCGATCGTGACCTATCAGTGGGGTGTGGAGCGACTCTCCGAGTACGGCGCCGTATGGGGGCGTCTCGGTTGGCTCGCGGCGTTCCTGTACGTCGGCGCGGCGGCTTTCCGGCTCGCGCGCTTCAACAGCAACGTCGCGCAGGATCGGCGCTTCTTCCAGGGTCTGCCGAGCCCGCCGGCGGCCGCCGGCGTCGTGACGATGGTGTGGCTCGCGACGCACCCGAACTATGGCATCGGCGGGCTCACGGCGCTCGCAGCCGGAATCACGATCACCGCGGTGACCGGCCTGCTGATGATGTCGCGCTTCGCCTACTCGAGCTTCAAGGACGTGAGCCCCGGCAAGCGGCTGCGCTTCGTGCACTTGCTGTTGATCCTCGCGGTCATCATCTTCGTGGCGATCGAGCCGCCGATCACGATCTTCGTCTTGTTTCTCGTGTACGCGTCGTCGGGTCCGGTCGCGTGGCTTTGGCATCGGCGGCGCGTCAAGCGCGAAGCCCCGCCCGGCGCATGAGCGCGCAGCGCGACCGGTACCTCGCCGAGATCGGCATTTCGGCGTGGCGCTTGCGCGGCGCCGGCGCCGGCCCGGAGTCGCTCCGTGCCGCCGCGGCAGCGCCCGACGCCGTGGCGCCCCACGCCGCAGCGCCCGACGCCGCGGTGGCGCTCGAGCCTTCGCGGGCCGGCACGCCGGCCGCGGACGCGGGCGGCGCATGGGAAACTCTCGCCGCCGCCGTCCGCGCGTGCACCAAGTGCGCGCTGCACCGCGGCCGCACTCAGACGGTGTTCGGCGTCGGCCGCCGCGACGCGCAGCTGCTCGTCATCGGCGAAGCGCCGGGAGCCGAAGAGGATCGGCAAGGCGAGCCGTTCGTCGGCCGGGCCGGCCAGCTCCTGAACGCGATGTTGCACTCGATCGGACTGCCGCGCTCGGAGGTTTACATAGCGAACATCTTGAAGTGCCGGCCGCCGGGCAATCGCGACCCGCAGCCCGACGAGGCCGCGTCGTGCACCCCTTATTTGGCGCAGCAGATCGCGCTCGTGAAGCCCCGTGCGATCCTCGCCGTTGGCCGAATCGCCGCGCAGTGGTTGTTGCAGTCGGATGCCCCCATCGGTAGGCTGCGGGGGCGAGTTTTTCGTTACGGCGAAGCGGGCACGCCGCTGGTCGTCACTTATCACCCGGCGTATCTGCTGCGCAGCCCGGGTGAAAAAGCCAAGGCGTGGACCGATCTCTGCACGGTCAGGGACCTGTTGAGCAACGAGCGATGAGCGCCGCAGTTCGTCCGCGCCACGAAATCCGTTTGATGCAACCGTCGGACTTGAAGGCCGTTGCGGCCGTCGAGCGCGCGGCCTACGACTATCCGTGGAGCTTAGGGATATTTCGCGATTGTCTACTCGCCGGCTACTACTGCCTCGTGCTCGACGTCGGGGGCAGCGTCACGGGGTACGGCATCATGTCGATCGCTGCCGCCGAGGGGCACCTGCTGAACCTCTGCATACATCCGAACGCTCAGCGCATGGGGTTTGGGCGGCGACTCCTGAGCGCGTTGCTGCTCAGGGCAGGCGACGCGGCGTGCGACAAGGTATTCCTCGAAGTGCGGCCGTCGAACGAGATCGCGCTGCGCCTCTATCATTCCGTGGGTTTCGAGCAGATCGGCATTCGACCGGCCTACTATCAGGCGGAACGAGGGCGCGAAGACGCCGTCATACTCGCCGCGACCTTGCGCCCTTCGCGCTGACGACTCTCTTCTGCCGCCGATGAACGAGCACCTGAAAAGGCGAACCTTTGCGATCATTTCGCATCCACATAGTCGCGCAGGTATCAGGCGCGGACAAGCTGCGACAGAAAATGCGCGAAGTGGCTATTTTTATAGGCTCTTCTGAAAATCGCGCGCGACGACCTGCGACACCCTGAGTCGTGTCGAGACACAGTGGATGTGTCCCTAGATGTGTCCTTAGAATCGACTTCGAGGTGGTTCCTGAAAAAAAAGGACACACCTCGCACTGGAGGGGCTGGGCACATGCGAATCACGGACAACTGGCTGAAGGTGAATTGGCGGAAATATCGGCCCAAGATGCTCGAGCGTGCCGATCGCGACGGGCTGACGGTGAGAGTCTCGACCACCGGCAAGATTTCGTTCCTGGTGCGGTTTCGATACGACCGCAGCCGCAACGCGAAGCGTTTGGTCATCGGCTCGTATCCTCGGATGTCGCTCCAGAGCGCACGCGCGGAGACGGAACGGCTGCGCGGCCGACTTGAGCAGGGGCACGATCCGAGGATCGTGCGCAAGCTCGAAAAGCACGCGATCGCCAAGGCACCCAGTTACGAAACGTTGTTCCGGCTTTGGTATGAGCGCTACTGCGTCAAGAACAAAGCGGGGCACCACGAGATCCTGCGCTCGTTCGAGTTGTACGTCTTTCCGAAGATCGGGTCGCTGCCAGCTGACAAGGTCACCCTGCATCTGTGGCTCGATATTCTCGAGGAACAGGCCGATGAGCGTCCCGGCATCTGCAAGCGCTTACTGACAAATGCGAAGCAGATGCAAAAGTGGTGCGTCAAACGCAAGCTGCTGCCGACGAACGTTCTCGTGGAGACCTACGCTCAAGAGGACTTCCAACTCGACGACGAAGAGAAGGAGGCCCGCGTCCTGTCGGACGAGGAGATTCGGTATCTCTGGCTCGCGCTAGAGCGCAGCCGCATGGCGCTCAAGAACCAACTTTTTCTCAAGCTCTGTCTCTTCTTCGGGTGCCGAAACGGAGAGCTGCGCCGAGCGAAGAAGACCGACTTCGATTTCACGAGCATGGTCTGGACGGTTCCTCGTGGCCACAACAAGATTCGAAAGAAGGGCGGCAGGCGAATCTTGCGACCGATCATTCCCGAGGTCGTGCCGCTGCTCGAGCAGGTATTCGCGCTCACTCCCAACAGCGAGTACGCGCTGACAAATGCCGACAGCGATAAGCCGATGGGTAAGAGCGCGCCGTTGGCTCTCCCGTACAACCTCAGGCAGTGGTTGAGGCGGCACCACAAGTACGAGATGGCGCACTGGTCGGTCCACTCCCTGCGCAAGACGGCCCGCACCAACTTCTCGTCGTTGACGAGTCAGCCGCATGTCGCTGAGATCATGCTCGGTCACAAATTGCCAAAGAACTGGCGCATCTACGACGGTCACGCGTATCTAAAGGAGCAGGCGGGCGTGTATGCCGCGTGGTGGCAGAGACTGCTGTCGCTTACGGCCAGCCTCCCGGCCCGCGCGGACCGGAGGGATGGCGAGCGCGCCCGAGACCGTGTTCGCTATCAAGACGTCCCGGTAGACCCGCGGAAAGTGCAATGGCGACGATGAACAGCGCGCTGACGAGGCTCAGCGCCGTGAAGCGTTCTCGCGGCTCGAGCGCCTCATCGAGGAGCACGTCGTCGACGATGTAACGGGTGAACAACGGTCCGAGCAGCTGCAGCCCGACAGCGGCCAGTGTCAAGGCGAGCGCCCGGGCGATGGCGCGGCGGTGGGGGATGAGCAAGGCGAGGTAGTCGCGCACGTACGCTCCGCGCCGTGCGCCGACCGGTGAAGTGACTTGTCGAGTATCCGCGGGGTCGTCGATCTGCCGCTTCCTAAAGCTCTCGCAGAAGGAGTCATGGTCTTGGCGCGATGAACGCGCAGTTGTCATCTGCAATGTCCTTTGGTTGGCTGGCACTAGCCTCACACGCAAGCGCGGCAGCAGGACGGCCACTGCTTGACACGGGCTCACGGACGCCGTCGCCCTCCGGCAATCCGTATGAAAACACTAGAGATGAGTTGCGCGGGGCGTCTGCGTGCGCGATATGCCACGTGGCATAAGGGATAGCGATGTACGTAGCACCACGCCGAGTCCTCTCGCGGCGGCCATTCTCGCGCGCCTCGTTGCAGACCTGCCGTCCCAAAACGGAGCGAAGTGGTTGCGGGTGCTTTTGCCCCTCTCTTAAGCTCGCCTACGCGCTGCCGAGGAGAGGGAAGTGTCCGGGATCGACCAGATTGCAGGGGCTCGGGTCGAGCCCCTGACTAGCAAAGGCCTTCCGCTGCTCGTGCAGGGTCGCCGAACGGGAGGACGGCCCCAACTGGGTGCGGAGAAACGTTCATGAGTTGGACCGACTCCTGCTGAAACACGGAGCCCTGCTTTTTCGCGGGTTCGGTGTCGATCCGGTGGAACGGTTTGAATCCCTAGCGCAGCAGCTCCATCCGAAGCCTTGGGTGAACTATCGCGAAGCGGCAACGCCGCGTAGTCACGTGTGGGGACACATCTATACATCGACAGAGCATGACCCACAGTCGCCGATCTTCTTGCACAACGAAAACTCTCACGTTACATCGTGGGCTGAGCGGCTGTTCTTCTACTGCGCCCGGGCTCCGGCCCAAGGCGGTGAGACGCCCATCGCGGATTGCCGGCGTGTGTATCGGGATATCGATTCGGAGATCGTGCGCAAGTTCGAGACTCTAGGTTGGCAGTACGTCCGTACGTTCGGCCGCAACCTAGGTTTGCCCTGGCAAAAGGCGCTAGGCCTGGAAACGCGCGCGCAGGTTGATGCCTACTGTTACGAGAATTTCATGATCCCGAGCTGGGAGGGGGACACGCTGCGGCTACGTTATAAGCGTTGGACGGCCATCGACCATCCAATCACTGCCGAACGATGCTGGTTCAACCACGGGCTGTTCTACAACGTTTGGTGCCTAACACCTGAACAGAAACACTTCGTGCAAGCGTTTGGGGTCGGTCGAATGCCCTACAACACGGCCTATGGCGATGGGACCGCTGTCCCCGACGAGGTGTTGGCGGCGGTGCATTCGGCGTATGCCGCGGCCAAAACGATGTTCCGCTGGCAGTCTGGCGACGTCCTGATGATCGACAACATGCTCGTCTGCCACGAACGAGAAGCCTTTGTCGGGGATCGCGCTGTGTATGTAGGAATGACCGGGCCGGTCTCGTGCCAGCAAGTCGTTACACCCGATCGCTATCGTCTCTGAAGCGAGCGAAGGTCGTGCGAGGATGAAGCCGCTCACGAGAAGGCTCGCGAAAACGATGTTCCAAGTGACGTCGCGCAGGGCTTCTCGTTCGCAAATGCGGAAGACGCCCGCGCGAAGTCCCGGTGTTCGAAGCCATAGCGCGCGGGAGCGGCTTACCATCCGATAGACGCGCGGCAGCCCAAGAAACGTCACGATCAGCGGTAGGTTGAGGAGTGTCGAGAGGGGGAACTCGATCCGCCGATCGAGTACCCAGACCACAATTGCCGCCGCGGCGGCCAGTGCGGTGACAGCTGCCAAGCGGCGCGAGAGCCGCCACGGCGATCGTGTCCCGCGTAGTGGTGTAAGAGCGGCGGCCGCGAGCTAGAGCGGCAGTCATCGTGAGTCTTGGTAAGGTTGGGTTACCACACCTTAACTTCACCGAGGATCAACACGATGACCACCAAGACCAATATCGCACTGG
>DASQOL010000004.1:0-66020 GCA_035644475.1 Gammaproteobacteria bacterium | reverse complement strand
CTTGTCCTTCTTCGGAAACGCGGCTCGCGCGACGCCGCCACCACCGCCACCGCCGCCACCGCCGCCACCACCACCACCACCGCCGGCACCCCCGGCAGCGCGACCGCCGCCGCCACCCGCACCGGCTGCCGCCCCGGCCGGAGCCGGCGGCGAGACGCCCGAGTTGAATACGCCGATCGTGTCGACGCGCGGGTCGCTCGACAGGCCCACCGTGAGGAATCCGCCGCACGACACGCCCATCACCGCGACCTTGTCCTTGTCGATCTTGCCTGCGAGCGGCGAGCCGCTACGCGTGGCCTCGGCTTGCGACCAGTCGAGCGCCGCGCGCAAATCGTCGACGTTTGCGCTCGGCGGCGTGGCGTTCTCGGGCTGCGCAGTGGTCACGACCACGTAGCCGTGCGACGCGATCGTCTTGAGATAGCCGCCGAACTGGCCGCTGTTGAGCGCGCAGCCGCCGTTGCCCCAGACGAGCACGGGCAGCTTGTCCTTCTTCGGAAACGCGTCGAGCGTGGCCGGGCGGAACACGGCGAGCCGCGGCTGGCCCGCCACGGGCTCCATCACGGTGTCGTATTTTCCTGCGACGGCGAGCGGCGCGCCCTCGAGCGGCAGCTGCCGGCCGATCATTTCGCGCGTGATGCCCGGTGGTTGCGCGGAGACTGCGGCGGCAACGCCCATGGCGGTGACGAATACGGAAAGTGAACGGATCATGGTGGGCCCCCCTGTTGAGCCGATGTTCGCGCTGACTCTAAGCGCGTCGGACGTAAAGGGCCAGCGCGACCGCCTGAAGAAGTCTCGCCGCGGCGCGTCCGAGTGCTGCCCGCCCTCAGAACCGACCGCTCAGTCGCCGACGCGCTTGGCGCGGTGGCTGCCGTCGGCTAAGTTCGCGATGAATCCTTTCGCCGGGTCGCCGGCCTCGAAGGTGATCTCGCCGGGGGAGTCCTCGAAGAAGAACTTGGTCTCGGACGCGGCGCGTAGGCCGAGCGGGAGCGCGAGATCGTCACCTCGCACGATCAGCCGCTGGCCGTCGACGCTGACCGTCACGGCGAATGCGTCCACTTCGTAACGGCCGGCGTAGCGCTTCAGCACCGACGCATCGACCTGCATGCTCGGCCGCGTGTCGGCCGGGCGCACTCGGGCGGCCGTCGACGAGGACACGGCCGGCGCCGCCGTCTCCGCCGCGGGGCGCAGCCACAGCCACGCGGCGCTCACGGCCACGGCGCTTGCGAGAAACACGCCAGGATGCACTTGCGTCCTCATGCGCTACGCCGCCGTGCGAGTCGCGGCTTCTGGCCGCGACAGCATCCAGTCGAGGCCGAGCCAGCGGCGTTTCGCGAACCAGCGCAGCGCGACCGCGAGCGTGGCGAGCGCCGCTTCCAGCGCGACGACCTTGACCGCCGTAGTGCCGGTGTCGGTGGCATACAGCGCCGTCGCGAGCATCAGCAAGATGCTGCCGAGCGCGATCGTCGTGACGGCCCAGCCGATCGAGCGAGTGATCATGAGGCCCAAGTACGTGCTCACGGTGGCGGTGAGCACGAGCCCCACGAGGCCGAACGCGAGCGGCCGCGTGGGGAGGCCGAAGTACGTGCCGAGAAGCACCATCGTCACGAGCAGCACCCCGAGCACATAGCTATTGCGCCTCCAGTACGCGGCTTCTACACGCGCGAAGAGCTGCTCCCGAGTCCAGTGCGCGCGCAGCCACAGCGCGCGGCTGCGCGCCGGGGCGAAGCACGCGGCGCCCGCCGACAGCATCGTGAGCAGCGTGAGATAGCCAAGCCAGAGCTTGAGCTTGCGGTCGATCGCGACGTCGCCGAACAGCCAGGCAAGGAGATACGCGGCGAGCACGATCGGCACTACTTGCCCGAGCGCGAGGAGCCAGGGCCGCGCCGTGCCGAGCATGAGCTCGACCTCGTCGCCGCCGTCGTAGATGCCTGCGAACGCGCCCGAGGTGCCGCGCCGCATCCGGGCGCGCAAGCCGACGGCGGCGCGGCGAATGCGCGGCGCGAAGAGCAGCGCCACGGCGACGACGGCCCAAAGGATCGCGCAAGGTATTACCGCCCAGCGCAGCGGAACCATCAAACCCATGGACCGCAACGGCAGTACCAGCGCAGCGAGGACCATCACGCTGCCCGCGATGAGCGCCAACGAGCTGCGCAAACGGCTCGCGATCCAGAGCGCGAGGTACACCGACGAGTACGTGAGCATCGAGCCGGCGAGCAACCGTTCGAACGATAGGATCGGCACGGGCAGGGAGATCCGCAGCGCCGCGCTCGCCACCAGTGCGACGAGCGCTGCGGTGCCGAACGCGCTTGCGAGCAGCTTGCCGCGCGCGTGCGGCAAGACGTGGGAGTAGTGGCCTGCCGCAAGCCGCGACACCATCGTCGGCATCAGCGAGCCCCCCAACATCAGCGCGACGATGCCGGCGACGGGCAGCACGCTGAGCACCGTTTCCACGGCGAGCGAGAACTGGGCGCGACCGCCCTGTTGCGCCACAAGCGGCGGCAGGTAGGCGAGTATGCCGGCGCCGACGATGAGGGCGGTGAGGCCGAGCGCGCTCACGGCTCGCGTCCATACGGTGCCGGTGAAGTAGACGAGCATCAGGCGCGCGACGGCCTTCACCGGTGCAGCTCCAGGAAGATGTCCTCGAGCGCGAGGCTCTCGACCTCGAGCTGCGCGTCGAGCCGCGACCGCACGTCGCGGTGCAGCTCGTCGGTCCAGTCGCGCACCACGGCGGTGGCGGTGGTGCCATTGCGCTCGAGCGACAACGCGTTCGGGATTGCGAACGCCTCGGGCAGCGGCCGCGCCGCGCGCACGTGCAGCCGCACGATCGACTCCTTGAGCAGGTCGAAGTCGCCGCGCCACCATAGCCGCCCGTCCTTCACGATCCAGATCTTGTTCGCGAGCCGCTCGATGTCGGACACGATGTGCGACGAGAGCACCACCGCGCGTCGGCCGTCGGCCGCGACCTCGACGATCTGCTCGAGGAACTGCCGGCGTGCGAGCGGGTCTAGGCTCGCGACAGGCTCGTCGAGGATCAGGAGGTCGGGCCGGTGACCGAGCGCGAGGATGATCGAGAGCTTCTGCCGCTGGCCCACCGACATTCCCTTGATGCGCTCGCGCGTGTCGATCTCCCAGGCTTTGCACAAGCGCTCGATCAGCGCGTCGTCCCAGCTCGGATAGAACGACGCGATCACGCCGATCTGATCGGTGGCAGTGAGCTGGTTGATGAGCTCGTCCTGCTGGGGCACGAAGCCGACGCGCGCCTTGGCCGTGCCCGGCAGGCGGTAGCTGTCGTGCCCGAATAGCCGCACGCTGCCTTCGCTGGCGGGCGTGAAGCCGAGGATGAGCTCGAGCAGCGTGGTCTTGCCGGCGCCGTTCTTGCCGAGCACGCCGACGACGTCGCCGGGCTCGACCTCGAGCGACACGTCTTCGAGCACGCGCTTCGCGCCGAACGACTTACCGAGCCGCTGTGCGGCGACGTATGGACCGGTCATCGGTTTTCTCCCAGTGATCTCGCAAGGCTTTGACGAGCTCGGCTTCGCCAAGCTCGAGCTGGCGCGCGGCAAGCACCAGCTGCTCGAGATGCGCCTCCAAGTGCTGCGCGCGCTTCGTGGACGCTGACTGCGCGCGCGGCGCGCTCGCGATCGTCATCGGCTTGCCGCGGTTGCGCTCGAGCACGCCCTCGGTCTCGAGCAGGCTGTATACCTTCGACACGGTCATCGGATTGATCGCGTGCTTGAGCGCGAGGTCGCGGATCGACGGCAGCTCCATGCCGGGCGCGAGCTGGCCGCTCGCGGCCATGCGCCGGATCTGGTCGAGCAGTTGCCGGTAGATCGGCACGCCGGAATGCGGTTTGAGGATGAACAAAGCCGCGCCTCAGTGTGAATTAGTACAATAATGCACCAATGCGCTGGAAGCGCAAGTGCGTGCGGGGTGGTTTGCGACGTAGGTCACACGGGCTTTACGCCGTGCGGCGCAGCGACCACAATCCTGCCATGGCAGGGACGGTCACACGGCAGGAGCTAGAGAAACAGGTCGGCGAGCCCCTTGGCGTGTCGGACTGGTTTCTGATCGAGCAAACGCGCGTCAACGACTTCGCCGACGTCACGCTCGACCACCAGTTCCTGCACGTCGACCCCGAGCGCGCGCGCGCCACGCCGTTCGGCGGCACGATTGCGCACGGACTCTTGACGCTGTCGATGATCGTGCACCTCTGCCTGATCTTCATCCCGAAGCTCGCCGACACGAAGCTCGTCGTGAACTACGGTTTCGACAAGGTCCGCTTCTCCGCGCCGGTGAAGGTCGGCAAGCGGATCCGCGCGCGGGTCAAACTGTTGGGCGTCGAGGAGCGCAAGCCGGGCAACGTGATCGTGAAGGTCGACGTCACGATCGAGATCGAGAACGAAGAGAAGCCCGCGCTCGTCGCGGAGTGGTTGAGTCTGCATGTGGTCGGCTGAACGCGCGGCGCCGCTTTCGATGCGGCTCGCGCTCCCGTTGCTGCTCCTCTTGCTGCCGCTGCTCGGCGGTTGCGAGCGCGAGCAGCCGCAGGAGCTCGGTCCGCCGCCCGCGCCCGCGACCGAGCCGGCGGCTGCGCCGGCCGCGGCTTCGCCGCCGGCGCCCGTCGCGCCGTTGCGGATTGCGCGCTCCGCGCAAGAGGCCGCCGGCGCGATCACGGGTGAGGACATTCGACGCGTCGTCGCCGAGATCGCCGACGACCGCTACGCGGGCCGCGCGCCGGGTACGCCGGGCGACAAACGCGCACGCGCATACCTCGCGGGCGAGCTCAAGGCGCTCGGCTTCGAGCCGGGCGCGGCGAACGGCAGCTACGAGCAGCCGGTCGAGCTCGTGGGCGTGACGTCGACGCCGCCCACGATGTGGCGTTTCGTCCGCGAGGGCGAGCACGTGGACCTCAAGCGCAACGCCGACTACATCGCCGCGAGCGGCGTGCAGACGCCCCGCACCGAGATCGCAAGTGCCGAGCTCGTGTTCGTCGGCTACGGCATCGAGGCGCCCGAGTACGGCTGGGACGACTTCAAGGGCGTCGACGTCGCCGGCAAGGTGCTCGTGATGCTCAACAACGATCCCGACTGGGATCCGGCGCTGTTCGCGGGCACCGAGCGTCTCTATTACGGGCGCTGGACCTATAAATATGAGAGCGCGGCCCGGCACGGGGCGGCCGGTGCGATCATCGTCCACACGACGCCGTCCGCGGGATATCCGTGGCAGGTCGTGCAGGCGTCGTGGGGCGGCGCGCAGTTCCACTTGCCGGCGGGAGACGAGCCCCGCGTCCAAATCGAAGCCTGGATCACGGAGGACGCGGCGCGGCGCCTGCTCGGGCCCGCGGGCAATCTCGACGGCCTCGTAAAGCAAGCGAGCCGCCGCGACTTCGTGCCCGTGCCGCTCGGCATCACCACGTCGCTCACGCTGCGCAACAGCGTGACGCGCACGCAATCCGCGAACGTGCTCGGCGTTCTGCGAGGCAGCGACGCCACGGCCGCCGACGAGGTCGTGATCTACAGCGCGCATCACGATCATCTAGGCGTCGGCGCGCCGAATTTGAACGGCGACCCGAACGACAAGATCTACAACGGGGCGCGCGACAATGCGAGCGGGGTCGGCATGCTGCTCGCGATCGGCAAGGCGTTCGCCGCGTTGCCGGAACGGCCGCGCCGCTCGATCGCGCTACTGTTCCCCGCCGCGGAAGAGCAGGGCCTACTCGGCTCGCAGTACTTCGCCGCGCACCCCACCGTTCCCCCGGGCAAGATCGCGGCGAACGTGAACTACGACAGCGGCAACATCTGGGGCGCGACGCGCGACATCACCTTCATCGGGCTCGGCAAGTCGAGCTTGGACGCGATCGCGACCGAGGTCGCCGCGTTCCAGCAGCGCGCGCTCAAGGCCGATCAGTTTCCCGATCGCGGCTCGTACTATCGCTCCGACCAGTTCAACTTCGCCAAGATCGGCGTGCCGGCGTTCTACTTCAGCGGCGGCACGGACTTCGTCGGGCGGCCGCCCGAGTGGGGCGTTGAGCAAGTCAACGCCTATACCGAGCGCAACTATCACCAGCCGAGCGACGAGCTCACCGCCGAATGGAATTTCGACGGCATGGTGCAGGACGCGCAATTCGGCTTTTACGCCGGCCTGATCGTCGCGAACGAGACGGAATTGCCTGTTTGGAATGCCGGCAACGAGTTCGAAGCCGCCCGCCGCGCCGCTCTCGGAAAATAGGGACATGTTGGATTTTCGGCGACCCGGCGTAGGGTCGTCGGGCGCGCCGTCGAAAATCCAACATGTCCCTATTTTCCGGGGACGGGGCAGCCGGCGGTGAAGATGGCGGCCGCCGCGTTGTCGGTGCAGAACTTGCGCGCGTTCGCGACTTGCCGCTCGATGTCCGCCGTCGTCTCCGCGAAGGTCGTGACCTTGCCGTGCACCGGCACGTTGATCGCCGGGTCGAGCTTGTAGCGCGCCACGTTGTCGAGGTAGGCGCCGCCCCACCAGTTGTAATCCCAGTCGAACGTCGTGAAGTCGCCCTCCATGAGCACGCGCACCGACGGCACGTAGGCGAACACCGCGTCGGCCATGTGCAGGTGGCCCACCGCGTGATAGACGTCGACGCGCATCGTCTTATCCTCGAGCACGAGATGCTCGTCGACGGGCACGAACTTCATCGGCTGCGGATTGCGCGCGAGCGCGTCGGGGAAGTTCGGCGCGGGCCGCGCGACCATCTCGCGGAAGATCCCCTCGTTCGCGCGCCGCGAGATGATCGTGAGGCCGCGCGACACCGCGGCGCGCAGGCCGCCGCTGTGGTCGAAGTGATGGTGCGAGACGATGACCTCGGTCACCTGTTTGCCCTTGACGAGCTTGTTGGCGGCGTCGAGCCGCGCGAACGTTGCGAGCTCGCTGCCGTACGCTTCGAACATCGTGAGGTGATCGGCGAACTCGACGACGGCGCCGGCGTTGCCGCCATAACGTACGTCCCACACGCCCTTCGCCACCGGTTTCACCGCGAGGGCCGTCGCGCCGGGCGGCGAGTTGGTGATCGTGGCGGGGAACGGCTCGAGGTCGCGCACATTCAATCGATACGAGTCGACCTGGAACTCCGACGTGGTCGTATCGCGCCAATCGATCATGGTCTTGAAGCCGGTCGGCAGCTCGACGCCGTCGAACGGCAGGTAACCCGTGAAGTACGCCGTGCTCGTGACGTCGCCTAGTGTCGCGCTGCCGTTGACCCAGCGGACCCACGCGGGCAGGTGGGCGCGCGCGTCGAGCGCGATCCAGAGCATCGCGCCGTCGGCTACGGTGAGCTCGACGACGGCGAGGTCGTTCTCGGTGCGCACGGGCCCGAGCCGCGCGCCCGGTTCGAGCGCCGCGAGCAGCGCCGTGAGCGGATGGTCGAGCGCCTGGACGCCGGTTTGCACTTGCAGCGTCTCGCTCCAGCGGTTGCCGGAGGCGGCAGCGAACGGAAACATCGAGATGCGCCGATCCTGATAGAGCGCCCGCTTGCCCTTGAGATCGAAGACGCGTCGCGCCGCGTTCCCTTCCTGCCACTTCGAAGGGGCATGCGCGTCGGGCGACAAATTGCCCCCGCCTTGCTGGCTCAGGTACACGCCGAAGCCCGTCAGCACGACGTTGTCGAGGCCCCGCAGCCGTTCGAGCCCGCCCATCGCCTCGGCCGCCTGCTCGAGCAGCCCACGCGCCGCCTGCGCCCCGCAACCATTCGCGACCGCGATGCCAAACGCGCAGAACAGGAGCCGTGCCGGTAGTCGCATGCGAGTCCCCCCCAATTAAAAAAGGCGTCGTGTCTCACTTTGGCCCCACGATGCGCGTGACCGCGGCGGTCGTACCTCGAAGGGGTCTTCCCGAGACCCTCGCGGCACAGGGATGTGCCGCGCGGAGCCTCAGGGACGATCTTCCGGCGTGTCTCGGGAAGACCCCTTCGAGGTGCGGCCGCCGCGATCTCGGTGCCAAAGGCCAAAGTGAGACACGACTCCAACCCGCGATCGTGGCACGAAGCGCCCCGATGTTGTATATAGCCCGCGTGCTCTTGCTCAGGGGCCTTCTGTTCCTCGTGGTCGTCGCGGCGCTGGCCGTGGTGATCCTATCGCTGCTGCGGCGCACGCCGCGCGCCGACGCCGACGATGCGAGCGATGACGCGGACGCGGCCGGCGACGACGACGCGCGAGGCGACACCCCCGCCGCGCCCCTCGCCCCGGTCGCGCCGCCCAGCAAGGCGCTCGAGCGCGCCGAAGTCTTCCGCAAGCTCCACGAGCTCGCGCTCGGCGCGCCGCTCGAGCCGAAGGTCGCCGCCGAGCACGCGGAGATCGCCGAGCGCGTGGCCGAGGCGCTGCAAACGGCGGCCACCGACCCGCGCTACGCACCGCGGCGTCCGCTGCTCTTGCCGCAACTCTTGAACGCCGTCGGCGACAGCGACACCTCGCGCGGCGAGCTCGCGAGGATGATCGCGCGCGATCCGGCGCTCGTCGGCGGTCTCCTGCGGCTCGCGAACAGCTCGGTGTACCGTCGCACCGCGCAACCCGTCGAAAGCGTGGAGCGCGCCGTCACCGTGATGGGCACCCAAGGCATCCGCTCGCTGATCGCGGTCGCGCTCGTGCAGCCGGTGTTCCGCCCCGGCGGGGCGCAAACGGGCAAGTTTCCCGAGGTGGTCTGGGAGTACACGTATCGCGCCGCGGCCGGGGCCGAGATCCATGCTCAGGCCGTGGAGAGCACGGATCCGTTTGGCGCGCAGCTGCTCGCGCTCGTCACGGGTCTCGCCGCGATCGTCGTGTTTCGCGTCGCGGCCGATCGCTACGCGCAGGGATCGCTCAGGCCCGACGCCACCGCGATCGCTGCGCTGCTCGACGAGCACACGGCCGACGTCGCCCTGCGCATCGCCGCGAGTTGGGAGCTGAGCTCGCGACTTCTCGAAGCGCTCGAGGACCAACGCCGCGGCAAGCCGGCGCTGCCGGCGTCCGCGCTCGGACGGTCCGTCAAGTTCGGTCTCGTGGCCGGTGCGCTGTCGGTGCTGGAGGCGAACGGCTTGATCGACGCCGACACGGGCCTTGCGTCGCTCGTCGCGGCCGGCGGACTCGGACCGAAGTTCGAGCGGATGTGGGAGCGGTTCGTGAAACGCGCCGAGGACGACGCGGCGTAGCTCAGGCGCGCGCGGATACGAATGCGCCGCTGCGCTTGCGGAAACGCAGCGTCAGGAACTCCACGCCGATCGTCCAGCGCTCGGTCGAGCCCGCGTCACGCTCGCAGTGCGCCACGCGTGCCACGGCGCTGCAGATCTCGCTGTCGATCTTCACTACCTGGTCGACGGGCACCACGCTAGCGGTCGCCAGGCGCATGCCGTTGAGCGAGAGGTCGCGCATCTCCGCGTGAAAAGGCTCGTTCTGCGGCCAGCCGACGTACAGCACTACCTTGCTGCGTTTCGGCATGCGTTCGAGCATCCGTTGGCCGGAGGGATCGAGCCTCTGGCGAACCGCCGGAAACAGCGGGCTCCCGCAACGCGTGCACTCGTCGTCCACGTCGAGCGCCCGCTGCAGGCCGTGCAAAGCGCCGCAGAAAATACAGTACGACGCGCCGTAGAGCCCCGTGCGCGCGTGCGCGTCGTCCGCTTCGGGCGCGCGCGCGCGCCTCCGATCGTCGTCGTCACCGCTCATGCTCGCCAAACGGTATGCCGAGATTGCCGGTGGGGCAAGTCGATGCCGTCACAACGCGGCCACGCGGAGCGGGCCGCGAGCCGTGTATGATCGGCGCTCCGTGACGCCGCGCAAGACGCCCGAAGAGAAGCTCGCCGATCTCGACGGCCTCATGGCCGAGAAGGATTCGGCCGCCATGCGTGCGCGCCTCGAAACCGCGCTCGCCGACCGGCACTTCAGCGTCGTGGCGAAGGCCGCGAAGATCGCGGCCGGCGCGCTCCAGTACGACCTGCGCGCGGCGCTCGCGGCCGCCTACCGACGGCTGCTCGACAAGCCCCTCAAGACCGATCCGAATTGCATCGGCAAGAAGGCGATCGCGCGCGCGCTCGTCGAGCTCGACTTCGCGGACGTGGACTTCTTCGTCGCGGCGCTCAGCTACCGCCAGCCCGAGCCGGTGTGGGGCGGAACCGCCGACACGGCGGCGGAGCTCCGGTCGATTTGCGCGATGGGGCTCGTCGCGAGCGGCTACTCGCGCGCGCTCGTCGAAGTCGCGCCGCTGCTCTACGACGCGGAGGCGGAGTCGCGCCTCGGCGCCGTGCGCGCGATCGCCTGCGGCAATCCGCGCGAGGCCGAGTTGCTGCTGCGCGCGAAGGTCGTCGGCGGAGACGCCGAGCCCGCGGTGGTTGGGGAGTGCTTCTCGGGGTTGTTGGGCGTCGAGCCCGACGAATCGCTGGCGTTCGTCGCCCGCTACCTCGAGGAGGGCGAGGACGCGCTCCGCGAGCACGCCGCGCTTGCGCTCGGCGAGTCGAGGCTCGAGGCCGTGCTGCCGCTGCTCCGGAAAGCGTGGGACGACGTGCTGGTGTCTTCGAGCTTGCGCCGCGCGCTGCTCCGCGCTGCCGCGATGCTGCGCACCGAGGCCGCCTTCGACTGGCTCATTGCGCTCATCGCGGAGCGCGACTTCGCCACGGCCACCGACATTCTCGAGGCGCTCGCGCTCTACAAGCACAACGCCAAGTTGGCGGCGCGCTTGAAGGCTGCGCTCGCCGAGCGCGGCGACCGCGCGTTGCTCGCGCAGTACACCGAGCGCTGGGAACCGCGGTAGCTATTTCGCCGGGGCGGCGCCTTGGGGCGCCGTGGGGTTCGACGAGCCGGCGAACAGCGTGCGCCCGTCCTGGAACGTGACCGTCGTGATGTTCGCGGTCGTGCTGCCGTTGCGCGCCTGCCAGCCGTCGACGACGAGCACCGTGCCGGCGGGCAGGTCCTCGCGCCGCCAACCGCGACGGATCAGCCCGTTCGCACCCGTCATCTCGAGCGCCCAGTTCGCAACCTTGCCGTCGGGCCCTTCGACGTCGATGTAAATCCACGCGTGCGGGTTCGAGAACTTCACTTCGGTGACCTTGCCCTTGAGCTGGATGCGCTTGTCGGGGTCGTACTCCGCGGAGAACGAGTGATGCGCGGCGGCCGTGCCGGCGCAGAGCAGCAGCAACAGGGCGGCGGCAGACTTGGCGGTCATGACATCAGTTCCTCTGGCGTTGTGCGGCACGGAACTCGTCCCTCACGTCCTGCAAGTGTTGCAGGTCGCCGTTGTCCTCGTGGCACGCAACCTCGAGCAGCTCGTCGGCTTGCTCGTCGAGCGGCACCTCGATCGTCCACGGCCGAGTGTAGGCGATCGGGTCCGACACCGTCGCGCGGTAGATCACGCGGTTCGCGGACACCGGCGTGTAGCGCTCCACGACCGTGGCCGCGTGCGTGATCACGTCGCCGACCTCGTTGAGCCATGCCTTGCCGTTCGAGTTGCGCGTCTCGACGACGAGCGTGTCGCCGTCCCAGCGGCCGACCGAGTCGCCTTGCCATAGCCGGATGCGGTCCGGCAGATGCGCGCGGCCGTCGAGCGGAATCACGCGCCACGACATCCGCTCGAACAGCATCACCACGTAGCCCGGCGGCTGGAGGATCTGCACCGGCGCGGGCACGTACTGCGACCGCGGCACGCCGGCGACGAAGCAGTGCGCCGTGGGATCCTCGTAGCCGCGGTGCGGCCGCGCGCGGTCCTCGCGCTCGGCGCGCGCCCAGCGTTGGTACGGCAGCGAGCCGTCGGACGGGTCGACGACGATGCCGCGGCTCTCGGGCGTGAGGAAATCGCGGTCGCGCGTCTCGAGGCCGTAGTTCGCGCCGCCGGCGTCGGGCTGGTACCAGCCTTCGAGCTTCGGCTTGCCGTCGGCCAGGCGCGGAATGTCGCGCGGCACGGTGAGAGGCGGCAGCGCCGCGCCGCCGCGCGCGTCGAACGGCGCGTTACCGGCGGGCGGCGCGGCCGGATACCACGTCTTGAGATCGGGCTCGAAGGCGCCGCTCGCTTCCTCGGCCTCGGCCTGGCACTGGTACTCGAAGATCCGCGTCGCGTCGGTTTGGCGGTGCAGGGCCATCGCGACCTTCCACGGCCGCGCGAACACCTTCGGGTCGTCGAGCGTGGCCTCGTAGTCGATGGTGTTCGGGTCGCGCAGCTTGTAACGCTCGGTGACCTTCAGCGCCTCGCTGTGGAAATTGCCGGACGCGTCGAGCCAGGTGCGATCGTTCATGCCCGTGACCTCCACCACGAGCACGTCGCCGTCCCAGCGGCCGCGCGAGTCGCCCATCCACGATTCGATGCCCTCGTGCTTGATCGGCTGGCCGTTCGTGTAGATGAGGCGAAAGACCTGCGACCACTCGAACGTGATCGCGACGTGCTCGGGGGTTTGGAAGATCTGGAACGGGTACTCGAGGTACATGATCCGCGGCACGCCGGGCAGGAAGCACTTGCGGAACGGATCCTCGGTTGCGCGAGCGGCGAAGTTCTTGCGCTTCTGCTCGAGGGCAGCAGGCAGGTACGGGATCTCGCCGGCGACGACCACGCCTTCGCCGGCGGGCATGCCGTCGTGCGCGACATGGAGCTCGAGGTCGTCGGATGCGCGGTTGCGGACTTGCCAGATGCCGCTCAAGTCGGGTTTGCCGTCGGCCGTGCGCGGCAGTGATTGCGCCGCGCCGGGGGCGGCGGCGCCGAAAGTCACGGCGATCAGCAGAACGCGAGCGAGCATGGCGTCCGTATACCGAATGAGAGGCAGTTGGTCCAGAGCAGGTCGCTCGCCGGCGGCGTGCGGCAATACGCCGCACCCTAAGAGTCGCGCAGGTGCCTAGAATCCCTCGAGGACCACCCGTTCCCTGCCGCCTTGCCAAGTCGGGAGTCCATGGAGGATTTCCCGATGACTCGCACGCTCCTTTCTGCGGCGATTTCCATCCTCATCGCGCCGGCACTGGGTCACGCGCAGCAGGTAGGCAATCCGGCCCCCTCGGAGGAAATCGTCGTCACGGCGACGCGATCGGCGCGAAGCCTCAGCGACGTACCCGCGAGCGTAAGCGTCGTCGACGCGCGGGACATCGCGGACAGCCCCGCGCAGACCCTCGACCGGGTCCTGGCGCGTACGCCGTCCGTCGATCTGCCCACCATTTCGTCCAACCAGGCGCACCCGACCGCGGCGAGTGTTTCGATGCGGGGTCTCGGCGGGATTCGCGCGCTCGTGATGCTCGACGGTGTGCCGATCAACGATCCGTTCTTCGGTTACATGCAGTGGAGCCGCGTCCCGCTCGAGAATGTCGATCGCGTGGAGATCGTTCGCGGCGGCGGCGCCGCGCTGTGGGGCAACTACGCCATGGGTGGCGTGATCAACATCCTGACGCGCGCTCCGGAGAGCAAGGAGCTCGTGCTCGACAGTCAGGGGGGCAACTACGGTACGTACCGCGTCAACGTGTTCGGGTCGACGGTCGCGGCGGAACGCTCGCGCCTGAGCTTCAGCGTTGGGACCAACCACACGGACGGTTTCATGCAAGTAGAGCCGCCCGATCTCGGACCGGTCAACGTGCCCACCGCTTTCACCGCGCACAACGCAACGTTGCGCGGCGATTTCGACGTGAGCGACACGCTCAAGGCCAACGTGGCGCTCGACTACTTCGACACGGATCAGCAGCTGATCAGCGAGCTCAGTCACAACGATCAGCATGCGTCGACTTATTCCGGTTCGCTCACGAAAACTCTCGCGGAAGGCGGTGGCCTGGCGCTGACACTGTTCGGCTCGAGCTCGCACTTCACGACCTACAACACCGGCGCGTTCGCCGGCGTTCCGGCGAACGAGGCGGAGTTCGTGCAGAACTTGCACCATACGCCCGTCGACGATTTCGGCAGCTCGGTGGTCTGGTCCAAGAACTTCGGCGATGACCTGTTGCGGTCGCTGGAGCTCGGCGTCGACTACCATCAGATCGGAGGCGAGGACGACGCCCAGATCTTCGACGAGACGGGCGCCCTCCAACGGCTCGACGTCGGCAGAGGCAAGCAGCGCTTCTGGGGAGCTTTCGCCCAAGCGAGCCTGCGTCCGGCCGACCCGCTCGAGATCCTGGTGAACGTGCGCTACCAGACCTTCGAGAACTACGATGCTTACGACGGCACGCCCGGCGGTCTCGGCAACACGCCCGACAAGTCGGATCAGAGCGTCGATCCTCGCGTCTCGATCCGCTACGCGCTGTCGCCGCGCTTGGCGCTACGCGGCGCAGCCTATACGGCGTTCCGGGCGCCGAACCTCGACAATCTGTATCGCGCGTTTTCGGTGCCGGCCGGCATCTTCTACGCGAACGCGGCGCTCGAGCCCGAAACGTTGAAGGGAGCGGAAATCGGCTTGGACGCGCGCGGCGACCGGCTCCAGCTGCGCGTGACCCTCTTCCATGACGACATCGAGGACCTGATCACCTCGCGCAGCCTCGAATTCGGCGAGCTGCCGCCGGGGTTCTTCTTCGGGTCGCGCAACATCAACGCGGGTAAGGCGCGGAGCCGCGGCGCGGAGCTCGAGGGCGACTGGAAAATCAACGACGCATGGAGCGCGGCTCTCGGGCTCACGTTCGCCGACTCCGTGATCACGGAGAGCGCCCTCGATCCCGCCAGCGTCGGCCTTCAAATCGCCGGCGTGCCGCGCCGCCGCGCCAATGTCGCGGTTACCTATGCGAAACCGCGCGCGTGGCGCGTGACGTCGCAGTGGCGCTGGCTCGAGGCGTCTCACGGCGACAACGATCACGCGTTGCCCGTGGACGCCCAGAGCGTCGTCGACGTGGCGGTCAGTCGCACCTTGAAGACGAATCTCGAGGTCTATCTGAATGTCGAGAATCTGTTCGACGCGCACTACGTGGCGGACAACAGCGGCTTCAGCCCGCCTCTCCGGGGTACTCCGTTGAGCGCGGCGGTGGGCGTGCGTCTCGACATGCACTGAGGGAGGTTCGGCGGCGGTTCGACATGCAAGACGCAAGCGCGCAATCCTCGCTCTATCGCGCCGTCTGGCGTTGGCATTTCTACGCCGGCCTGTGCGTGCTGCCGTTCTTGCTGCTGCTCGCCGTCACGGGCGCGCTGTATCTGTTCAAGCCGGAGATCGACCACGCGCTCTATCGCGACATGATCGACGTGCCGGCACGGGCGAGCTCGCCGGCCCCGATCAGCACGAGCGTGCTCGACGTCGAGCGCGCGTTGGATGGACGCGTCGAGCAAGTCACGCTGCCGGACCGGCCGGATCGCTCGCTGCGGTTGCTCGTCCGCGTAGCGTCCGGAGGGCCGCGCACCGCGTTCGCCGATCCCTATGACGGCCGGTTCCTCGGGTCGACGCCGGCCGGCGGCGCGATGCAGCTCATCCGCAAAGTGCACAGCTTGCAGTACTTCGGTTTCTGGGCGAGCTCGCTAATCGAGATCGCCGCCGGCTGGGGGATTGTCCTGATCGGCACCGGAGTGTTCCTGTGGTGGCCGAGAGGGCAGGGCAGCGGCGTCGTGACCGTTGCCGGGTCGCCCAGGACGCGAAGATTTTGGCGAGACCTACATTCCGTGACCGGCGTGTTCTCCGCCGCGGTGATCCTCTTTCTCGCGGTCACCGGAATGCCGTGGTCGAAGTTTTGGGGTGACCACGTGCAACAGTGGGCGACCGCCGCGAATCTCAACATGCCTGCCCCGCCTGCCGACGTGACGCCCGGCTGGATGCTCACCGAAGCCATGCCCGGAATGAACCACGCGCCGCACGCCGACAACGAGGTTCGGGCGACGATGCCGTGGGCGGTCGACCGAGCGCCGGTTCCGCAGTCTCGCAGCGGCCGCACCGAAGACATCGGGATCGACGCCGCAGTTGCGCGCTTCGAAGCGCTCGGACTGCGCCGTCCGTTCAATGTTCAACCGCCGGAGGGGCCGCGCGGCGCGTACGTCGGCAGCTTCACGCCCGATCAAGTCACCCGCGAGCGCACGGTCTATCTCGGCCGAGACGGCGAAGTGCTGGGCGACGTCGGCTACCGCGACTACGGCGTCGTCGCGAAAGCGATCGAGTGGGGAATTCAGGTGCATCAGGGTCAGGAATACGGAGCGGCCAACCGCTACGTGATGTTGGCGGGCTGTGTCGCGATCGTCGTGCTGGTTCTATCGGGCGCCACGATGTGGTGGAAGCGCCGGCCCAAAGGCCGGCTGGCGGCGCCGCCGGCCGACCGACGCTCGGTGTGGGCTGTCGGCGCCGTCATCGTCGTGGGCGGCGTCATCTTCCCTCTCGTGGGGATGAGTTTGCTCATGGCCCTCGCGTGCGACTGGACCTGGCGCCGAGCCATTGGCCGCGTCCGTTAGGGAACGAGCGGCCTCTCGATTCTCATTGGTTGGATGCGGTTGTACGTGATGCTCCTCCAAAGCCACTCCAGCGGCCCGAATCGGAACCGGCGCAACCAAAGGGTGCTGAATAAAGCCTGGAAGGAATAGACAAGCGCGACCAACAGCAACGCCGATGCTGCCCCCATCTGTCCAAAGCGTCCGAGCCCATAGCCAAAAAAGATGAAGCCAAAAATGACCGAGTGGAGGATGTAGTTGGTGAACGCCATTCGACCTACGGCAGCGAATGGCGCCAGGAGTCGCCGGGTTTCCTCGAACTGCGCGATCCAAACGACCAGCGACCCGTAGCCGATGGCGAGCGCGACGGGCGCGAGGCGTTGCAGGAACGGGTCAGCTGCGCGCGGCGTCAGCGTCACTCCCACCAGAATCCCGACCGCCGCGACCCAGCCAAATACGCCGGCGTTGTCCGGCGCGTGCTGAATCACGCCGCACCGCCAGATCCAAGCACCGAAGACAAAGAGTCCCACGGTCCGTGGGAACACGGATACATGCAGCGGAACCAAGAGCTCGATTTCGCGGATGCTGAATCTCAAGATCTCGGCGAAGGAGCCCTGAGCGTACACGTTGTTCGCGTTGGCAACGTGTTCGGCGAGCGCGTCCGGATCTGGTGATGGAATGAGCGGAGACACGGCGTTTACTGCATACAGCGCCAGCATCCCGACCGCGACCGCCGCGAGCGACGATTGGCTCAGCCGCAGCAATGGCAACACGAGAAGTCCGGCGAGTGCGTACTCCGTCAGGACGTCACCATTCCAGATCAGCGCCAGATGTATGACACCGAAGACGAGCAGCGCGATTAAACGCCGGGTGAGAAGATAGAACGGACGTCCACCGCGAGCGAATCGCTCGAATTGCATTGCGAGGCCGAGCCCGAACAGAATCGAAAACAGAGAGAACGACTTCATCTCTAGAGCAAAGTCCACGAACCTCTCGACGACTCCATCCAAGCTATCCGCGCTGGACCACCTGTTCGGCAGGAACTGTTGGAATAGCGAGATGCGGAACGCTGTCAAGACGTTTACGACGAGCACTCCAAACAGGGCGACTCCGCGCACTGCGTCGATCGCATCGATCCGACTGTTGGTGGGAGCAGCAGATGACGAGTTATTCACGATGGTGGCGCTCGCAGTCGAAGACGGTCGAGTGGGCTGCGCTAGTGGTTGAAGCGACCTACGTGCGGGCACGCGGCGTCGAGGATAGCGCCCATGGGAGCGCTCCGCCACGAGTAGCCTTCATATAGACAACCTAAAGCAAGCGCTGCATACTCGGCGCATGACTAGGCAGCCTAAAGGAAGCATCGACGGGAAACTCAACATCCCTCAGGGGACGCTGGAGCTGCTGATTCTGACCATCGTCCGGCGCGAACCGCTGCACGGCTACGGCATCGCGCAGCGGCTGAAGTCGCTCACGCAAGGCACCTTCGAGATCAATCCCGGCTCGCTGTTTCCTTCTCTGTACGCGCTCGAGCGCGACGGCAAGCTGCGCTGCGAGGAGCGCTTGAGCGAGAACAATCGCCAGGCGCGTTACTACACGCTCACCGCGCCCGGGCGCAAGCATCTCGAGGCGGAGGAACGGCGCTGGGAGCGAGTCACGGCCGCGATCGCCAGCGTGCTGCAGGGTACATGACCTTCCTGTACCGCATTCGCGCGCTCGTGCGCTGGCTGTTCCGCCGCGACGAGCTCGAGCGAGCGCTCGATACCGATCTTGCGGACTACATCGCGCGCTCCGCCGCGGAGAAGATGCGCGCCGGCATGACCGAGGCGCAAGCGCGGCGAGCGGCACGCATCGAGCTCGGCGGCGTGGAGCAAACGAAGGATCGCGTGCGTGCAACGCTCGCGCTCGGTCCTGTCGAAACACTGATCGCCGATGCGGGCTATGCGTTCAGAACGCTGCGCCGGCAGCCGACGTTCACGGTCGTGGCCGTGTTGACGCTCGCGCTCGGTATCGGCGTCAACGTCGCGCTTTTCTCGCTCTTTCAGCAGCTTCTGCAGCGGCCGTTGCCGGTGGCCGATCCCGACCGACTCGTGAATTTGAACGATCCGGGGCCGAAGATCGTCGGGCGGTCTCAAGCCAGTACCGCGTCCTCCGTCAGCGGCGGGGCCGACACGGTCTTCAGCTACCCGACGTTCCGCGACCTCGAGCGCGCGCAAGAGACTCTCGTCGAGCTGGCTGCGCATCGGTTCTTCGAGGCGAGCCTCTCGACCGGCGAGCGGGCGCGTCTCGCCACCGGCGTCTTCGTTTCGGGAAGCTATTTCTCGGTGCTCGGACTTCAACCGGTGCTCGGCCGTCTGCTGGGGCCGGAGGACGATCGCGTCGACGGGCTGGCCGAGTCGGTGGTATTGGCTCATGCGTATTGGCAGAGCGAATTGGGTGGCGATCCGGCGGTGCTCGGCCGCGCGCTGATCGTCAATGGCAAACCGCTCACCATTGTCGGCGTGGCGCCGCCCGGATTTGACGGAACGACCGTCGCCTCACATGCGAGCGTTTTCGTGCCGATCACGAGCGACGCCGGAGCTCTGATCCCGAATCACGACAATCGCCTGTTGTACTGGGTCCATCTCTTCGCACGCCTCGAGCCGGGCGTCAGTCGTGAAGAAGCTGCGGCCGCGATCAATCCGCTGTATCGCGCGATCGTGGACGAAGTCGAAGCGCCTCTGTTGACCAACGTCGACGAGCACGACCTCGAGTCGTTCCGTACGAGAGCGCTCGTGCTCGAGCCCGGGGCGCGCGGGCAGACTCACAGCCGCACGCTCGTTCCGGCGCGCAACAGCCTCGAGATGCTGTTGGCCGTATGCGGCGCGGTGCTGCTGCTCTGCTGCACCAACGTGGCAGGGCTCATGATGGTGCGAGGCGCGGCACGCAGCGGCGAGATGGCGGTGCGGGCGTCGATGGGCGCAACGCGCCACCGCATCGCGTCGCTGCTGCTCGCCGAATCGCTCGCGCTTGCGCTGCCGGCCGCGCTGTTGAGTCTGCCGGTGGCGTTGCTGACGCTGCGCGGCATCGCAAGCGGAGTCCCCGGCATACCGACGACCGGGTTCGACGTCGAGCTCGGCGTGGCCGCGATGCTCGTGGCAGTCGGGGCGGCGGTGGTGTCGGCCCTGGCCTTCGGCCTCTTTCCCCTTCGGGACCTGATCCGCACCGAGCCCGGCAAGGCCTTGCAGGCGTACGGCGCGAGGCAGACGTCGTCCCACGGCGTCATGCGCTTCCGCATGACGCTCGCGACGGTGCAAATCGCGCTATCGATGGCGCTGCTCGCCATGACCGGCGTCTTCGCACGTACCCTCGCGAACATCGCGGACATCGATCTCGGCCTCGACGTCGACTCGGTCGTCATGTTCTCCATCTCGCCGCTGGCGACAACGGGGTATTCCCCGGAAGCGTCGGCGAGAGTCTTCGATCGACTGGACGAGGAGCTCCGGGCGATTCCGGGCGTATCTTCCGTGGCTTCGTCGACCGTTCCCGTGCTCTCGGTCGGCGGGTGGGAGGGTAGGGTTGCCGTCGAAGGGCTCGAGACGGAGCCGCTCGACATTTCCACGGACTTCGTCAGCTCCGATTTTTTCGAGATGTTCGGCATCGGGTTGCTCGCGGGCCGCGGTTTCAGCGCTGCGGACACGTCGCAGCAGGTGGCCATCGTCAATCAGCGCTTCGCCGAGCGTCTCGGCCTCGGCCGAAGCGTGATCGGACGGCGCATCGGCGATATCAACGCCGAGATCGTCGGGATGGTCGCCGACGCCCAGTTCGGGAAGGTCACCGGCGACATCGGGCCGCGCGTGTTTCGGCCGATCTCCCACGGTTTGACGTTCTACGTTCGAAGCGCTCGCCCGCCCGCGGACTTGATGAAGGCCGTTCGCGAGGCGGTGGTGCGAGTCGATCCCAACTTGGCGATCACACGTCTCGCCACGATGGAGCAGCAATTCCTCGAGAACATCGGCACGGAGCGCTTCGTCGCGAGAATGTCCTCGGCGTTCGCCGTGCTCGCCACCGTGCTGGCGGCGCTCGGCATCTACGGCGTGCTCGCGTTCGCGGTCGCGCAGCGGTCGCGCGAGATCGGCTTGCGCTTCGCGCTCGGTGCGCCGGCGAGCCGCATCCGCGGCATGGTGGTTCGGCAAGTGGCGACGATGGCGGTGACGGGTCTCGCGCTCGGCGTCGTCGCAGTTGTCTTGCTCGGTCGCGCGGCGCAAGGCCTACTCTTCGGCGTTGGGACTGCCGACCCCGCCGCGCTCGCCGGCGCCGCCATCGTGCTCACGGCGGTCATGCTCGGCGCGGCCTACATTCCGGCCCGGCGCGCGTCGCGCGTCGATCCGATGACCGTGCTGCGATACGAATAACTCGAAGCGTTTTCCCCGGAGGACGCATGACGATCCTGTACCGCATTCGCGCGCTCGCGCGTTGGTTGTTCCGGCGCGGCGAGATCGAGCGAGCGCTCGATAGCGACCTCGCGGACTACATCGAGCGCTCCGCCGCTGAGAAGATGCGCGCCGGCGTGACCGAGGCGCAAGCACGGCGTGCCGCGCGCATCGAGCTCGGCGGCGTGGAGCAAACGAAAGACCGCGTGCGTGAAAGGCTCGCGCTCGGCTCGGTCGAAACGTTTATCGCAGATGCGGGCTATGCGTTCAGAACGCTGCGCCGGCAGCCGACGTTCACGGCGGTCGCCGTGTTGACGCTCGCGCTCGGCATCGGCGTCAACGTCGCAATTTTCTCGCTGACTGATCAAACACTGCTACGCCCGCTGTCCGCACCGGAGCCGGACCGCCTCGTGAACTTGACCGATCCCAACAAGATGTTCGTCCAGATGGGTGCCCAAACGGATCCGGTGACGTTGACGTCTATGGTGGTGCGAGAGTCCGCCAGCGGCGAATACGAAACCCTCTTCAGCTACCCGATGTTCCGCGATCTCGAGCGCGGGCAGGAGCCGTTCGTCGGGCTTGCCGCACACACCTTCTTCGATGCAACGCTTTCGACCGGCGAGCGTCCGCGGCTTGCGACCCTGGCTATCGTTTCAGGAAGCTACTTCTCGGTGCTAGGGCTTCCGCCCGCGCTCGGTCGGCTGCTCGGCCCCGAGGACGATCGCGTCGACGGACAGGCCACTTCGGTGGTATTGAGCCACGCGTACTGGCAGAGCGAATTCGGCGGTGATCCGGGTGTCCTCGGGCGCACGCTCCTCGTCGCCGATGTGCCGCTGACCATCGTTGGAGTGGCGCCACCCGGGTTCCACGGCACGGCGGTGGGCGCCCGCGCGAGCGTGTTCGTACCCATCACGATCTCGTTCTCCGGTGGCCTCGATGGCTTCGCTGCGACGACGGCCATCCCGAATCACGACCGTCGCAACTTGCACTGGGTCCATCTCTTCGCGCGCCTCAAGCCGGGCGTCACTCGCGAAGGGGCCGAGGCCGCGATCAATCCGTTGTATCGCGCTACCCTAAGCGACGTCGAAGCGCCTCTTCTGCTCGACGCCGACGAACTTGAGCGCGAGGCGTTTCGCTTAAGGCCGCTCGTGCTCGAGCCCGGGGCGCGAGGGCAAACGAGCAGCCGGATCCTCTCTCCCGCACGCAACGGCGTTAGGCTGCTGTGGGCGGCGAGCGGCTTGGTGCTGCTCTTGTGCTGCGCCAACGTCGCGGGGCTCATGTTGGTCCGCGCGACCACACGAAGCGGCGAGATGGCGCTGCGCTCGTCGATCGGGGCGACGCGCGGGCGCCTCGCTGCGCTGCTGCTCGCCGAGTCGCTCGTGCTTGCGCTGCCGGCGGCGCTCACGAGCCTCCCGGTCGCGTGGTTGATCCTGCGCGGCGCGAGCTGGGTGCCCGGAATCTCCACGGCGGCACCCGACCTCCGCGTGAGCGCAACAGCGGCGCTCTTGGGCGTAGGCGTCGCGGTGGCGTCGGCGCTGGCCGTCGGGCTCCTTCCCTTCCGCGGACTGATCCGGGCCGAGCCCGGGAAGGCGTTGCAGGCCTATGGCGGGAGGCAGACCACAGTCAAAGGCGTCGCGCGCTTCCGTGCCACGCTCGCGACGGCGCAAGTCGCGCTGGCGATGGCGCTGCTCGCGACGATGAGTGGCTTCGCGCAAAGCCTCGCGAACGTTGCGCGCCTCGATCTCGGCTTCGATATCGATCCGGTCGTCATGTTCTCCGTGCCGCCCCGGGGTGGGATAGCCACGAACGTGAGCTCCCTACCTCGCCTCGCAGAGGCGCTCGAGGCGATCCCGGGCGTGTCTTCCGTGGCTTGGTCGAATGCGCGTCCTCTGCTCTCGCTCCAGGGGGCGGCGATCTACGACGCGGCCGTCGAGGACATGGAGAGCGAAAAGTTTCCGGTGTCCCTAGACTTCGTCAGCGGCGATTTCGTCGAGGTGTTCGGCATCGAGTTGCTCGCGGGCCGTGAGCTCAGCGACACGGACAACGGCAGGAAGAGCTCCAGCTCCGGGCTGGCGGCGATCGTCAATCGGCGATTCGCCGACCGCCTCGGTCTCGTCCCCGACGCCATCATCGGGCGAGCCGTCAGGGCCGTCTATCGGTTCGAGATCGTCGGCGTCATCGAAGACGTGAGGATCGGAAAGATCACCGACGCGATCGAGCCGCACATGTTCGTGCTGGCGTCCAGCGGGATGGTATTCACCGGCTCAGCGACCTTCTATGTTCGCAGTGAGCTGCCGTCCGATGACGTCATGAGCGCCATTCGCGATACCGTCACTCGCGTCGATCCGACCATTCCGATCGCGAATCTTCAGCCGATGGAGCAGCAATTCCGCGAGATTATCGCAGTGGAGCGCTTCTTCGCCGGAACCTCGGTCGTGTTCGCCGTGCTCGCGACCGCGTTGGCCGCGCTCGGTCTCTACGGCGTGCTCGCGTACTCCGTCGCGCAGCGCTCGCGGGAGATCGGTTTGCGCATTGCGCTCGGCGCGCCGGCGGGCCGCATCGGCCAGATGGTGCTGCGGCAGGTGGCGGGGATGGCGGTGATGGGCATCGTGCTCGGCGCGAGCGCGGCGTGGCTCCTCGGCCATGCGGCGCAAAGCCTCCTGTTCGGCGTCGAAGCCGGGAGCCCGTTCGCACTGGCGGCGGCCGCCGCGGTGCTCGCGGCTGTCACGCTCAGCGCGGCCTACATTCCGGCCCGGCGCGCGTCGCGCGTCGATCCGATGACCGTGTTGCGCTACGAATAGCCCGAGGGGACAGACTCTCGGCGATCAACCCTCCGGCTTGTTCTCGTCCGACGCTTCGCCCCGCCTCATCATATTCACGAACACGTGATACGCCACGCTGTCCCACGCGTTGCGGATCCCGAGGAACAGCAGCACCAGCGACGCGGCTCCGACGCCGAGCAGCGCTTCGTGCGTATGGTTGCGCGCCGCGAGGGCGGACACCACCAGCGCCGCGTACGGAATCGGCGGCAGCACGACGTAGAACACCCAGTCGTCGGGATCCGGCTTGTATGCGCGCTGCTTCCACATGCGGCGCAGGACCACCGCCGTGTAAATCAAGCCCGCCAAGCCCGTGACACCCCAGAGCACCGCGGCCGGGGTAACGGTGTGCCACGGCATGCGCAGTAACCCGGACAGCAACAACGCGGTGCTGAAGTAGACGATCGTGGGCGTGAGAAACGCGCCGCTCGCCTCCGCCGCGCGCGGATGCGGCCGCTCCGCGATCAGCGTGAGAACGACGAACTGCAAACCGATCAGCGCGCCGGCGGCCGCGCCGACGATCACGTAGAAGCTCTCCCATTCGGCGTATTCCGACATCGCGGCCCTCGCGTGGGAAACGGGTTACCCGGTGACGTAGTAGCGCACGACGAGCGCCGACGTGCGGCCCCAGCCTTCGGGCGTCGCGCGAGGCCTGAACCGGCTGTTCTTGATCAAGCGCACGAGCTGGGCTTTGTCCGCGTCGGTCGCATTCGTCGTGCTGTCGAGGATCTCGACTTGCCGGCTCGCTCCGAACTTGGTGACGCCGAACGCGACATCGACGTAGCCGGACGCGCCGGCCTGCTCGGAGGACAACGGGTTCGCGGAGTACCACGGCAGCAACACCGGAATCGGCGGCGCGAATACCCGCTCGATCGACGCGCGGTCCCCGCGCTGTTCGAGCAGCCGGTATGCCTGCTCGTACTCGTCGAGCGCGATCGTGTTCTGCGAATTCAGCAGATCCCAATCGGCGATGCGAACGAACGCCTCGATCTGAATCTCCGTCGAGGCCGAGCTCGCGCCCTCGTAGTGGAACTGGCGCTTCAAGCTCTCTCTGGCGAGCAGGTAATCGAATCCGCCGGTGTGCTCGCCGGGCATCCCAGTGGAATGGAATGGGGGAGGCGTGCCGATCTCGAGCGGCAGTGCCCCGGCGGGGATCGGCAGAGGCCACGTCGCCAATCGGCCGATCGCGTCGAACGAGCTTCGCCAGGGCTCCTGGTCGGGACGAGCTCGATCGAGGCTGAGCGGGCCCGCGTCCGTGCGCGCGAGATCGACGGTGCGGACCATGTCCGCCTCGAGCTCCCGCAGCCCGGGGCTCGAGAAGTCCCCATGGCGCAGGATGACGGCGATGGCCTCCGCGTAGTTCCTTTGGGCGTCCACGATGAGCGCGCGCGCCGCGTCCTTCTTGGATCCCGACTTGCAGTTCGCCGTTTCGAGCTGTCCTGGGGCGCTGTGTGGCCAGCCGCGGTAGCAGCCGAGCTCGATCTCCGGGGGGGGCTGCTCCGTGAGGTATCGGTGGAGGACGGCCAGCCTCTTGTCCGCGCTTTCGTGGAAGATCGGGACGGTCCGCAAGTCGTCGGGATGACGCCGCGCGAGCGCGAGCAAGTCCTGTTCGAGGTTCCAGGCGGTCTCGCGGGCGCCGAGCGCGGTCATGGTCGCGATCAATTGTCGAATCGGCTCCACCTGCTCGAGCGAGTGCAAGCCGTCGTTGGCGCGAATTACTTCCAGCAAGCGCTCGATGGTCGCGACCGCCCGCACGGTGTCGTCGCGGTCTTGATAGAGGAGTGCCAGCGCCGACAGCGGCTCGACCAGGCCTTCTGCATGGCGTCCGTTGCGCGATTCCTGCTCGATCGTTTCGAGCAGCTGCGCCTCGCGATCCACCGCGGGGCGATCCGTCGCGGGGCGATCCGTCTCGGGCGCCGCCTGCGCGAAGCTCGCGGGCGCGCCAAAGAGGGCGGCGAGCGCCAGGACTGCGGCCGCGATGTTCGGCCTAGAACGTGAAGACACCTCTGGCACCCCGAATAGTTGCCCGGAAAACCAAGGCTCCTTCGACCTAGGCGTCTCCAAACATCCAAGAAATGTCCGCGCAGGTCAAGGTAGAGGCGGCTCCCCGTTTCCGCTCGTGCGCCGAGCATGGATGCTCGCCGCGTGCCGCCCACGGTGCTAGCCTTCGGCCATGGCCCTCTCCAAAGAGCACGAAGCTCCGCGCCGTCATCGGTTGACGGCGGACGACTATCACCGCATGGGCGAGGCCGGCATCTTGCCGCCGAGCGCACGCGTGGAGCTGATCGACGGAGACGTCATCGACATGGGGCCGATAGGGAGTCGACATGCGGGAGTGGTGCGGCAAATCGCGCGGCTCATCGAGCGCGCTGTCGGCGATGCGGCGATAGTCTCCGTGCAGAGCCCCATCGCTCTCGACGAGTGGTCCGAACCCCAGCCGGATATCGCCCTGCTCGAGCCGCGAGCGGATTTCTACAAATCAGCGCATCCGATGCCGAAGGACGTGATGGTGATTGTCGAGGTTGCCGATTCCTCGCCACCGTACGATCGTGACGTCAAGCTCGCGCTCTACGCGAGTCATCACGTTTCGGAAGTGTGGCTCGTCGATCTCCAGCACGAGGAGATCACGCGCTACCGCAACCCGCATCCCGACGGTTACCGCACCACGGCCAAGTTGTTCGATCTCACGAACTTGCACATTGCGCCGACCGACGCATTCGTCGACCTGTCGAGCGTATTCGCGCGCTAGTT
The DNA here is from genome assembly GCA_035644475.1 of Gammaproteobacteria bacterium. Lineage (GTDB taxonomy): Bacteria > Pseudomonadota > Gammaproteobacteria > Steroidobacterales > Rariloculaceae > FEN-1219. Next base: position 39,766 of record DASQOL010000004.1, on the reverse strand, counting down.
GATCGCAACCGGTCGCGGCGGCGGTGCGGCCATTCGTAGGGAGCGCGAATCGCCGCACCGCCGCCCGCCGCGCGGCCGTCAGAACTTCGGGCCGCCTTCGTAGCTCAAACCGGCCGCCTTGCCCTGCTCGCGCACGGCGTCGTAGATCTGCACGTCGAGCGACCCCTCGGCGCCGCCTTGCTCCTTGACCTTGGCCGCGATGAACTCGTCGCGCTCGCCCGCGAGCTCGTTGATCTGGTGCTGGAGCTTTTCGCGCTTCTCGGAGCGCTCCTTGAGCTCTTGCGCCTGCTGCTCCGGCGGCAGGGCGGCGATCGAGGCGGGCAGCTCCACGGCCGGCACAGCCGCGAGATCGACGCGGCCCGTCGCGACGTCGTTGACGAGGTCCTTGTCGCCGAGGAGATTCGCCGCGCCGCTCGCCGACGCGTTGAACGCGGCGCGGCGTGCTTGGGCGGCGGGCGACGCCGCTTCGTGCAGCTCCGACGTTGCCGCGACTTTGCGGTCCATCGTCGCGCGCTCGCGCTCCGTGCCGTAGTAGAGCCGCGTCGAGTCGAGCTCGGCCGCGAGCTTCGCGAGCTCGCCGTCGAACGGTGTGGCGATCGCGACGGCGCCGCCCGCCTGGTCGACCGTGAAGTAACGGCCGTGGCCGAGCGAAGCGATCTGCTGCCACGGCGTGACCGTGTCGGACGCCCGTCCGCACTGGATCGTGTTCACCACGATGCCCTTTTGGACCGCCGCGGCGACCACCTCCGGATACTTCACGTCGTCTTGGTAGTCCATGTGCGGCGGCGCGTCGCCGACCAGGAACACGACCTTGTACGCCTGCGGATCCTCGCTCCACGACATCTTGTACACCGCGTCGAACAGGCCTTTGTTCACGCTCTCGGGCCCGTCGCCGCCGCCGTCGGCGTTGAACCGCATCAGCGTGGAGTACATCGTGTCCAAGTCGTTGCTCAAGTCGACGACCTGCGTGACGTACGCGTCGCCGCGGTCGCGGTAGGCCACGAGCCCCATGCGAATCTCGGGCGACTGCTTCGCCTGTGCGAGCGTGGAGGCGACGGACCAGATCTTTTCCTTGGCGGCTTGGATGAGGCCGCCCATGCTGCCGGTCGTGTCCAACACGAACACCACGTCGATCTTGCCGCTCTGCGCAAGCGGCACGATCTGTGTCGGCGTGACCGGCGGCTTCGGCGGCGTCACGCCCGTGGCGTTGCCGCGCAACGTGGGATAGATCGCGACCGTCGTCACGGTCGCGAGCACGAGCGCTAACACGAGGATCTTCGTTTTCATGACGGTTGCTCCATTGTCGAGTTGAGTTGGCCTTGGTTGACTTGAAGGGGCGAGCGCGTCAGCGGCCCGTCGAGAGGCGGCGAATGGCCGCCTCGGCGGCCGTGTGCGCGCGGTTGAATTTCAGGTCGGCGTCGTCCGCGGGCCCACCGCCGCGTTCCGCGATCGCGGCCGGCAGCAGCACGTGAAACGCCTGGACGAGAAAGAAGCACCAGAACGCAAGCATGGCGCTGCCGGAGCGGTGCGCCGCCCACACTGCGAACGCCGCGCCGAGCACGCTTAGACCCAAGTCGGCGAGCGCCGGCAGCACGCCCGAATAGAAGTACAACGAGCGCACGAGCCAGATCAGCCCGACGTGGACCAGCACGTAGCCGACGAACGGGATGCCGCTTGCCCACGCCGCGGCGGCGGCGAGCGTCCACACGACGACTGTCGTCACGCGGCCGACGCGCTCGCCGCTCTTGCCGAGCACGTACAGCACGTAGGCGAGGCCGAGTAACGCGACGACCGCGCGCAGCGCCGCGCCGTAGCCGACGAGCGGCCACAGCGCCGTGAGCACCGCGGCGCCGCACACGCTCAGCACGAAGCCGGCGCCGACGCCGAGCCCGAGCGACGGGCGCTTCGACGTCGAAAGAGACCGCGCCGCGCTCACGACGGCGTCCTCTTCTGCCGTTCGCGCAAGTAAGCGACCTCCACCTCGTCGTCGCCGACGGTGAAGTCGGTCTTGCCCCATTCGTCGCCGGCGTGGGCATGTGGCACGTCGGCCAAGAGCTCTGCCTTCTGCCGTAGCACGTCGAGCCGCTCGCGCTGCTCGGTGAGGGCCGCGACGCGCTCCGCGAGCGCCTTCGCGACGCCCGTGCGCCGATCGGTCACGTGCGCGTCGAGCCGCGCGGTCTCGAGCTTGCGCTTGACGAGCTTGCGCGCGAGCTCGTCGTTGTCGGCGCCGAACGCCACGCCGACTTGCTCGTCGAGCTCGGCGAGGGCTGCTTGAACCTTGCGCTGCCGGTCCGCGAGCCGATCGCGCTCGTGCTCGAGCTGTCGCGCGCGCTGCTCGCACGCGTCGACTTCCTCTTCCATCTCGCGGATCGCCTGCTTGAGCAGCACGTCCGGTTCCTCGATGCGGTCGAGCACCGCGTGCACGTCCGCGGTGAACAACCTCGACATTCGGTTGATGAGAGCCATGACGCCTCCTCGGGTTCATGAATTTCGACGACGGGGAGGTTAGGAGCAGCGCGGCTTGCGCTCCAGGCAGCGAAACGAAAAATCTCGGCGGCTCGATTTACCGAACGTTTACACATTCGATACTCGATGGGCGCCACTCGATGGGACATGTGACGCCCGTCGCACTTCCTCGCGCGCGCGGCGCCGGGCGGTGCAACTCGGAGATCGTTTGCAACGCAAACGATCTCCGCAGTCGTTGAACTGTCATCAAACTCGGCTTAAATGCTCGCCGCCGACAGTGGCACGCCACGTGCAATTGCACCGGCAGCCGGCTTGGTCAGGGACGACCGGGCCGTCTTCGAATTGTTCCAACGGAAGGAGACAACCTTGATTACCCACAGGCGGAATATTCCGGCGGCATTGCTCGCCGCCGGCGCGTTGCTGAGCGCGAGACACGCGGGGGCGGACGAGGCGGTGGACGAGATCGTCGTCTACGGCAAGCGTCCGGTCGTGACCGTGGAGATCGACCGTGCGGCGATGCGCGTCGACGTCGCGCGCCACCTCGACGCGGTTAGTGCGAGCCTGGAGCGCGCCGCCGGCCGGAACGCTCACGCGAGCCGCGTCGCGAGCTCCCCCGCGCGTCCGCGCGGCTAGCGAAAAACAGGGACATGTTGCCTTTTCCGCGCGGCGCCGCCGCGGAAAATGCAACATGTCCCCATTTTCCGGCGATCCACGTCGCGGATTTACGAAGGATTTACACGGCGCGCGCGCCTTAGCTGCTAGCCTAGGTGCGCATGGAGCCCACGAAGCCCCGCATCCTGGTCGTGGAGGACGAGGCCGCGATTCGCGACGGTCTCGCGGACGTGCTCGTCTATCACGGCTATCGCGTCGACGCCGTCGGCGACGGTAAGGAAGGCCTCGCGAAAGCACTCACGGGGCACTACGACCTCGTGCTCCTCGACGTGATGCTCCCCGGCCGCGACGGCTTCTCGATCTGCGACGAGATTCGCAAGGTCGACCGCGATCAGCCGATCATCATGCTCACCGCGAAGACGAGCGACGAGGACATCGTCAACGGCCTCACGCTCGGCGCGGACGACTACGTCGCCAAACCCTTTGCGATCGCGCAGCTGGTGCTGCGCGTGAAGGCCGTGCTGCGCCGCTCGCGCGTGGGCGCGGAGCTCGCGGCGCAGATCCGGCTCGACGGCGACGTGGAGATCGACACGCGCAATCTCTCCGGGCGCCGCGGCGCGACGGAGCTCGCGTTCACGCGCCGCGAGATCGAGATTCTCCAATACTTGCAGTCGAACACGGAGCGGCCCGTCTCGCGCGCCGAGCTGCTCACGCGCGTGTGGGGCTACGACCGCACGGCCGACATCGAGACGCGCACCGTCGACATTCACATCGCCAAGCTCAGGCGCAAGATAGAGGCCGACGTGAAAGAGCCGCGCAACCTGATCACCGTGCGCGGCGCGGGGTATCGACTCGTGACGACCGGGGTCGCGGGACCTTAAAGATGCTCGGCGCGAAGCTGTTCCGCAAGCTCGACGAGCGCCGCGTGCGGGTGCTGCTCGTGGCGTTCTTTTTCGCGCTCGCGGTTCCGGCCGTGGCGTTGATCGCGCAGGCGTACAGCCAGCTCAAGTGGGAGTCGTTCCGCCGCAATCAGGAGCTCGCCGAAGACGTGGCTGGGCGCGTCGACGCGGAGCTGCGCGCGGCCGTGAGCGCGGAGGAAGCCCGGTCGTTCGGCGACTACTCGTTCCTCGTCGTGGCCGGCGATGCGGCCGCGAACTTCGTGCAGCGTTCGCCGTTGTCGGCTTTTCCGGTGACGAGCCCGGTGCCCGGGGCGCTCGGTTACTTCCAGGTCGACGCGGACGGCAAGCTCACGACGCCGCTTCTGCCCGGCGACGGTGTCGACCCCGCGACCTACGGAATCGCGTCCGACGAGCAGGCCGCGCGGGCCGCGCTCGCGGCGCAGCTCGGCGCGGTGCTCGCCGAGAACAGCCTGGTGGCGCCGCCGAGCCGCGACGCGGCGGCTGGGATCGGTCTCGTGCGATCGCGCCAGCAGTCCGCCGCCGCGCCGCCGCCGGAACGCGCGCGGGCGGACGCACCGACGTCCGCTGCCGTCGCGGGCGACGACGACGAGGCCGCGCGCGTCGCCGCGCCGGCGGCGCCTCCCGCGACCGAGTTGCTGCTGAAGGCTGAGACGACGCAACCGCAGGCGCAAGCCGCGTTCGACAAGCTCTCTGCCGAGGGCGGCGCCGCGCTCGCGCGCGACGTCGCCGATCGCGAGACGGTCGGGGAGCGTGCGGCCCAGAACGCCGTCGAGACCAACGCGCGACGCGCGGCTGTGGAGGGCCGTGTGTCGACGGGCGTGTCGACCTTTGGGGTGAACGAGCGGCAGAAGCGAACCGAGCAGGTTCTCCTGCCGGAGCCGGCCGCGGCCCCAGAGCAAGAGAAAGACGCCGCCGCGAAAGAGCGGCCGGCCGAGGCGAAAAGCAAGGTGGAGCTCAGCGTACGCACGTTCCAGAGCGAGCTCGACCCGTTCGAGGCCGGCATGCTCGACACCGGGCACCTCGTGCTCTACCGCAACGTCTGGCGCGACGGCCGGCGCTACATCCAAGGCGCGCTGATCGACCGCGAGCGCTTTCTCGCCGCCGCCGTCGGCGCGCCGTTCCGCGCGAGCAGTCTGGCGGGGATGAGCGACGTCGCCGTGTCGTACCAGGGCCGTGTGCTCGAGACGCTGAACGCCGCCGCTGGCGGCGCCTATTCGTCCTTGTCGGGGTCCGCGCCGGGCGAGCTCGCGGGCACCGTGCTGTACCGCACGCGTCTCTCGCCGCCGTTCGGCAGTCTCGAGCTCGCGTTCGGCGTCAAGCAGCTGCCGCCGGCGCCCGGCCGCCTGCTGCTCGCATGGGTGTCGGTGATCCTCGCCGTCGTGCTCGTGGGCGGATTCCTGCTGATGTATCGCTTCGCCGTCGGCCAGATACGGCTCGCGCGCCAGCAGCAGGACTTCGTGTCCGCGGTGAGCCACGAGCTCAAGACGCCGCTGACCTCGATCCGGATGTACGGCGAGATGCTCAAGGCCGGCTGGGCCGACGAGGCGAAGAAACAGACCTACTACGACTACATCCACAGCGAGAGCGAGCGCCTGTCGCGGCTCATCGAGAACGTGCTGCAGCTCGCCCGGCTCACGCGCAACGCGCAGCACTTCGACATGAAGCGCGCCACCGTGGCCGAGCTGCTCGACATGGTCCGCTCGAAGGTGAGTACCCAAGTCGAGCGCGCGCGCTTCACGCTCGAGATCCGCAACGATGCGCCCGCCGACGCCGAGGTCCTCGTCGACGGCGACGCGTTCGCGCAAGTCTTCATCAACCTCGTCGACAACGCGCTCAAGTTCTCCGCGGGCGGTGCCCGCAAGGCCGTGGAGGTCGCGAGCCGCCGCGAGAGCGACGGCACTCTGCTCTTCACCGTGCGCGACTTTGGCCCCGGCATCCCGAAGGGCCAGATGAAGCGGATCTTCGAGCTGTTCTATCGGCCGGCGAACGAGCTCACGCGCGAAGCGGTGGGCACTGGCATCGGCCTCGCGCTCGTGCGGCAGCTCACGATCGCGATGGGCGGCCGCGTCGACGTCCGCAACTGCGAGCCGGGCGCGGAGTTTCGCCTCACCTTCCCACAATTCCGGTGATTCCCTACTATTTGATTGGGATCTGGCCCAGGCGGGATTACCACTGATCAGGATCGAGCCGTTGGAGTGACGGGCATGGCGCCCTTCGTCGAAGCGCGGTACGTCCGTGCGTTTATCGTTTGGCTCCGGTTCGACGACGGCGCTCAGGGTGACGTCGACCTTTCGCAAGAACTGACGGGACCGGTCTTCAAGCCGCTGCGGGACGTCAGGTTCTTCAGCAGCTTCCAGCTGCATCCGGAGCTGCGCACGCTCGTCTGGACCAACGGAGCGGACTTCGCGCCGGAGTTTCTTCGAGACAAGCTCAACGTCGACGCCTGAGCCCGTCGCGTTCGAGTTGTGGCATCATCGGCCGTCGCTCGTTGGGGATGACCGTCGTTGATCTCGGCACAAGAAGCGCTCGAACACCTGCGTGAAGGCAACCGCCGTTTCGTCGATGGCGATCGCACCCTCGATACGCTGCTTACCCAAGGCCGCCGCGACGAGCTCGTGGCGAACCAGGCGCCGGTCGCCGTGATCCTCGGCTGCTCGGATTCGCGCGTGCCGGTGGAGATCGTGTTCGACCAGGGCCTCGGCGAGCTGTTCGTGATCCGCGTGGCGGGCAACATCGTGGCGCCGTCGCAGATCGGCAGCGTGGAGTTTGCCGCCGAGCGGCTCGGAACGCGGCTGGTCGTGGTGCTCGGCCACACGCGCTGCGGCGCGGTGCGGGCCACGCTCGAGGATCTCGAGAAGGGCGGCGCCAATCTCTGGAACATGAACTCGATCGTCGCGCGTATCCGGCCGTCGGTGGAGGAGCTGCTGTCGACGGATTTGAAGCACGATCACGAGGCGCTCATCGACCACGCCGTGCGCTCGAACGTGCGCGCCTCCGCCAATCAGTTGCGGCACGGCTCCGACGTGCTCGAGAGATTGATCCGGAGCAGCGGGCTCAAGGTCGTCGGCGCCGAATACTCGCTCGAAACCGGCGTCGTCGACTTCTTCGACGGCGTCTGATCGCCGAGTCTTACTTAAGAAGGGGGGCAACCATGCAAGCCGTTATCTCCGATCTCGTCGCGCGGTTCGACGCGGGCACGCTGTCGCGCCGCCAGTTGCTCCAGGGGCTCACTGCGCTCGCCGCGACGGGCGCTGCGGCGCCAGCCGCGGCGCAAGAGACGCCGTTCAAGTCGTCGCGCATCGATCACATCAGCGTGCAGACGCCCGACCTCGCAAAGTCCGTCGAGTTCTATCGCACGATCTTCGGCCTCAACGTCGTCAACGAGGATAAGCCGAACGAGATCGTGCGCATGGGCACGACGCGGATCATCGTGTCGCTGCACCACAAGGAGCCGTTCGGCATCGTCGATCACTTCGCGATCGCGGTCGACGGCTTCGAGCGCGAATCGGCGACGGCCACGCTCGCCCGCCACGGCCTCAAAGGCGAGAACAACCTCGACTACGGGTTCCACGTGCGCGACCCGGCCGGCGTGCCTGTGCAGCTTGTCGGTACCTGAGGGTTGAGCGTGGCCGGCGTCTCGAAGACGCGGATGCTCGAGCTCGTGAAGGAGCTGCGCGCGCAGGACGTGGCCGTGGCGCTCCGCGGCAATTCACCTTTGCTCGGTGTGAGGGACAAGCGCGGCCGCACGTGGCTGCATCTCGCCTGCGGCGTCCCGGTGAAGGCGCGCCGCTTGAAGCCGGCGGACGGTATCGCGACCGCCCGTGTGCTGCTCGACGCCGGCTTGAGCCTCGAGGACGCGGCGTTCACCGAGGAGAACTTTCGAGCGACGCCGCTTTGGTATTCGCTCGCTTGGGGCAAGAACGTCGCGCTTGCGGAGTTCCTGCTCGAGCGCGGTGCCGATCCCAACCATTGCCTCTGGGCCGCCGCCTTCAACGACGACGTCGAAGCGCTGCGTCTGCTCGCGCGGCACGGCGCGCCGCTCGACGCGAGCGCGGAAGACGCGTCGCCGTTCCTGTTCGCGGTGCAGTGGAGCCGCTTCCGGGGCGCAGAGGAGTTGTTGAAGCTCGGTGCCGACGTGAATTTCCAAAGCTTGAAGGGCATGACCGCGCTGCATCACATGCTGAAGAAGGGCAGCGACGAGAAGCACTTTCGAATGCTCGCGAAGTACCGGCCGCGTACCGACATCGCGAACCGCGAGGGCGCGACCGCCGCCGACATCATGCGGCGCAAGCGCAGCGCGTTCTTCCAGGAGCTCGCCGCCGAGCTCGCGGGTTAACGGAACGGGTCTCGCCGCGGCTAGAATCGACGACGCGCAATCTGCGCGATTCGGAGTGGGTTCGATGCGGCGCTCGATTCTCCTTCCGGTCCTCGTCGCTACCGTTGCGGCGGCGCGCGCCCAGCCGCCCGCAGAGCCCAGCTGGCCCGCCGTCGAGGCCGAGACCCTCCAGCACTTCCAAGCGCTCGTCCGCATGGATACGAGCGATCCGCCCGGCAACGAGAAGCCCGCCGCGGACTACCTGCAGCAGGTCCTCGAGCGCGAGGGCATCGCCGTCGAGACGTTCGCCAAGGAGCCGCACCGGCCGAACGTGGTTGCGCGGCTCAAGGGCTCCGGCGCGAAGCGGCCGCTCCTGATCATGGGCCACTTGGACGTCGTCAACGTCGACCCCGCGAAGTGGCAGCACCCGCCGTTCGGCGCGGTGCGCGACGGCGGCTACATCTACGGCCGCGGCACGGTCGACGACAAGGACAACGTCACGGCCGCGCTGATGATCATGCTGTTGCTCAAGCGCGCCGGCGTGCCGCTCGACCGCGACGTGATCTTCCTCGCCGAGGCGGGCGAGGAGGGCAACACTCCGATGGGCATCGAGCTCATGGCCAACGAGCATTTCGACAAGATAAACGCCGAGTACTGCCTCGCCGAAGGCGGCGGCGTGTCGCGGCTCGGCGGTACGGTGCGCTACGCGTCGGTGGAAACCGGCGAGAAGATTCCGAACGGCATCGACCTGGTCGCGCACGGGCCGTCGGGGCACGGCTCGGTACCGCTGCAGACGAACGCGATCGCGCATCTGGCGCGAGCGGTGGCCGCGGCCACCGAATGGCAGCCCGCGGTGCGCTTGAACGCGACCACGCGCGCGTACTTCACGCGGCTCGCCGACATGTCGTCGCCGCAGATTGCGCGGGTTTACCGCGACGTGCTGAGCGCCGATCCCAAAGCGGTCGCGGCGGCCGACGCGTGGCTTCGCGCGAACGAGCCGCGGCACGCGTCGATGCTGCGCACGTCGCTGTCGCCGAACATCGTGAACGGCGGCTATCGCAACAACGTGATCCCGTCGGAGGCGCGCGCCACGCTCGACGTGCGGATGCTGCCCGATCAGAACCCGGACGAGTTTCGCGCCGAGCTCGAGAAGGTCGTCGGCGATCCGGCCGTCGAGGTCGTGTTCAACCATTGGCCGCCGTCGACTACCGGCAAGCCGCGCGAGGGCGGCCTATCGCGGATCGATAACGAGGCGTTCACCGTGATCGAGGCCGCGATCGGCAAGCACTACGCCACGAAGACGCTGCCGACCATGATCCCGGCCGCCACCGACATGGCGTTCCTGCGCGCGAAGGGCGTGCAGTGCTACGGCATGGGGCCCGCCACCGACGAGGAGGATGGCCCCAAGGGCTTCGGCGCGCACAGCGACCAGGAGCGGATCCTCGAGGCCGAGCTGCACCGGTTCGTGCGCTTCCAGTGGGACGTGGTGCAGACGCTCGCCCGCGCGAAGGCGAGCGGCGGGTAGGCTCCTAGCGCACGACGGCCTGCAGCGTCCCGGGGTCGATGTCGACGCGCGGCGCGTCGACGCCGAGCTCGGCCATGTAGGTGTTGAACATCTCCGGCTGGATTTCGCCGATCAGGTTCACGAGCACCACGTCCTCGGAGTCCTGCACGATCACGGCCATCCCTCGCGGCTTGTTGTGGCGGTCGGCATGCATCAGCACGGCGACACGGTCGCCCTCGTCGTTCACCGTGACGACCGGGAACCAACCGTCGGCCAGGAGCTTCGACTGAGTCTCGGCGATCCTCTTCTCGACGCGCTCGGCGTCGCCGTCCACGTCGTAGATGTACACGCGCGCGGCCCGCAGCCCTTTGAGCATCGGCCCGATGTCCTCGTCGCCGCCGAAGAACAAGCGCGCGACGCCGAGCGGCAGGGGGCCGAGCGACAGGCCGATCTCGCGTTCCGTGTCGCGCATTCCCGGCGAGTCGAACTCGGCGTAACCCGGATCGTTGCGAAAGTTGCCGGTGATGCCGCAGCCCGCGAGCAGCAGCGACGCGACGGCGGGCACGAGGAGCGGGAGTGAGACGTGGCGCATGTCGAGGTCTCCGTGGTGCGACTCGAGTGTAGACGTGGCCCGTGGCCTCAGGTTACAGCTTTGGGGGCCGCCATGTAGACTCCGAACCATGTCGCTACGCGCCGCGAAGACCTCGATGCCGACCTTGCGTGCCGTGCACGCGGACATCACCACGCTGGACGTGGACGCGATCGTCAACGCCGCCAACTCGTCGTTGCTCGGCGGCGGAGGAGTGGACAGCGCGATTCATCGCGCGGCCGGACCGGCGCTCCTTGCCGAGTGCCGCCTGCTCCGGGGTTGCGCCACCGGCGACGCCAAGATCACCGGCGGCTATCGGCTGGCGGCGAGGCACGTGATCCATACGGTCGGCCCCGTCTGGGCGGGCGGCCGGGGCGGCGAGGCCGAGCTGCTCGCGTCGTGCTACCGGCGCTCGCTCGAGGTTGCCGCGGAGCGCGCCGTGCGGACCATCGCCTTCCCGAGCATCAGCACGGGTGTCTACGGCTATCCCGTCGAGCTCGCGACGCGGGTTGCGGTGAGCACCGTGCGCGCGGCGGTGAGCGGAGGCCACGTGGTCGACGCGATCACGTTCTGCTGCTTCTCGGCGGCCGATCTCGCGGTGTATCAGCGCGCGCTCGGCGAGTAGCGCACTCCACGCATGAGCGCCGACGACACTGCGATCCCGTCCGCCGCCGCCGCCCCGCAGACGGCCGCGGCGTCATTCGGCCGGCTGATGCTGAGGCCGACGCTGCTGTTCGTGGTCGGCTACGTGGTCAACACCAGCCTGCACGAGCTCGCGCACGCGTTGGCCGCCTATTGGCTCGGCTTACCGTCGACGCTGTTCCACTCGTACGTGGACGTCGACCTCACCAGCGAGACGCTGTACGTGCAGGGTCTCGTGCGCGCAGCGGGCCCGATTTTCAGCCTCGTGATCGGCGTGCTCTGTTGGTTCGCGCATCGCGCGATGCGCGGCTGGTGGTTGGAGTTGCCGCTGTTCTACGTCGCGGTCTTCGGCGTGGCAAACTTTCTCGGCAACACGTTCTCGGTGGCGTTCGTCGGCGACTTCAGCAATGCGGCCGCCGCTCTCGACTTATCCATGAACGTGCGCTACGCGATCGCGGGCGTCGGCGCGTTCCTGTTGATCGGGTTCTCCTTCGACATCGGCCGCGAGCTGCGCGAGTGGGTGCCGGCCGGCGTCGGCGCGCTCAAGGGCGTGGCTGCCGTGGTCGTGGCGCCGGCGCTCGTGGGCACGGCGGTGATCTTTCTGATCTACCAGCCGATGGCGGCGATTGCGGCGCAAGCCCGGGCTTCCGAGGGGGCGTTCTGGGTTTTCGCCGGGTTCGGCGCGCTCGTCGGCTCCGCTCGACGCGCGCACGGAAAGGGGGTGGCGGTGCGGCGCGCCGATTGGGCTATCGCCGTGCTCGCCGTGGTGGCGCTGCGCGTGATGGCGCTCGGGATACCGATAGTGCCGTAGGCTCGTTCAGGCAGGCCGCGAAGCTGCTCCTGCGTTCGCGGCACTCCCGCCATCCATGGCGGTCGGCCGCGAAGCTGCTCCTGCGTTCGCGGCACTCCCGCCATCCATGGCGGTCGGCCGCAAATGGCGTCCTGCATTTGCGGCACTCCCGCCATCCATGGCGGTCGTGCACGGGGGGCTGATGTATCGGTTGCATTGCTTCGCCCAGTCGGGCAACTGCTTCAAGGTCGCGTTCCTGCTGCGTGCGCTGCGCCAGCCGTACGAATCCGTGTTCGTCGACTACTTCCACGGCGCCACACGCGACCCGAGCTGGCGTGACGAGGTCAACGACATGGGCGAGATCCCGGTGCTCGAGGACGGCGAGCAGCGGCTCACGCAATCGGGCGCGATTCTGACCTTCCTCGCCGCGCGTCACGGGGTGTTCGGCGGCAACGGCGAGGCGGAGCGGCTCGACGTGCTCCGCTGGCTGCTATTCGACAACCACAAGTTCACGAGCTACTTCGGCACGTATCGATTCCTGAAGTCGTTCGCACCCACGGCGCCCGACCCCAACGTCATGAGCTGGCTCAAGGCGCGGATCGACGCGGCCTACGGCGTGGTCGACAAGCATCTCGCCGCCCGCGAGTTCGTGGTCGGCGCGGCGCCCACCATCGCGGACTTCTCGATGAGCGGCTACCTGTTCTATCCGGTCGAGGAAAGCGGCTACGACGTGCGCGCCCGGTTCCCGAACGTCGCCGCGTGGCTCGAGCGCGTTCGCGGGATTCCCGGCTGGGCGCTGCCCTACGAGGTGCTGCCCGGCGAGCGAGTGCAGCCGCGATGGTGACGAGCGATGCCCACCCAGGATTGGAGCAGCGCGTCGCGGCCGTGCCGCCGCGCGAGTGGCAGACGGCGCGTCTCGCCGCCGCGGCGGCAACCCGCGCCGACGCGGACGCGGTGCTCGAGAGCTACGCGCGGGATCCCGAGGTCGCCCGCTACATGGTGTGGCGGCCGCACCGCGACGTGGGCGAGACCCTGGCGTTCCTCGAGACCTGCGAGGCCGCGTGGGCGAGCGGCAAGTCCTATTCCTGGTGCCTGAGGCTGAAGCCGGACGGCCCGCTCGTCGGGATGCTGTCGGCGCGCGTGCGCGGCGAGTCGATGGACATGGGCTACGTGCTCGGCCGTCGGTGGTGGCGGCGCGGGCTCATGAGCGAGGCCGTGACCTGGCTCGTGCAGTGGGCCTGGGAGCAACCGACCATCGCGCGCGTCTGGGCGACCTGCGACGTCGACAACGCTGCCTCCGCCGGGCTGCTCGAGCGCATCGGCATGCGCCGCGAGGGAACCCTGCGCCGCTGGGTCCCGCGCCCGAGCTTGGGCGGCGGTCCCCGCGATTCGCTGACCTACTCCCTGCTCCGAAACGGCCACCGGCCAAAGTGAGACACGACCGGGTGGGCCGGCCCCTGCGGCTTGCGGCATCTTCGGGAAACGTGTCTAGTTACCGCGGTCTCGAACGAGGAAGCGATCGATGCGGCAAACGATTCGAATGGGCGCGGTACTGCTGTTGTCGTTGGCGGCCGCCGCCGCGGGCGCGGAGCCGCAGGCGGGCCGCGACTACGTCGCGGTCGTTCCCCAGCAGCCCACGAGCGACGCGAAGCGCATCGTCGTCACCGAGTTCTTCTCGTACGCGTGCCCGCATTGCGCGGCGTTCTACCCGGTGCTCGCGAAGTGGACCGCGTCGTTGCCAAAGACGTCGTGTTCGAGCGCGTCGCGGTCGTCGTCGGCCACGGGCCGTGGGCGAAGCCGTCACAGCTTTTCTATACCTTGAACGCGCTCGGCAAGGTGGACGCGCTCGACGCGGCGATCTTCAACGCGATCCATCGCGAGAACGTCGACCTGTCGACCGACGAGCGCGTCGTCGACTGGGTTGCGAAGCACGGCGTCGATCGCACGGAGTTCACGAACGCGTTCAACTCGTTCAGCATCAAGTCGTTCGTGTCGCGCGGTGACCAGCTCGCGAAGACCTATCGGATCGCCGGGGTGCCGACGCTCGTGGTCGACGGCAAGTACATGGTCGAGATCCAGGACGACGGCGTGTACGTGGGTCAGCTCACGATCGTCGACCAGCTGATCGCGAAGGCGCGCGCCGAGCGGGCCAAGGTGCAATGAACAAGCCGACGAGATACCGGGTGAATGCCGCGATCTGCGCGCTCCTGCTCGTGCACGCGATCTACTGGTTCTCCACCGGCAAGATGCAGGGTGCGACCGCGCCTTGGATCGGCTTCTTCGTCGCCGAAGGAGTGATCGGCTTTCTCGCCGCGATCTGGTTCTTGAGCCGGTCGCGGAGCTTCAGGACCTGACAGCGAAAACAGTCGAGGACAACATGCCAACGAAAACTGCCGTCATCACCCGCCGTTCGATCGTCGCGCTCGCCGCGAGCGCGGCCATCGGCCTGCTCGCCGGTCTCGGCGCTTCGGCGCCCGCGCACGCGCAAGCAGCCGGCCCGCCGCTCAAGATCGGCATCATCGGCACCGGCCGAATCGGCAGCGCGCTCGCGCGGCACTGGGTGAAGGCCGGGCACGAGGTGTTCGTCTCGTCGCGGCATCCGGAGGAGCTCCAGGATCTCGTGAAGGAGCTCGGGCCGCGCGCGCACGCGGGCACGCCGAAGGAGGCCGCGGCGTTCGGCGAGGTGATCCTCGTATCGATCCCGTACGGCGCGATGCCGCAGATCGGCACCGACCTGCGCGCGGAGCTCGCGGGCAAGGTGATCCTCGACACGAGCAACCCGAACCCGGGGCGCGACGGCGCTGAGGCCGCCGAGTGGCAGAAGAAGGGCGCGGGCGTCGCCACGGCCGAGCTGTTGCACAACAACCGCGTGGTGCGCGCGTTCAACTGCATCGGTTTCATGTCGCTGGCGAACGACGGCAACCGCACGCCCGAGCGGCTCGCGATCCCGATCGGCGGCGACGACGCGCAGGCCATCGCGGTCGCGCAGCGGCTCGTGCGCGACGCGGGCTTCGACTCGGTCATGATCGGCTCGCTCGCCAAAACCCGCGAGTTCGATCTGGGCCAACCGCTCGCCAAGGGCAACCTCACCGCCGCGGACCTCCGCAAGCTCGCCGGCCAGTAGCGTCGAAGCTCGTGGCCGGCAAGAGGAGATATCGCTACCGGCCGCCTCGGGGGCCGGGTAAGCACCTGAGTGCCGAGTTCTTCTCGCCACGGATCCTGGCTGCCGGCGAGCAGTTGCCCGACGATTTGCCACGGGACCTCTATGGCGTCTGGAAGGGAATTCCGAACGGTCACAAGTGGCTGCATTATTTCGAGACTTATGCGTCCGTCCTGGCGCCGTTCGCGAAGCGCCCGATTCGCCTGCTCGAGATCGGCGTTTACAACGGCTCTTCCGTTCGAATGTGGCGGGAGTACCTGCACCCCGACTCCGTGATCGTCGGACTGGACATCGACGAAGCGTGCAAGCAATACGACCGGCCTGACGAGAACGTGCACATCAGGATCGGCGATCAGTCCACCCCGGGTGTACGCCGGCTAGTCGACGAATTCGGTCCTTTCGATCTGATCCTAGACGACGGCAGTCACATGTGCTCGCACATGGTCGCGAGCTTCAACCATTTGTTCTTGGAGGGCCTCAAGAATCCCGGCGTGTACGTCGTGGAAGACACCCATTCGAACTTTTGGAAAGGCTTCCGCGATCAGAAGTATTCGTTCGTCGATCTGTGCAAGGACTTGGTCGACTTCATGCATTGCCACTACGTCGATCATCCGGGCGAGCCCTTCTTCAGAAGGGGCCACAAGGACGCTTTGTCTTCGTTGTCGGTGCCCCGCATCTGCGCCGAGATCGACGAGATTCGCTTCAAGGATTCGCTCGTCATCATCCACAAGAAGACCAGGACGTCCCTCCCGTCCTCCGTCCACCTCTAGAAAATAGGGACATGTTGCATTTCTTTCGACCGCGCCGCCCCGCCCGGGCGGGCCGCCGAAAAATCCAACATGTCCCTATTTTCTTAGTCGCCGTGGCACTCGTAGATGACGGGGATGCTGTTCGCGATGGCGTAGTTGCGGGCGATGAAGAGCGCGTCCTCTTTCGTCATCACCTCGCCGTCGACGATCGTCTGGCAGCTCCAGCCCGCCCGGCCGCGGCCCTTCTCCGCGTCGTACGAGAGATGCTCGATCGTGGCGAGCCGCTGGCCGTCCGGCGCTGACGCCGTGTAGACGCGGATGAAGTTCGGCTCGGTGTACGTCTCGGTGGGCCGGATGCTCGGTTTGACTTTTACCATCGACGTGCCGCTCGAGGTTTCGGTCGTGTAAAGGCGCCCGTGCGTGGGCCTCGCGCGCTCGAAAGGTGCAAGCGGCATGCCACCGATCGAGATGCCCCGCCGCTGCTGGCGCGGCCTCGGTTATGTCAACGCCGGGTGACGCGGGCGGTCAGAAAATGCCGACCGACGACGGCGGCGGTCGAGACCGGCGCCGCACGTAACGCCGGGTTTGTGGTCGTGACCTTGCTCACAGCCATTCGCGGCGCGTTCTGTTGAAATTATTCCCGGGCCAGAGGTATCGGGAGCGCGAGTGGGTGCGGAGCAGGAAGCCGGTTCGGGCAAGCACCGAAGCGCCAGCATCCGCTTCATCGAGCAATTCCTGAAGCAGGGTCAGCACGGCCGGCTCGCGGGCCTGCTCCTCGGTCAGCTCGACGCGTTCAATCGCATCGCCACGACCTTCGGCCACGAGCAGTGCGAGCAGTTCTGCACGGGCTATACGGAACGGCTCCGCGAGATCCTGCCGCCGAAGACCCCGATCATCCGCCTCTCCGAGCGCCGCTTCGCCGTGCTGCTCGACGTCGACTCGATGTCGGCGGTCATGGATGCGGCGATCGGCCTCACCGAGGACAATCCGCCGCAGCTCAAGGTCGCCTCCGACACGTTCATCGTCGACCTCACGCTCGGCGTTGCCGTGTACCCGTCGCATGCCGACGACGCGGCGACGTTGTTCCGCCGGGCCGAGCTAGCCCTCAAGGAGGCACGCGAGAACGAGCTGTCGTTCGACATCTACCGGCCCGACGCGACGCAGCAGCAGGCCGCGCTCTGGAAGTTCGAGACCGAGCTCCAGCAGGCCGTGCAGCAGAACCAGCTCGAGGTCTACTTCCAGCCGAAGATCGACATCGGAGAACGCCGCGTCTGCGGTGTGGAGGCGCTCGTGCGCTGGCGCACGCAGTCGGGGCGATTCGTGCCCGCGAGCGACTTCGTGCCGCTCGCCGAGCGCTCGGGGAGCATCGTGCCGATGACCTGGCTCGTGTTCGACAAGATCGCGGCGCGGCTGTCCGACTGGGTGGAGCTGCCGAAGCCGTTCTCCGTGGCCGTGAACGTCTCGCCGCAGGTGCTCGTGGAGGGCGAGTTCCTCACGCGCTTGCGCACGCTCAAGACGGCGCTCGACGCGCACGGTTTCGGCCTCACGATCGAGCTCACCGAGGACAGCTTGGTGCAGAGCGACGATTCTTCCCTCGCGTGCCTCGAGAAGGTCCGCAAGCTCGGCATCGAGCTCGCGATCGACGACTTCGGCAAGGGCTATTCCTCGCTGAGCTATCTCAAGCAGATCCCCGCGACCGAGATCAAGATCGACAAGCGCTTCATCGCCACGATCGCTCTCGACGACAAGGATCGGGAGATCGTCAAGACCGTGATCGCGCTCGCGCACGCGTTCGGCATGCGCGTGGTGGCCGAAGGCGTGGACAGCGCCGAGAACCTCGCCGTCGTGACCGACATCGGCTGCGAGATGGCGCAGGGCTTCTTCATCGGCCGGCCGATGCGCGGCGACCTCGTTCCCGAGTGGCTCGATCACTACCTCGCGACGGCGAGCCGCCGCATGCCCGTCGCGAAGCTCTGGCTCCAGCAGGCCGAAGCCTGACGAGGGTCTGACCCCATGCGCGCGGCGGCCGCAGCCTGCGACGCCGGTGCCGATGGGGTCTGACCCTAGCACGACGACGCTGGCCCAGCCTGTCCCTGGGGTCTGACCCTAGTGCCAGACTAGAATATGGCCGATGGGGCTCGTGCTCGACTTCGCCTATCTCGTCGCTTGCGTGGTGCTCTCCCCGTGGATCCTCTATCGCTTCGTCGCGGGCCCCGCCCGGCGCGATCTCGCGATGCGCTTCGGCGCGAGCTTGGGCCCGCGGCTCGAAGCGAGCATCTGGCTGCACGGGTCTTCGGCGGGCGAGGTCTCGTTGCTCAAGCCGCTGATCGCGCTGCTCGAGCGCGACCTTCCCGAAGTGCCGCTCGTGATCACGGCCTTCACTTCCACCGGGCTCGCCGCGGCGCGCAAGCTGTACTCCCGGCATCGCGTGCTGCCGCTGCCGTTCGACCTGTCGTTCGTGGTGCGGCGCTATCTCAAGCGGCTCGATCCGCGGCTCGTGATCATCGTGGAGTCGGAATTCTGGCCGAACTTGATCGGCTGCGCGCGCCGCTACGGCGCGGCGGTGGCGATCGTGAACGGCAAGATGTCGCCGAAGTCGTTTCGCACGCACACGCGGCTCGGGCTGATTCCGCGCGTGCTGCGGCAGATCGACCTGCTTGCGGTGCAGACGGAGGAGCACGCCGAGCGCTTCGCGGCACTCGGGGTGGCCGCGGAGCGCATGCGCGTGACCGGCAACATGAAGTACGACCTCACGCAGCCTCCGCACCCGCGCAGCGCGCAGCCGCTGGCGGAGGACGCCGCCAGGCTCGAGCTGCGCGGCGAGCTCGGCTACGCGCCGGAGGACCTCGTCATCGTCGGGGGCAGCCTCCACGAGCGCGAGGACGAGGCGCTGCTCGACGCGTACGCGCGCGCTCGCGCGGCGAACGACCGCGCCGCGCTGATCGTCGTTCCGCGTTATCCCAAGGACGCGCCCGAGGTGGAGCGGCGCGCGCGCGAGCGCGGCTTCGCGGCGACGCTCAAGTCGGCGGTGGGCGCGGCGCGGCCGCCGCCCGGGCGCGACGGAATTCTGATCGTGGACACCGTGGGCGAGCTCGGCCGCCTCTACGCGGCCGCGGATCTCGCGTTCGTCGGCGGCAGCTTGTTCTTTCGCGGCGCGAACAAGGGCGGCCATAACCTGATGGAGCCCGCGATTCTCGCGGTGCCGGTGCTGTTCGGGCCGTACAATTTCAGCTTCAAGGAGACGGTGGAAGATCTGCTCGCGGCCGATGCCGGCGTCATGGTGCATGACGAGCGAGAGCTCGCGGCGTCGGTCGCCGAGCTCATCCTCGACGAGCCGCGCAGGCGCGAGCTCGGCCGCCGCGCGCAGCAGGTGGTGCGTGCGGGGCAGGGCGCGACCGCCCGCAACTACGAGTTGCTGCTCGAGTTGACCCGACGCCGCTTGCCCGCGCCGCGCTTTGACCGCAAAATGTCGCGACCTGCCAACGACTTGGACTCCCGTCTATGAAGAAGCACGTGATGGTCGGCGACATCGACTGCGGCTCCGATCAGATGTTCCTCATCGCAGGCCCGTGCGTGATCGAGGCGGAGCCGCTGATGATGCGTACGGCCGAGCGGCTGAAGAAGATGTCCGCGGACCTCGAGCTGCCGATCATCTTCAAGTCGTCGTTCTCGAAGGACAACCGCAGCTCGCTCGACTACTACCAGGGACCGGGCCTCGAGGAGGGCTTGAAGCTGCTCGCGAAGGTCAAGCGCGAGTTCGAGCTGCCGATCCTCACCGACATCCACTATCCCTATCAGGCGGCGCCGGCGGCCGAGGTCGTGGACGTGCTCCAGATCCCCGCGTACCTCTGCATGCAGAGCGAGCTCGTGGTCGCCGCCGCGAAGACCGGCGCGGTGGTCAACATCAAGCACGGCCAGTTCATCGCGCCCGAGAACATGGCCAAGCCGTGCCAGAAGGTCGAGGCTAGCGGCAACAGCAAGATCATCCTCACGGAGCGCGGCTACACGTTCGGGTACAACGATCTGATAGTCGACCCGCGCAGCTTCTTCCTGCTCGGCCAGATCGGCTATCCGGTGGTGTTCGACATCGGCCACTCGATCCGCAAGTACGGCATCCCGAGCAAGGACCCGAAGGGCGGCGCGCGGCAGTTCTTGGACACGCTCGCGCGCGCGGGCGTGGCGGCTGGTGTCGACGGCATCTTCATCGAGGCGCACCCGAACCCGCCCGAGGCGCTCTGCGACGCCGCGAGCCAGTACTACTTGGACGATCTCGAGAAGTTCGTGCGGCCACTCCTCGACATTCACAATTTGGTCCGTGGCCAGACGGTGCACTGAGGAGCGCATGGAACTCTATCTCGACTCCGTTGATTTCAAGGAAATCGAAGCGGCGTTCGCCTTCGGCTTCGTCAAGGGGCTCACCACGACGCCCACGTTCATGCACAAGCACGGCATCACCGACGTCGACGGCGCGATCGTCAAGCTGTCGGGCATGGTGCCCGAGCTGCAAGTGGAGGCGCTCGGCGACACGCCCGACGCGATCGTCGCGGAGGCGGAGCGGCTCCTGGCCCTGCCGCTCGAGCGCGAGCCCGTGTTCAAGGTGCCAATCTCGAACGACGGCGTGAAGGCCTGCAACCGGCTCGTGGCCAAGGGCCACCGCGTCAACGTGCACCTTATCTACACGCTCAATCAGGCGTACATGGCGATGGAGGCCGGCGCGTCGTTCATCTGCCCGCTCGCGGGCCGGATGCAGGACCAGGGCCACGACGCGATTCAGCTCTTCGAGCAGTGCGTCGACGTGATCGACCGCTACGGCTACGACAGCAAGGTCATGTTTTCGTCGGTGCGCCACGCGGAGCACGTGCGTCAGGCGATGCTCACCGGCGTGCACGTCTGCACGATGCCGTTCGGCGTGATGAAGAGCCTCTGCGAGAACACGCTCACGGCGCTCGGCACCGCGCAGTTCCGCGAGCACACCGCGCTGATGACCACGCGAGTGAAGGACGTGGTCCGCGCCGCCAATCCCGTGTGCGAGACGAGCGACACGCTCACCAACGCGATGGTCAAGATGACCGAGTCGCGGCTCGGCACCGTCACGCTCGTCGACGGCAAGGGCGCCGTGGCCGGCGTGTTCACCGACGGCGACCTGCGCCGCAAGCTGCAGAGTGGCGGCCGCACGATCCTCGACAAGAAGCTCGTCGACATCGGTTTCTCCGGGTCGCCCGTCACGATCAGTCAAGACGCCCTGCTCAACGAGGCCGTGAAGGTCTTCAAGAGCAAGGAAATCGACAGCATCGTCGTGGTCGACGGCGCGAAGCCGGTGGGCGTGCTCGACGTGCAGGACCTGATCAAGCTCGGACTGCTCGGCCAAGAGCACCTCTGAGCATGTCGCTCGATCACGAGATCGAGGCGCGGTTCTCGAAGCTCGGCGGAGTGTTCCTGACGCCGGTCGGCACGCTCCATGAGCGGCTCCGCGAGATCCGCGGCCTCGTCTCCGACTGGGACGGCGTGTTCAACGACGGCGCGAAGGGCGACGGGTCCGCGAGCACCTACAACGAGCCCGATTCGATGGGCACCAATCTCCTGCGCTACGCGCTGTGGCGCGCGCACGGCACGCTGCCCGTGGCGGCGCTGATCACCGGCGCCGACAATCCGTCGGCGCGCGAGTTCGCGCGCCGCGAGCACTTCCACGCCGTGTACCACGGCGCTCGGAACAAGACGGCCGCGATCGAGGCGTTTTGCGCGAGCCAGCGCCTGTCGAGCGAGCAGCTGCTCTGCATCTTCGACGACGTCAACGACCTCGGCATGGCATTCGCCTGCGGCGTGCGCGTGCTGGTGCGGCGCACGGCGAGCCCGCTGCTGCACGACTACGTGACGCGCCAGAATCTCTGCGACTACATCACCGGTCACTCTGCGAGCGCGCACGCCGTGCGCGAGGTGTGCGAGCTCGTGCTCGGCCTGCTCGGCGCGTTCGACGCCGTAGTCGCGTCGCGCGTGGCGTGGGACGCGGAGTACGCGCGTTACTTCGCCGCCCGCCAAGCCGTCCCCACCGAGATCGTGCCTCAGACGCCGTGACGTTCTGGTCCGTCGCCGTCTACTTGCTCTTTCCGTACGCGCTCGCGAACCTCGTC
Source organism: Gammaproteobacteria bacterium (assembly GCA_035644475.1). Taxonomy (GTDB): domain Bacteria; phylum Pseudomonadota; class Gammaproteobacteria; order Steroidobacterales; family Rariloculaceae; genus FEN-1219. The sequence goes on along the minus strand of DASQOL010000004.1, from coordinate 17,891 downwards.
TGGCGCGGGCTGCGCTATCCCGCGTACTGGCATCGGTGGCCCGAGCGCTTCGGGTTCGTGGCGCCGCTCGGTGGGCGCCGCTCGATCTGGGTGCATGCGGTGTCGGTGGGAGAGGTGCGCTCCGCGGCGGCGTTGATCGAAGCGCTCGCCGCGCGGTATCCGCAGCATCGCCTCGTCGTGACGACGATGACGCCGACGGGCTCCGACCAAGTGCGCGATCTGTTCGGCGAGCGCGTGAGCCACTGCTACGTGCCGTACGACTTCCCCGACGCCGTGCGGCGCTTCCTCGATCGCGTGCATCCGGAAGTCGCGGTGATCGCCGAGACCGAGTTCTGGCCGAACCTGTTCGCGGAGTGCGCCCGGCGGTACATCCCGCTGCTGCTCGTGAATGGGCGCGTCTCGCAAGCGTCGCTGCGCGGCTATCTGCGGGTGCCGAAGATCGCGCGGCGGATGTTGTTGCAGGCCGACCTGCTGTGCGCGCAGACGCGCACCGACGCGCAGCGGCTGCGCAACCTCGGCGCGCGGGAATCCGCGATCAAGGTCACCGGCAATCTGAAGTTCGACGTGGCCTTGCCGGCGCGGCTGCTCGAGGAGGGCCGCGCGCTGCGCGCGGCATGGGGCCGCGACCGCCCGATATGGATCGCTGCAAGCACGCACGCGGGCGAGGAGCGCAAGGTCCTCGACGCGTTCGCGATCTTGCGCGCGCGCTGGCCCGATCTGCTGCTCGTGCTCGTGCCGCGTCACCCGGAGCGGTTCACCGCCGTCGCGCGCGCCGTGCGCCGCAGGGGCCTGTGCGTCGCGCTGCGCGGCCGCACGCCCGGGTCGCTGCCCGACGGCACGGCCGTGCTCGTCGGCGACACGATGGGCGAGCTGCAACGTCTTTACGCCGCCGCGGACGTCGCGTTCGTCGGCGGCAGCCTCGTGCCCAAAGGCGGCCAGAACGTGCTCGAGCCGTGCGCCGTGGCGGTGCCCGTGATCTTCGGGCCGCACATGTTTCACTTCGAGGAGGTCGCCGCGATGGCGATCGAGCGCGGCGCGGCGCGGCAGGTGCACGACGTGGAGGAGCTCGCCGCGGCCGTGGCGCTCTACTACGAGCAGCCGGACCTGCGCCGCGCGGCCGGCGCGGCCGCGCAGACGCTGGTCACCGACAACCGCGGCGCGCTCGCGCGCACGCTCGGGCACATGGAGCAGGTGCTGCGCGCCGCGCGAACGCCGCTCGCGCCGCGGGCCGAGGCGGGCGCTGCGTTGCGTAAGCTCTAGCCGCTGCGGCGCGGCCGCAGGCCTGTCGAACCTACCGCGGCCCGGCGGTGGGGGCCATGAGGCCGTGGTCCCATATCGGTCGCAACAGCCCGCGTGTCACAAGACCGGCGTCGCGCACGCATAGGAGCCGTTCGATGAACACCCGAACGATCGGGTTGCTGGTGCTCGCTGCGGCGCTGGCGGCGTGCGCCACGAGCCCGACCGGCCGGCGGCAGCTGTCACTCGTCTCGGAGGAGAGCGCGATCTCCGCGTCGAAAGAGGCGTATCTCACCCAGATGAACGATCTCGGCAAGTCCGGCAAGCTCGTGTCGAACGCCGCGATCACGGGCCGTGTCGACCGGATCACGAGCCGGCTCGTCGCGCAGGCGATCACGGTCCGGCCCGAGACGCAGATGTGGGAATGGAGCGTCGAGGTCATCGACGATCCCGAGACCGTGAACGCGTGGTGCATGGCCGGCGGCCGCATGGCCGTGTACACGGGCCTGCTCGAGAAGATCATGCCCAGCGACGACGAGCTCGCGCAGGTCATGGGCCATGAGATCGGCCACGCGCTGGCCAATCACACGGCCGAGCGCATGTCGGTCGCGATGGCGACCAACTTGGGCGTCGCCGCGGCTGGGCTATTCTCGAAGAACTCGGTGGCGACGATGAGCGCCACGGCGCTCGCGGCACAATACGCCGTTCAGCTGCCGAACAGCCGCACGTCGGAATCGGAGGCGGATCAGATCGGCATCGAGCTCGCCGCGAAGGCGGGCTACGATCCGGCCGCGGCGATCAGCCTTTGGCAAAAGATGGAGCAAGTTTCGGGCGCGGGTCCGCCGCAGTTCCTGAGCACCCACCCTAGCCCAGCGAACCGCCAGCAGAAGCTCGCCGAGCTCGGGCCGAAGATGCGGCCGTTCTACGAGCAGGCCAAGGCCGGCACCCCGCCGACGTTCCCGATCCAAGCCGTCGACATCCCGCGCTGATCCCGCGCCGCCGTCGCCGGCCGCGAGCCGTAGCCGCACCCGCGCGCGTTGCGCCACCCGTCCGTGCGACGTAGCATCCCGCACGTTCCGATCGGAACGCGGGGGAACCGGATGTCTGCCTTCACGGCGAGTCTCAAGTGCTGCTCGTGCGTCGTGATTGCGCTCGTCGCGGCCGCGGGTTGCACCACGCGGCAAATCGTCAAGGGCTCCGACCTGGCCGCGTTGCCTGCGCTCGTGCATGCCGGCGAGACGGTGCGCGTGACCACGGCGGCGAGCGCGAGCGCCGAGCTCGAGGTCGTGTCGATCGAGGACGGCGTGCTGCACGGCAAGACAGCGGGCGGCGAGACTGTACCGGTGCGCGTGGCCGACATCACCGCGGTCGAGCACCGCAAGAGCGCGCCGGGCAAGACCGTCGCCATGGTGATCGGTGCGGCGCTCGGCGCGAGCATCATAGGGCTCAAGGACTCGTGCAAGCCCACGGGCCCCTACGGGGAATCCAAGTGCGACGTGGCCCCTTGAGGGCGTCCTTCCGGGAGCTCTTGGCATCACTCTTGCGGCTTGCAACTCGATCGCGGGTGATTCAGCGAGGTGAGGCGATGAGATCGAAGACCCGATTCGGCGCGACGGCGTTGATCCTCGTCGCGCTCGGCGCCTGCGCCACGAGCCCCACCGGGCGGCACACGCTCGCGTTGGTCTCCGAGAACGACGCGATCGCCGCGTCCAAGGAGGCGTACGCGACGCAGATGGGCGATCTGCGCAAGGAAGGGAAGCTCGTGACCGATGCGCGCGTCACGCGCCGCGTCGACGCGATCACCGAGCGCCTGGTCGCGCAGGCGATCGCGTTCCGGCCCGACACGGCCAATTGGGAATGGAGCGTGCAGGTCATCGACGACCCCGAGACCGTGAACGCGTGGTGCATGGCCGGCGGACGCATGGCCGTCTACACGGGCCTGCTGCAGAAGATCGACCCCAGCGACGACGAGCTCGCGCAGGTGCTCGGCCACGAGATCAGCCACGCGCTCGCGAACCACACGGCCGAGCGCATGTCGGTGGCGCTCGCCACCAGCGCGGGCCTCGCGGTGGTCGGCGCCTTGTCGAAGGACAACGACGGCGCGGCCCTCGGCGCCGTGGCGCTCGCGGCGCAGGTCGCCATCCAGCTGCCGAACAGCCGCGCCGCGGAGTCGGAGGCCGATCGCATCGGCATCGAGCTCGCGGCGAAAGCCGGCTACAACCCGAACGCCGCAATCTCGCTATGGCAGAAGATGGAGAAAGTCGGGGGCGGCGGGCCGCCGCAGTTCCTGAGCACGCACCCGGCCCCCGGCAACCGCCAGCAGACGCTCGCCGCGCTGGCGCCGAAGATGATGCCGTTCTACGAGCAGGCGCGGAACAAGGCGCCGACGCATCCGGTGAGTAACTCCGTGGCGGACGCGCGCTGAGCGCGCGTCATTCGTGCCGCAGCGCTTCGGTCGGCCGCACGGCGGCCGCGCGTAGCACGTTGACGCCGACGGCCGCGCCCGCGTGCCACGACGTTTGCGATCACCACCGGCCGGGCGAACTCGAGCAGCAATAGCTCGAGGATCTGCGCTAGCGCTCTCGGCGCAACGCGAAAATACGCGTTTCGTCCGCTTTCGAGCCGTGCCCGACGCAGCACGACGCCGGACTATACTACCCCCCATGATCGCGCGAGCCGAGCTCATGGACCGGGGGGAGGAACCCCACGAGGACCACTACGTGCACCTCTACGGCGTCACGTGGGCCGACTATTTGCGGCTGCTCGAGATCCGAGGAGAACGATCTGCGCCCCGGATCACGTACCTCGAAGGAACGCTCGAGATCATGAGCCCTTCGCGAACGCACGACGAGATCAAGTCCTATATCGGTCGTCTGGTGGAAGCGTGGTGCTTGGAGCGCGGCGTCGACTTCACTCCGTACGGCTCGTGGACGCTCAAGAACAAGCGCGAAGAGCGCGGAGCCGAGGCCGACGAATGCTACATCTTCGGCCCCGAGCCGAAGCGCAAGCGGAGTCCGGATCTCATGATCGACGTGATCTGGACCGCCGGCGGTATCGACAAGCTCGACGTGTACCGCAAGCTCGGCGTCGGCGAAGTGTGGTTCTGGGAGGACGGCCGGATTCGCGTCTACGTGCGGCGCCGCGGAGGCTACGACGCGGTGGCGTCGAGCGAGGCGCTGCCCGGCATCGACCTCGAGCAGCTCGTGGCCTTTCTCGACAGGCCGTCCGCGAGCCGCGCGATTCGCGACTACCGCGCCGCGCTCGGCGCCGAGGTCGGCGGTCGCCGGCGCTGAACGAAGCTCGAGTCAGCTACGCCACTTGATGTTGCAGCCGATGCTCGGCGTCTGCTGCGGCGGCGGGGGCTTGCCCGCGAGCACCGCGTCGGCCGCCGCGCGCAGGTCGGCGCCGGTGATCGGCTCGCTGTTGCGCGGGCGGCTCGCGTCGAACTGGCCGTGATAGGCGAGTCGGCGGCCGCGGTCGAACAGGAAGAAGTCGGGCGTGCAGACGGCGTCGAATGCGCGCGCCACGTTCTGCGTCTCGTCGATCAAATAGTCGAACGTGAAGCCGAACTCCTCGGCGTCGGCCTGCATCTGCGCGGGGCTGTCGTCGGGATAGGCGTCGGCGTCGTTGGCGTTGATCGCGACGATCGCGAGGCCTTTCTCCTGGTACTCGCGCGCGAACTCGGCGAACGCGCGCTTGATGTACTTCACGTACGGGCAGTGGTTGCTCCAGAACACCACGAGCAGCCCGCGCGCGCCGGGGAAGTCGCCGAGCGCGACGATGCGGCCGGCGTAGTCCGGCAGCGCGAAATTCGGCGCGGAGATGCCGAGCTCGCGGTGCGTGGAAGAGGTCGCTACCAAGACTGCCCTCCGACTCGCGAAAAATGGGGACAGCGAAAAATGGGGACATGTTGCATTTTCGATGAGGCGCCACCGGCCCCGAGCCTGCGGCGTCGAAAAATGCAACATGTCCCTATTTTTCGACGTGCTTGTCGATCCAGTCGATGACGAGGTCGGCGAGCCTATCGCTGTTCTTGTCCTGCATCAGCATGTGGCTGTTGCCTTTGATGCCGAGCGCGGGCAAATGCATCATCGTGGCGTTGCCGCCGGCCTTGTTGAGCTGATCGACGAACGTCTTGCAGGTGTCGAACGACTGCGCCCAGTTCGCGGGGCCGCCGCTCACGTCGCCCAAGTGGTCGCCGAACATGATGAGCGTGGGGATCTTGGCGAGCGTTGCGAGCTGCTGCGCGCCGAAATCCGTGACGCATCCCATCTCGATCGAGATGACGCCCTTGATGCCTTTCGGATTGATGAGGGCGGCCTGCTCCGGAAAGAAGCCGGACTCCGAGTGGCCCATGAGCACGGCGCCGCGGAGTTTCACGCCGAGCGCGGCCATCTGCGTCCAGGTGGGATTCGGGTTCTGCGGCAGCGTCGAGTTCAGGTCCGGGATCATCTGCTTGTAGAACTCGTCGATCGCTTGCATCGGGAACTGCTCGTCGGGGAACACCTCGCCGTACTTCGGGCCGAAGCGGAATACGGTCCAGCCGATCTCGTGCGACGCCGATAGGATTCCCGGCATCTGCGCGGGCGGAGTCTTGCCTGTGCGCACGTCGGTGAACGCCGTCGGGTCGAAGCCCGAGCGCGCGCGCGACACCTGGTCGGCGAGATACACCGAGCGGTCCTTGCGCACGAAGTACTCGCTCCAGCCCATGCGGCCGTCGGGCGTCGTCTCCCAGGTCTTGCTGCTCAGGCAGCAGCCGTGAACCATCACGATGGGCAGGTGCCGGTCGCCGTTCATCGGGATCTGGTACTGCACGTACATCTGGTTGACCGTGATCTCGCCCGTCTGGGCCGGGACCAAATTGTTGGCCGGCGTGGACACGGTCTTCTTCTCGCCGCCGACGAAGAAGCTGCCTTGCTCCTTGAGCGTGAGCGGTGCGAGCTGTGCGGTGAGCGGCGCGAGCAGCAGAGCGAGCAGTGCGAGCGAGTGTCGGTGCGCGAGCATCTAATGATCCCCCAAAGAAAGAAGAACAATATCGCGGCTTCGAGGCGTGAGCCGGCGATCGAGCGTCGGCTATAGTCGAGCGCGATTCTACAGTGCCCGGGCGTCGTCGTGAGCAAGCGAGGGTTTCTTCTCTGGTTCTTCGCCGTGGCCGCCGTCGTTGCGGCGCCGCGGGCGGGTGCATTCGGGCCCGACGGCCACCGGATCGCCGGGCTGCTTGCCGGGCCGCGGCTCTGCGCCGGCGCGAGCGCCGAGGTGGCGGCGCTCGGCGGCGGCGAATCGCTCGCGGAGCTCGGTGTTTGGGCCGACGCGGTGCGGAGCATGCCCGAATGGCGGCAGTCCGCGCCGTGGCATTTCATGAACGTGGCCGACGCCGCGCGTGCGGGCGATCTCGCGGCCGCGCGGGCGAGCATCGCGGCATTTCGTCACCCGCCCGAGGGCGACGTGCTCGAAGCGATCGAGCGCTTCCGGCGCGATCTCGCGAACCGGGACCTGCCCGCGGCCCGGCGGCTCGACGCGCTGCGTTTCCTCGTGCACTTTGTCGTGGACGTGCATCAGCCGCTGCATGTGGGCCGAGCGGAGGACCGGGGCGGCAACACGATCGACGTCCGCTACGGCGACACGGTCGTCAACCTGCATCGCTTCTGGGATACGGACGTCATCGATCTCGCGGGCCTCTCGGCGCAACGTTACGCGCGACGGCTCGCGCCGAGCCTGCGGTCCGTGGACGAGGCGGCGCGCGATGTCGACCCCGCCGCGTGGGCCGCCGAGAGCCTCGCGTTGCGCGGAGCCGTGTACGCGTTGCGCGAGTCGCCGCCGCCGATCGTGCTCGATGCCGAGTACGTCGCCGCGGCGCAGCGCGTCACCGCGGAGCGTCTCGCGCGCGCCGGCGAGCGTCTCGCGGCGACGCTGAACCAGACCTTCTGCCGCTAACGCGCGAAAAAGTAACCTGTCCCTATTTTCAGAGCTTGAGGGACTTGCGGATCTCTTCGAAGTCGGTGGGGCGCTCGCGCGGCGGAATGAAGTCGCGCGGGAACCAGATCAGCGACAGCCGCATCAGGCGCGTCGTCGGATCGCAGGCGGGCGGCGTGCACGGCTCGCGGCTCGGCTCGATCTGCCGCACGTAGAGCCCGAACCGGTTGCCGCTGCGCAGCAGCGTGTTGTCGGAGAACGGCATTGCGTACGGCGACAGCGTGAACTCGACGAACTCGGGGATCGTGTTCGCGTCGGCTTGCGCTCCCGCCGTGCTCTGCGCCGACGGCGGCGTGCTGGTCGCGACCACGCGCACGCTGTTGTTCGCCCAGTCGAGATCGGCGAGCAGAATCGTGAGCCGGTCCCTGCAGTCCTTCGAAGACACGGTGAACGGCGCCAGCACCTCGGACGCGCGGTCGACGCTGCTGCACTCGAAGTACGCGCTCTTGCCGTCGGGCTCGCCCGCGATCTGGCACGCCTGCGGCTTGTCGGCCGGCTCCGACGCGTCGGACGTGAGCCAGATGTCGACGTCGCTCGACTCCTTGCCGCACGTTGCGGTCGCGGCCGTGGCCGCGGCCGGGCCGAGCACCGCGAGCTGCCGCGAGATCACCCGCCGTGCGACCGAGCGCATGCGGTTGCGGTTGAGCGTCGTCTGACCGGGCAGCTCGTCCACGTAGAGCATCAGCGGCCCGAGCTCGAAGTGCTCGTGGAAGTTGAGCGCGAGCATCTCGGCGAGCAGCGCGAGCCGCTCCGGACGATTGTCGTCGGCCGTCGCGCTCGCGCCCAAGTCGCCGACCACCGGGCTCACCAGCTCGCGGAACATCTGCGTGCGCAGCGCGGACTCCGCCTGCTCGCGCTGGTTGATGGTCTCGCGGACGTTGTTCTGCTCGTTGATCTTGGTGGTGAGGTACGTGCCCGCCAGCGCGACGATGGCCGTGACGAGCGGCAGCGCGAGCTTGCCGCTCACGTCCATCCAGAACGCGTACTTCTCGTGAATCGCGGCCTGTTTGGCCTTGGCCTCGGCCCGGTCGGTTCCGTCCGTCATGGGGTTCGCGCCGGGGCTAGGAGCAGTCGATGTTCACGCTCGTGGGCTGCGCCAGGCTGAAGAACGTGACCTTCTTCTGCGAGGGCGCGGGGCACTCGGCCGTGAACTTGCCGGCCGGCAGCCGCAGCTGGAACGCGCCGCCGCTCACTTCGGCGACCTGCTCGCCGGCGGCGTTCTTGATCGCGACCTTGGCCGTGGCGGGTTTGACGGTGCCCTGCACGACGTCGGCCGCAGCGGGCGCGCCCGTCAGGAGCGCGGCCATGGCGCCGACGGCGGCGGCCGCGACGGCGCGCGTGGATCTCGGAAGCTGGGTGTGGCTCATGTGAATCTCGGTCGCTGCAATTCGCGGCTTCACAGCTTAGCACTCGCCGTGCGCAACGGCGCCGGAACCTTATTCTCGGGTGCGGCGTTCGCGTTCGTCGCGCAGCAGGCGCTGCCGAATGACGCGCAGCACGTGCACCGTCGTCGCTAGGCGATGCTCGTCCAGACCGTTCAGCAGCACGTTGCGCCATTGGTTCTCGATCGAACGCCGCGCTGCGATCTGCGAGCGGCCGGCGCGGGTAAGCAGGATCTGGACGATGCGTCGGTCGTCCGAATTGGCCGCGAGCTCGACCAGGCCCGCGAGCTCCGCTTTGCGAGCGGTTTCGTGTACGCGCTGCTTGGGGACGCGCAGCAATCGCGCGGCATCGGAAATCGAGCAGTACGGGGAGCGATCGAGTGTGGTCAGCAACCGCCAAATCGCGTCGGTTTTTACGATCGGCTCGCCGCCGAACGACAGCGCCGCCGTGATGCGTTCGGCGGTCGCTACGATTTCCTCGATCAGCTCGGTCTGTGCGAGCCGCGCGCGCGAAGCCATCAGGGCACGGGATCGTGCGCCTGCACGCCGGTCATCCGCCTCGGCGGTGATCATCTGAAGCTCCCCGGAGAGCCGCGAGCCGGTAGGGTGCCCCCGCAAGATCGTCACGTCGACGGACGAAATCATCGATTCCGTCCGGAAATTCCGGACGATCCTCGAGAACCGTCCGGCGTTGTGACGATCTCCGCGGCCCCCCTATCATCGAGTTACACGGCGCGGATAGCGCATCGTCGCGGCAAGGCGATGTCGACGCGTTAACGTTCCGGCGCGCTCAAACGCCCGACTCAGCGCAGCTGATCTTTTGAGTCTCGACGCGGAGCAGTTCTTTGCGCGGTTGCCGGCGTCCCTCCCTACGCTCTTGTTCAGCGGATGGTCGTGTGCGAAGCGGGCGCCTCGTCTCTTGACGGTACTTAAGCGTTTCTTGTATTTTGATAGATATCAAAATACACTCGCCGAGTGATCAAGGCTGACACCGTTTTCAAGGCGCTTGCCGATGCGAACCGCCGCCGGATTCTCAAGATTCTGCAAAAGGGCTCGCGCACGGCGGGTGAAATCGCTGCGGAGTTCGATTTGACAGACGGCTCAATGTCGCACCATTTCAACGTGCTCAAGGGTGCGGAGCTGATCCGCTGCGAAAGGCGTGCGCAGCAGATGGTGTACTCGCTGAACACGACCGTTGTTCAGGACGTATCGGCGATGCTGGTCGATTTTTTTAGGCCACCGCGACGGAGAAAGCGATGAGAGTTCGACGCATCGATTTCTGGACAGGCGTCCTCGTCAGCGCCGCGTTCGTACTGGCAGCTGCGCTGAATGTGACGCTGTATCGGGAGCGTGGTTTTTTGTGGCCGGCGCTCGGAGTCTTTCTCCCACCATTTGCCGCCGCCGCGATCTGGGCCTGGATCGCTACGACGACTCGGCACTACCCGGGCGATCCAGGTGCGTCCTCGGTGCGGAAGCACTTGCGCTTGACCCAGATCGTCGTCGCAGCGCTGTGCGTCGCGCATTTGGCCGCGACCTTGATTGAGCGCGGCGGGATCCGTCTGCCGTACGGCTTGCTCGCGCCAGTTCTGGTAGGCGTCGCATTCGTCGTGCTCGGTAACGGGATGGGCCGGCTCAGGAAGAACCCGATCATCGGCATACGCAACGCTTGGACGTTCCACGACGACGAGGTGTGGTTGCGCACTCATCGGCTGCTCGCGCGGGTGGTCGTGGTCGGCGGTTTGGCACTGGTCGTAACCGCACTGGTGCAGCCGACCGGGGGCCGTTGGGTCATTGGTGTGGCGATGATCCTGGTTGTGGCCGCGCTCGGGGTGCGGCTCTATTCATTCCTCGAGTTCCGAAAGCGGCACGGCGGACGACGGGATCAATGACAGCACGATGTACCGGCAAGGGATAGCGCCTCCGCCGCGGCTGACTGACGGCGCGCTTTTGCGCTGACGGCGTTTCTCTGATCGTCCCGTTCCGATCGAAAGACGACATTCCGGGGACCGCAATCGCCAGAAGTTGAGTCGCCACGCGAACAACTGACCGAAGCGGACATTCGCGTCGCGCTATTCCGTGCGCAGCGCGTCGAGCGGCTCGAGCCGCGCGGCGCTGCGCGCCGGCAGCACGCCGGCGATCAACCCAATCGCCACCGCGATCACGAGCGCGAGCACCACGTAGAGCGGCGAGATCCGCGCCGGCATCGACGGCAGCGCGAAGTGCGTGAGCACCACGATCGCCACGCCGAGCAGGAGACCTCCAAACCCGCCGATCGCCGACAGCAGCATCGCCTCGCCTACGAAGAGCTGCGCGATGCGCGACCGCCGCGCGCCCACCGCGCGCAGCAGCCCGATCTCCTGCGTCCGCTCGCGCACCGCGATCGTCATGATCGTGAAGATGCCCACGCCGCCCACGAGCAGCGAGATGCCGCCGAGCGCCGCCACGCCGAGCGTGAGCACGCCGATGATCGAGCCGAGCACGTCGAGCATCTGCTGCTGCGTGACGATCGTGAAGTCCTCGCCGCCGTGGCGCGCGAGCAGGACCCGCTTGATGCCGTCGACGACCTCCGCGACGTTCGAGCGTTCCGCGTACAGCACGTCGATCTCGGCCAGGCCTTGGCGGTTGAAGAGCTCGAGCCCGCGAGCGGCCGGAATATATACGGTGTCGTCGAGGTTCACGCCGACCATATCGCCCTTGGTCTCCATGATGCCGACGATCTGGTAGCGTTCGCCGCCGATGCGCACGCGCTCGCCGAGCGCGTTGCTCGTGCCGTAGAGCTCGGCGTAGGTCTTCGAGCCCAGTACCACCACGGGCCGCGCCCGCTCGAGCTCGTCGGGCGGCAGGAACGTGCCGCTCTTCACGTTGAACTTGAACGCCTTGTCGAACTCGGGGCCCACGCCGTAGACACTCACCGTGCGCTCGCGGCCGTTGCCCTCGATCGAGCCGCTGCCGGTGACGATCGGCACCGAGTGCAGCACGTGCGGCGCGCGCGCGAGCGCCTCCGCGTCGCCGAGCGACAGCGGCCGCGTCGAGTTCAGCACGCCGGGCGCGACCCCGAACGTGCTCGACTTGCCCGGCTGCACCGCGAGCGTCGTGGTGCCGAACTGGGTGAACTGGTCGACGATGTAGTGGTTCAAGCCCTCGCCGATCGACGTGAGCAGCACCACGGCCGTCACACCGATGCCGATGCCGAGCGCGGTGAGCCCGCTGCGCATCCGGTGCGCGGCCACGGATTGCGCGATCAGCTTTACGAAGTCTTGGCTGCGCATCGGCGCGTCACCGCTTCGCGAGCGCGGCCACGGGGTCGAGCCCGGCCGCGCGCCGCGCCGGCAGGATGCCGAACACGAGGCCGCTCGCCACCGCCACGCCCACAGCCGACGCGGACGCCCACGGCGGCGCCGCGAAGTCGAGCACCGGGAACGCGGCGTGCAGCAGCCACGTGCCGCCTTGGCCAATGCCTAAGCCGACCGCCGCACCGAGCGCCGACAGGCAGCACGCCTCGGTGAGGAACAGCGCGACGATCTGCCGATTGCGCGCGCCCACGGCCTTGAGCAAGCCGATCTCGTTGGTGCGCTGGCTCACCGCGACGAGCATCACGTTCATGATCAGCACGCCCGCCACCACCAAGCTGATCGCGGCGATTCCCGCGAGCCCCGCTGTGATCATGCCGAAGATCGAGTTGAACGTGGACACGAGCGCGTCCTGCGTGACTACCGTGATGTCCTCCTCGCCGGCGTGCCGCAGCTTGATCGCGGCGGTGATGTAGCGCTTCGCGGCCTGCACCGAGTCCGCGCTGCTCGCCTCCACGAGGATCCGGAACACCGCCGACGTGTTGAAAATCTGCTGCGCGTTCGCGATCGGCAGCGTCACGGTCTCGTCCACGTTGAAGCCGCCCGCGAGTCCCTGCTTCGCGAGCACGCCGACCACGCGGCAGCGCGAGTCGCCGATGCGCAGCCATTCGCCGACCGGGCTCGCGTTGTCGAACAGCTCCTTGCCGACGGTGTAGCCGAGCACGCACACCGGCGTCGCGACGTCGAGGTCGCTCGGCGGCAGGAAGCGGCCTTGCTCCAGGGCCCAGTGCTGGATCGCCGCCATCGGCTCGCTCGTGCCGAGCACCGTGATGTCGCGCTCGCGCGAGCGCCACGAGATCGTGCCGGCGCCGACCACGAGCGGCGTGACCTGCTTGATGGCCGCGCTGCGCGTGAGCGCGATTGTGTCTTGCAGCGTGAGCTCGCGCGCGGTTTCGCCGACGAGCAGGCCCTGGATGCCGCCGCCGGCCGTCTCGGCCCTGCCCGGCAGCACAATAAGAAGGTGTGTGCCGAGCGACGCGAACTGACCGCTCACGTAGCGGCGCGCGCCTTCGCCCACGGCCGTGAGCGTGACCACCGCGGCCACGCCGATCGCGATCGCGAGCAGCAGCATCGCGGTGCGCAGCGGGTAGCGCCGCAGCGCGGTCAGCGACATCCACGTTGTGTCGAGGGCTCTCACGGAGCGCAGGATGATCGGGTGGCGCGGGCTCGGTCAAGCAGGGCCGCCGGCCAGATCGGCCTGCGCCCCGGTGACCGTCCGGTGACGCTGCGCGTATTGCCACTCGCGCGCGATAGAGAACAGTGAGCTGATGGGGTGCCTCCGCAGGATCGTCACGTCGACGGACGAAATCGCCGATCCCGTCCGGAAATACCGGACGATTGTTGAAAACTCGTCCGTCGCCGTGACGATCGCCGCAGGCCCCTATCGCAGAGCTGCCTCGGGCAACGCGTTTCGCGGCCGAATAGCCCGTTTCTGCGCTTGTGCCGTATGCGGATCGGCGTACATTCGAATCAGCCGTTCGGCCCCGAATCCGAAACATGAACGCCACAACCGCAGAACGAGCCACTTCTCCTCGACTCTCGCGTGCGCAGCTGCGCCAGCGCTGGCTGCAGATGATCGGAGATCCGCTGCTCGCAGCGATCCCGTACAAAGTCGAGCTCAACGAAAAGGGCGCGATCGAGGTGAGTCCAGGCAGCAATCGCCACGGAATGCTCCAAGCATTCATTGCGGGCGAGCTGCGCAGGCTGCGTCCCGACGGCACGACCTTTACCGAATGCTCGATCGAGACGCAGATCGGCGTGCGCGTGCCCGACGTCGCGTGGGCTTCGCACGATTTCATCGTGCGTCACCGCTTGACCACGCCTTTCGTCAACGCACCGGAAATCTGCATCGAGGTCCTGTCCCCGTCGAACACCGTGGCGGACATGAACGAGAAGGTCGCTGCCTATCTCGAGGCAGGCGCGATCGAAGTTTGGCTCGTGCGCGACGACGGCATCGAAATCATCGCGCAGAGCGGGCCGCGCCCGTCGAGCGTCTTCGGGATGGAGCTGGTGCTGCCGCCGTAGCGCCAAGGCACCCGGTGCGCGCGCCCCGTCACTCGTGCCGCAGGGCCCTCGCGGGATTCAACGAAGCGGCCCACCAGACGCGTGCGCCGACCGCGACCCACGCGAGCGCCAGCGTCGCAAGTAGCGCAAGCGCGAACGGCAGCGGCGTGAGCGCGATCCGCTTGGTGAACACTCCGAGGTAGGCGTTCGCGGCGATGAAGACGAACGGCCACGCGACCACGTTCGCGACCACCACGGGCTTCGAGAACTCGGCGAGCAGCAACCGCGCGATCGCGCCCGGCGACGCGCCCTGCGTCTTGCGCACGCCGATCTCGCGCGTGCGCCGCTGCGTCATGTAGCTCGCCATGCCGAGCAGCCCGACGGCAGAGATCGCGATCGCAAAGGCGGCGAGCGCGCCGAGCACGCGGTTGATCAGCGCGAACGCCCAGTAGGCGCTTTCGAACATCTGATCCAAGAAACCGAGGGAGGGAGGTGCGCGGCTCGGGCTGACCGCTTGCATCGTGTCGCGGATGTGCGCGAGCGAGGCGGCCACGTTGCTCTTGTCGAGCCGGGCGAGCCACATATTGCTGACCGGCGGATCCAAGGTGAACACCGCGCCCGCGCTGTCCCTCGCGCGGATCTGCATCGTGATGGGCTCGACCACGCCGATGACCTCCGTCGGAGTCCCGGAGCGGTAGACGATCTCGCCGACGGCGTCCGCGGCGTTCGGCCAGCCGAGCGCGCGCGCGGCCGTGGTGTCGAGCACCGCGACGGTCGGACGGCCCTGCCGCGCCGCGGAAGCCTGCTCGCCGCGCGGTATGACGTCGTCGGCGCGCTCGCGCTCGAAGACGCGTCCCGCGACGACCGTAACGTCGAGCAGCTTGAAGTAGTCGTAGCCCACGGGTTGCAGTTCCAGCGGAAAGCGCGGCGCCTGCTCCTCGACGGCGCGGCTCACCGGCACGATCGGGCCCTCGGTCCAAGGCGGAATGGTCATATAGGTTGCGCCCTTGATGCCCGGCCCGCGCGCGAGCTCGCTTGCGAGGACCTCGCGATCGGGCACTTGCGCCGTCGGCGCGATCGCGAAGACCGCATACGGGTCCGCGAAGCGGCCGAGCAGCGTCTCGCGCAAGTCGTTGCGTTGCGCGAGCAGCACCACGACGAGCGCGACGAGGAAGCTCGCGCTGGCGAACTGCGCGCCCACCAGCACGGTGCGCAACACCTTCGGCCCCGCGCGGGCGGTGCCGAGGCGCAGCGCCGCGGTGGGACGGATCCGCGCGACTGCCAGCGCGGGGTACAGGCCGGCCGCGAGGGTCACGCCTGAGAGCAGCGCCGCGAGGAAGATCCAGAAGCGCGGCTCGCGCCACGGCAGCGCGAACGCCATCGGCCACGGGCCCGTGAGCAGTTTCGTGGCAAGCGGGATTGCGGCCAGAGCGAGAGCGATGGCCAGGGTCACGAGGATCGCGGTCTGCACGAGCTCCTGCCGAACCACGAGCGAGGCATCGGCGCCGACGGCTTTGCGCGTGCCGATCTCGAGCGTGCGGCCGCTCGACTGCGCCGTGGCGAGATTCACGAAATTCAGGCAGGCGATCACGAGGATCCCGGCCGCGAAGATCAGCAGCGTGCCGAGGACGTCGATTCGCCACGGCGTGCTGTTGAATCCCTCGAATTCCTGCTGGAGAGCCGTCGCCGCGATCGAGGATACCGGCTGCGCCCGGAATTCGATCGCGTTTGCCGCGCGCACGTTTTGCGGCACGTTGCGCTCGACGATTCCGGGGAAGCGATCGTCGAGCTGCGCGACGGTGAAGGACCCGTCCTCCGGCAGAAGCGCGTAGGTATAGACGGGCCCTTGGACCCAGCTGTCGACGGACGGCGTCCTGCCGATCAGCTCGTACACGTCCCACGACAGGAGCAGGTCGAACCCGTTGGCGAACAGCGAGCCTCGCGCGAGGTGCGACGCGGCGGGCAAGTCTTCGATCACTGCGGCGACGGTGACGTCGACCCGCTGTCTGCCGTTGAGCGTGATCGTTCGCCCGACGGCGGCGGCGTCGCCGAACATTTGCTGCGCCGTGCGGCGGGTGAGCACGGCGCTGCGCGGCTGCGCGGCGCCGTGCACGTCGCCGGCGAGCGTGAGGAAGTCGAAGATGTCGAAGAACGGCGCCTCGACGTACGAGATCGCGCGCAGCGTGGGTTGCCCGTCGAGCGCCACCGGCAGGAACGTTTGCTGACGGCGGGCGACGGCCGCGAGCTCCGGCACGTCGAGCCTGAGCTGCTCGGCCAAGTGCAGCGCGCTCTTCACGCTGAACGGCGTGTCGAAGCCCTCGCCCTCGGCACGCTCCCTTTGGGCGATGACGTACGTGCGGTCGGCGTTCGCGAAGTGGCGGTCGTAGCCGCGGATGTAGCTCACGAGCAGGTAGGTGGCGATGAAGCAGACGAGGCCGAACGCGAGCGCCGAGACGCTCAGCGCGCTGTAGAAGCGCTGACGCGCGATCCGTCGCAACGCCACGATCAGGTCGTGAAGCAGCACGTCGGCGGAAGCCTACCAGTTAGAGGTATTGGACGCGGATGCTAGCAGGGCCGGCGCACGGTGCCAAGCAGTTGTTCCGCGTGCGGCGCCTCTGCGAGCGGGCGGCGAGTGCTTCAGGCTTTGCTCTGGTCGTCGCTCACGATCTTGCCGTCGCGCAGGTTGAGGTGTCGCTGCGCGCGATTGCCGATGATCGGATCGTGCGTGACGATCAGGAGCGCGATGCCGTCGCGGTTGAGCTGCTCGATGATCTGCATGATCTCGCCGCCGGACTTCGAGTCCAAGTTGCCGGTGGGCTCGTCGGCGAGCAGGTAGGCGGGCTGCATGATGATCGACCGCGCGATGGCGACGCGCTGGCGCTCGCCGCCGGAGAGCTGGTCGGGGCGGTGGTCGAGGCGGTGGCCGAGTCCCACCGACTTCAGCACCGCGGTGGCGCGCTCGCGGCGCACGCGCGGCGCCGTGCCCGACAGCACGTGCGGCAGCTCCACGTTCTCTTGCGCGCTCAAGCGCGGGATCAGGTGGAAGGACTGGAAGATGAAGCCGATGTGCTGCTGCCGGTGCTGCGCGAGCGCGTCGTCGTCGAGCTGCGAGACGTCCTCGCCTTGCAGCAGGTAGGTGCCGGAGTTCGGCCGGTCGAGCAGGCCGAGCACGTTGAGCAGCGTGGACTTGCCCGAGCCCGACGGGCCCATGATCGAGATGTACTCGCCGGGCTTGATCGTGAGGTCGACGTTGTCGAGCGCGTGCACGGCCTCGCCGCCGACCTCGTACTCTCGGTTGATGCCGCGGAGCTCCATCATTGCGGGATCTTAAGGCGGCGCTCGTCGGCGGCGCGCCGCGTTACTCCGGCGTGGCGAGCGCGCCGTCGGCGACGCCCTCGCGGTCGATCGAGCTCACGACGCGGTCGCCGGCTTGGAGGCCGCTCGTGATCTCGGTGAACTCCCAGTTGGCGAGGCCCTTGCTCACGGCGCGCGCTTGCAGCTTGCTCGTGGCGGGGTCGAGCACGTAGACCTTGTTGTCGGGCAGGATCACGGACGTGGGCACACGCAGCACGTCGGCGCGCTGGTCCAAGATCACCTCGACGTCGGCACTGTAGCCCGCGAGCAGACCCTCGTCGGGATGGTCGAACTCGGCTTCGATCTCGACGGTGCGTGCCTGCTTCTCCTGGTCGAGCACGTACGGCGCGACGCGGCGCACGTGGCCGGGGAACGGCTTGCCGGGGAATGCGTCGAGGCTGATGCGCGCGGGTAGCCCTTCTTTGACGCGCGGCGCGTCGACCTCGTCGATCGGCGCGCTGATGTAGAGGCACGTGGCGTCGATCAAGTCGATGGTCGGCGGCGTGGGGATGCCGACGGGCGACGGCGTGACGAACTCGCCGAGCTCGCCGTTGATCTCGGCGATCACGCCGTCGAACGGCGCGACGAGCTG
>DASQOL010000003.1:0-55019 GCA_035644475.1 Gammaproteobacteria bacterium | reverse complement strand
CTCATCGTGCTCGCGTCGTCGATCGTGCGCGCGGCGCGCGACGCCTGACGCGCATCGGGTCGTCAGCGGCGCTGTTGGAGCTGCTTCGGAACGTCGGTCGGATTACTGCGCGGGGTGATCGAGAGCTGGAACGACTTCCCGTCGTCGGTCGTGAACTTTACCGCGCCCTCCTGGCCATCCTCCACCAGGATGCTCGGTGAAGCGACGAGCACGTAGCGCTCTCCTTCGCGCACGAGCAGCTTCATCGTGAGCATGATCCCGTTGTCCTGGATCGTGGGAACGATCTCGAACTTCAGCGTGTCGCCAAGCGTGACGTCGTTGACGTTCGGCACGAGCGTGCCCTCGTCCACGACCATGCGGCGCTCCCATTTCTGGTCGTTGATCGAGACGTCGACGTCGAGCTGGATCGGATCGGCGAAGCCGTTCTTCGCGAGGAACAGCGCGCCGCCGACCGCGAGCACGGCGACGCCCACCATCGCGGGTCGGCGCCACGGGGGCGCGGGGCGCAGCGCGCGACGGCGCAGCGGATGAGCGGGCGCGACTGCGGGCGCGGCGGTTTCCATCGCGCGCGTGTCGGCCGCGGGGAACGTGCGCGTCTCGGCCGCGGGCGGATCCTCGACGCGGAGCCGAGCGACGTCGATCTCGAGCACCGCCGCGAGCGCGCGCGCCGACTCGTAGGCCGCGGCGCCCGTGCTCTCGATGCGCTGGATCGTGCGCAGACCCAAGCCCGTGACCTCGGCCAGGTGCTCCTGACTCCAGGCACGCTGCTCGCGCAAGCGCCGAATCAGCTTCGAATCGACTTTCATGTCCATGCGGCGGCTCCGAGCTGTGGAGCCACCGACCTTCCGCGCGTGCCGCCGCACACGCTACGACTTCGTCCCGCCGGTCCTACGCCTGTTACCCGCCACCGCGGAAATCCCTCCGCGGAGGGATTTCGCACCAGACCAGTGCAAATTGTTTCCGCGGAAACTCAGTTGGTTGCGCAGCTCCAGTTGGCGGCGTCCTTCAGGTCGTCCGAGCCCTTGTACTTCGCGTACTGCGGGTACGCGCAGATCGGCCGCGTAAGACCGGACTGCCGGTTCGTGCCCATGAGCTGCGCGGGCGCCACATTCTTCTCCCGCCACTGCTCGAGCGCCGTGATCGAGTCGAACGTGTTCGGGCCCGGGCCATTGCCGCAATGCTGCATGCCGGGCACGAGGAACAGGCGCGTCCAGTCCGATTGCTCCGGACCCATCTCGCGCAGCACGCTCTCGTAGTAGAGCACCGTGTTCTCGGGCGTGATGGTGTTGTCGTTCCAGCCGGCGTAGAGCAGCAGCTTGCCGCCGGCCGCTTCGAACGCGCGCAGGTCGGGGTTCACCGCGTCGACGAAGCCGGTGGCCTTGTCGACGATCGGCATGTCGCGGTCGAGGTCGAAATTGTGCCAGTCGTAGTCCGCGTTCTGGAAGCCCAGGATGCGGACCGTGTCGAACGTGCCCCCGCCCCCCGGATTCTGGGGCGCCGAGAGGGCCGGCAGCCGCACGCTGATCGCTTGGCCCGAGAAAATCAGCTCGCCTTTGCTGTTCTTCGTGCCGCCGTAGAAGTTCTGCACGGTGGTGAGCTCGCCCGGCGTGAGGCAGGTGTCGCCGGTCTTGCCCTTGCCGCACGCGAGCGACTTGTAGTCGAACGAGCACTGCCGCGGGTTGTTCAAGAACCCTTCGTGCAGCACGTCGCACTTCGCCATCACCGCGTCATTGACGAGCTTCGCCTTGGCTTCGGGCAACACCTGGTCCGGATTCTTGGTGAGCACTACGCCGCGATACCAGCCGGCCGTGTGCATGTGGATGTGACGGTTCGCGAGCGCGCCCGCGATGATGCCGTCGTAGTCGCCGGGATAGCGCTGCGCGGCCATCACGCCCATGCGGCCGCCGGTGGAGCAGCCCTTGTAGTAGGAGTAGTCGAGCGGCTTCGAGTAGTAGACGTCCATGAGCCGCTTCGACTTCACCGTCATGTCGTGCAGCGCGCGGTACGCGAAGTCGACGATCTTCTCGGGGTGACCGAGCGCGAACGTGCCGTTGGCACCGTCGGCCGCGGTGTGGCCGGTGTCGGTGCCGGCCGTGGCGTAGCCGCGGCGCAGCGCTTCCTGCATGTCGCCGTAGCCCTGGATCGAGCCGGCCCAGCCGCCGTTGCCGACCGCGAGGAACTTGCCGTTCCAGTTCTGCGTCGGCAGCCAGAGGTCGACGTTGATGTTCGAGTCCGGTGTCGGCTTGAGCACCATCTGCACGCGGCAGTGCTCCGGGATCGGCTGCGGGGGCGGGGGCGGGGGCGCATTCGCGTCCGGCGGCGGACCGCCCGCCGCTCCGGCGGGACGCGGGGGCGGCGTGAAGATGCCCTCCTTCACCGTCGCGGCCGAAGTGATGGTCGCGCGCTCGAGCGGCACGGTGGTGAGCTGCTCGCACGGCATGTTCAGCAGCGCGGATAGCTGCGCTGCGGCTAGTAGGCTGATCATCGTTCTTCCCCCTTCGGAAAATCGTCGTTGCCCGGGGGGAGCATAGAGGAGAACGCGCAGCCGCGTCCAAAGCCGGACCGGCGCGCCGGGCTGGCGCCAGTAGCCGATCGCGCTCGTCTGCGAGCGAGATCACTCCCGTCACGAGCGCGGACGAATCGAGCTCCCTCGCCGTGGCGCGCAGAACGGGCAGCCAAGACGAGGCCGGCGTTCGCTGCGGAGGAACAGGGCGCGTAAATTGGTTGGGTACTTTAGTTCGTCAGCGGCTCGACTTGAGTAACCGTTACACCGCCCGCGCGCTCCCTCGCACTTTCGTGTGCGATCATGGCGGCGACGAGCTCGCCGAGCCTGTCGACATCGTCCTCCGTCGTCGCGAGCCCTACCGATGCGCGCACGGCGCCCACCGCCTTGCCCGGCATGCATCGTCGCAACGCCTCCACCGAAAATGGCCGGCGCAAGCATTCGCCGGTCTTGGCGGTATCGAAGCCGAAGGCCGCCGCGGCCGCACCGGGATTGCAGAAGCACCCGCCGCGGATCGCGATGGCGCGCCGGCGCGCGGCATCCTCAACCTCCTCGTAGGGCACGATCGCACCGCGCCTTCGCACGTTGAACGCGACCGTGCCGCCGCGCGCCGTGTGCTCGCGCGGACCGTAAACCACGACGCGGTCGCCGAATCCGGCGAGGGTCTCGAGCAGGTATCGGGTCAGGCGCGCGCCGTGAGCGGCGACGGCTTCGCGGCCGAGGCCGTCCATCCAAGCTATGCCGTCGCCGACCGCGTCCATCGCGAGGAAGTTGGCCGTGCCGTCCTCGAAAGCCTCCGCGGCCGGCTTGCGGTGGACCACGCGGTGCGGCAGCGAAACCGCGTCGACGGTTCCGCCGCCGAAGTAGCGGCGCTCGAGCTCCGCGAGCGCGTCGCGCCGCGCCACCAACGCGCCGACGCCCGTGGGATAGCCGAACACCTTGTAGAAGGACAGCGCCACGAAATCCGCCGGCGCCGTCGAGAGGTCGAGCCGGGCCGTAGGCACGTACGCCGCGGCATCGAGCAGCACGCGATAACCGCGCGACTGGGCCGCGCGCACCCACTGAAGCGGATGCCGCACGCCCGAGAAGTTCGATTGCGCCGCAAACGCGAACAGCGACGGCGACACCGGGGGCTCGAGCCACGGCATCGGGTCGGCCGCGCGCAGATCGTCCGCGAGCGGCGCGACAGCGACCGTGGCGTTCGCCTTCCACGCGGGCTCCGCGAGCCCGTTCACGGAGTTGTGGTTGTCGGCCGCGAGCACGAGACGGGAGCCACGGCCGAACGGGAAACCCTCGGCGACGATCCGCATGGCGCCGGTCGCGTTGGCCGTGAATACGACGTCATAGACGGCGGGATCCGCGCCCACGAACGCCAGCGTGAGGCGCCGCGCGCGCTCGATCGACTCCGTGCTCGCGAGCGACGGCACGCTCACGGAGTGCGGGTTGCCTCGCACTCCCGACAGCAGCCGGCGAAAATCGCGGCGCAGCAGCGACGCCGGAGGCAGGGCGGCGCCGGTGTAGTCGAGGTACGCGAGTCCCTGCCTTTTGAGCCCCGGAAATTCCCGGCGGCGCAGCGACTCGACGTCCACCGACGGCAACGTCAGCATCCGCGCCTCCGAATCCCGGCGATCAGCGACGCGGCGCTGCGCGGGGCAGCGCCCGCCGACGCGCCTTCGCGCGCTTCCGGCGGCCCCTCGCCCGCGGTCCAATAACCCGCCGCGAGCTCGGCGCGCGGGACGCCGACGTGCGGTTGTCCCCCGAACCAGCGAGTCATGACCGCGCGGCGCCCGAAGTCCGCACGCTCCGCCGGCGTGGCGTCAGCCGCAAGCTGCGGCTCGTGGATGCGCGCGATCCACTCGTAGACGCCTTCGCGCAGGAACGTGACGTCGTCGTAGCCGCGAAGCTCGAGCAACACCCACGCCTGGGCCGCGTGCGGCGCGCCCTCCGAATAAAGAACGATCGGGGTGTCGCGCGGCAAGTCGGCGGCAACGAGCGTTTCGATGTCGGCGTGCGTCGCGGTCGGAATGTGGAACGCGGCAAACTCCCGCTCGCTGCGCAAATCGATGAGGCGCGTCGCCCGCCCGTTCATGATTCGCTCGGCGAGCTCCTCGGCGGTGATGTGGTCGCGCTCCGCGGCGATGTCGGCGGCGAGGCGCGCGCTTGCCGCCGTCGGCGCGACGTCCGTCGCAGCCGCTCCGAGGCCGAGCACCAGGGCAACCGCCGCGAGCAGCCGACGGCTCATTGTCCACTCCCCGTTTGCAGCCGCTCTGCCAACGCAAAAGCACCGCACGCCATGAGAGTCACCAGCGCCACGGCGCTGCCGCGACCGATGTGCAGCGCCTCGGGCAACGTGACCGTGCCGAGCGCCGTGCTCTCGTGGAAGCCGCGAATGCGCACGAAGGCGGCGTTGAAGACCACGATCCCGAGCACGAGGCCGGCCATCACGGCGAGACCGTCGCGCCGGCCGGTCGCGGCCGCGACGCAGGAGGTGCCCGGGCACAAGCCCGCGAGCACGAGCCCCGCGCCGAACAGGACGCCGCCGAGCGCCTGCGGCACGACGAACGTTTCCGGGATATAGACCTGCCGCAGGTCGATGACGCCGAGCCGATCGAGCCAGAATGCGCCGATCATCGCGGTCACGAGCGCGCTGAACAGAACCTTGAGCACCGTGAGGTCCGTGAAATAGAACTGGCCCACGAGCTTGCGCGCGCGGCCGAGTCCGGCGGCCTCGAGCAGGGCGCCGAACGCGAGCCCGAGGACGAGCGCCAGCACGAGCGGGCTCATCGCCACAGCCGCCGCGCCAGCGGCGCGCAGGCATACGCCGCGGCGAATGCGGCGACGATGAAGATCCAGCTGCCGACGGACAGCAGCGCGCCGCCCGACAGCCCCTGGCCGCTCGTGCAGCCGCGCGCAAGCTTCGCGCCGACGCCCATCACGGCGCCGCCCGCGAGCGCGGCGCCGATCCTCGTCGCGGGCCTGATCCCGGGCCCGCGCTCGCAAACGCTCGCGAGGCGGCCGGCCCGCCAGGCCGAGACGAACGCGCCGACTGCGACGCCCACGATTTCCCAGACGAGCCAGTCGCTCAAGGGGCTCGCCAAGCCGCTCGGCAGGTAGTCGGCGACGGCCGGCATCGCGGCGGCTTGCTCGGTGCCGATCGCGGCGGCGGTCAGCGTGGCTGCGGCGCTGGCGAACGCTCCCGAGGCGCCCAGACCGCGGCCGGCGAACGCGTAGGCCGCGAGCAGCACGAGGCCGATGCCGGCGCCCGCGAGATACGGATCGGCGTCGCGCCTCATTGCTCGACGGCTCCGCGGTCGTTGCTCGCCCAGTCCTGGAACGCGCCGTCGTAGAGCAGCGCCGTGACACCGAGGAGCCGCGCGGCGAACACGACGGCGGTCGCCTGTTGGCCCACGTGGCAATAGGCGACGACCGTGTCGTCCTTGGTCACCCCGGCCGCCTGGAACAAGCGCGCGAGGGCGGCGGGCTCGATGTGGCCCGCGGCGTCGCTGACGTCGGAGAACGGAATGTTGATCGCGTGCGGGAGGTGGCCCCGCTTGCCGAAGGTTTCCTCGGCGCCGCTGTAGAACACCGGCGCGCGCGCGTCGATGACCTTGACATTCGCGCGGTCCGACAGCGACCGCACTGTCGCCGCGTCGGCCACGATCGGCCGCGGCGCCCGCGCGCTCAGCGTGCCCGGCGCGATCTGCAGCGCGGCGCCGGTGACCGGCCGGCGCGCCGACCGCCACGCCGCGAGCCCGCCGTCGAGCAGCGACGACTGCTCGCCGAGCCCGAGGTAGTCGAGCGTGAACATCACGCGAGTCGCCGACTGCAACGGCACGCCCTCGCCGGCGTAGACGACGATGACGCTGTCGTCGGAGACGCCGAGACTCGCGAGCTTCGCGCGCAGCGTCTCGGGCTCGGGCAGCTCGAGCATGAGCTCGCCGCGCGACATGTCGTGGGGGCGCGCGAGATCGCCCTCGGTGATCTGACGAGCGCCGGGGATGTGCGCGCGGTCGTAACCGGCGCGGTCGCCCACGTGCAGCACGACCACGAGGTGATCGTCGAGCCGCGGCGCGAGCCAGGCGGCGTCGACGAGCAGAGGCCCGCCTTTGGCCATCGCCGGGCGCGCTGCGCCCGCGATCGCGACGAGCATGGCCGCCAGGATCCACATCAAGCCTGCGAAGGAACGGTTCATCTCGATGCCCTCCGGACGCGGGATGCGTCCACGCAGCGCGAATGCTTGCGCGGCGCCGCCGGGCATGCACGCACGCTGCAGGGAACGCCGCGCGGCCGCAGCGAACGGGGTGGGCGCTCGCCGTTCGCTGCAGAGACAACGCGCTCGCTGCAAGCGGGGCCCCCGCCGACTGCAGGTTGCTTGTCGGCCTTGGGCGCGCGGGCTATAACCCATGGGCCATGACGCCAGCCACGCCGCTCCGCGAGCCGCATCGCCAGCCGCCGTTGTCGACGCGCGCCATCACCGCGATGTGCGCCGGCGGAATGATGCTCCTGGCATTGATGACTGCATCGCAGGTGTACCTGTCGATGATCACTCATGGCCATTCCTTCGCGCGGATTCTCGGCTGGCAGCTCGGCGCGTGGGCGTTCTGGGCGATCACCGCGCCCTGGGTGCTGCGGCTCGCGGGGCGCCAAGTGCGCCTGCGCGTGCTGATCCCGCTCGGCGTGCTGCTCGTCGCCGCGCACGTCGTCATCACAACGCTGCTCACGGCATGGACGCGGCCGTTCGAAGTCATGGGCGCGTTTCCACATCAAGACGCGCCCTATCCTTTCTTCGGCGCGCTGAGCCTAGCGGTGCCGTACGTGGCGCTGATCGATCCCGTGCTGTACTTGCTGTTGATCGTCGGCGGGCGGGCGCTCGCCGCGCACGAGCAACGGTGGCGGATGCAAGTACGCGCGTCGCAGCTCGAGTCGGACCTCGCACGCGCGCAGCTCGACGCACTGCGCCTCGAGATCGAGCCGCACTTTCTGTTCAACACGCTGAACTCGATCGCGGCGCAGATCCGCCTCAAGGATCAGGCGAGCGCGCTGTCGATGCTGTTGAGCTTGAGCGACCTCATGCGGAGCACGCTCGATCGCGCATCGGGACAGTACACGTCCCTCGGAGACGAGCTCGCGCTCGTGGCGCGCTACGTTGACCTGCAGCGAAGCCGCTTCAACGACCGTTTGACCGTCGTCTACGAGATCGACCCGGCATGCAAGGACGTAGCGGTGCCGGTGTTCCTGCTGCAGCCGATCGTGGAGAACGCGCTGCGCCACGGCCTCATGCCGCTGACGAGGCCCGGACGGCTGGAAATCGGCGCCGCGTGCCACCACGCCGGCGTCAGGTTATGGGTCCGCGACGACGGCGGCGGCCTGCCGCCCGCGTTCGAGCTCGGGCGCAGCCGCGGAACCGGCCTGCGCAACATCAAGAGCAGGATCGAGCGCATCTACGGCGACCGCGCCCGGTTCACCGTGCGCGGCAACGAGGCGAAGGGCACGACGGCGGAGCTCATCCTGCCGCGCACGGCGGCGCCCGAGGCCGCGCACGCGTGACTACGTTCAAGGCGCTCGTCGCCGAGGACGAACCCCTGGCGCGGCGCATGGTGGCGCAACTTCTGCGGCGGGACGCCGAGATCGACACGGTCGTCGAGTGTGCCGACGCCAAAGAGGCGGAGGCGGCCCTCGCACGCGAACGAATCGACATCGCGTTCCTCGACATCGAGATGCCGGGCATGACGGGCCTCGATCTCGCGTCGCGCCTGACCTCGAATGGCCCGGTGGTCGTCTTCGTAAGCGCGTTCGGCCGCTACGCCACCGACGCGTTCGACGTGCTGGCCGTCGACTACGTGCTGAAGCCGTTTTCCGACGAGCGCTTTGCGAGCGCCGTGAACCGCGCGAAGACGCGAGTGCGCGAGCGCCGGCTCGGGGCGCTCGCCACGCAGCTCGCCACCGTCGCGGACGAGCTCAAGCAGCCGTGGGGCGCGGAGCCGGTCAAGTACGTCACGCGGCTGTCCTTCAAGCAGGGCGACCACGCCGTGCTCGTCAATACGGCCGACTTGATCTGGATCGAGGCCGAGGACTACTACGTGCTGGTGCACACGCGCGACGGCCGGCACTTGGTGCGGGCCACGCTCGCGTCGTTCGAGGAGCGTCTCGACCCGCAGCGGTTTGCGCGCGTGCATCGCGCGGCCGTGGTGAACATCGCGGAGGTGCGCGAGGTGCACGACGCCGGCGGCCTGGTGCTAGTCTTGTCGAACGGCGCGCGCGTGCCGGTGAGCCGGTCGCGACGCAAGCAAGTCGAGCCGCTCGTGATGCCACACGCTTAGGCGGCTATTCGCTCCCGAGCACGACCACGGCCTCAGGATCGACCGCAGCCCGTATCACTCGTAGCGCAGAGAGCTCACGGGCCTCGACCGCATCACCTTGAGGATCTCCCGGCCGACCGTGACGAGCGCCAGCACCGCAGTCCCCGCCGTCGCCAACACAAAACTGGATAGCGGCAGCTCGGTGCGATAGACGAACCCCGCCAACCACTCGCTCATCACGTACCACGCCACAGCCCACGCCAAGAGATTCGCCACCGCGATCAGTACCGCGTATTCCGTGAGCACCACTTTCAACAGCGACCCGGCGCCGGCGCCCAACACCTTACGAATCCCGATCTCCTTGGTCTTGCGCTCCGCGCTGAACGAAGAAAGCCCGTACAGGCCGAGGCACGCGATGACGATGGCGACGAACGTGAACTGCATCAAAATGGCGGAAAACTCCTCGTCGTCTCGGAACAGGCGCTCGTACTCCTCGGTAAAGAACGTATAGGCGAACGGGAACTCCGGGTTCACGTCCCGCCAGACCGCGGCGATGCCGTCGAGCGCCTCTCTCGGCGCATTCCTGTCGATCCTGATGGACAGCACTCTGGTGGGACCGTCCCGATAGAACAGCAACACGGGCTCCACCTGGTGGCGCATGTCGGCGAACTGAAAATCCTCCACCACGCCTACCACCGTCCGTGGTGCGGGGCCCATGGGGATGGTCTTGCCGACTGCTTCTTCGTTCGTCCACTTGAGCGCCCTCACGGCACTCTCGTTGAGGATGATGGATTGCGTGGCGTCCGCGCCGAATTCCGTCGAGTAGCCGCGTCCCGCCGCGATTTTCATGGACAGCGTGTCGAGATACTGCGCGTCCACGTTCAGCGCGCTCATGATGTAGAAATCCTCGGAGCCCGCGCCGAACGGCCGCACGCCCGTTCGCCCGAACGTATCTCCCGGCATGTTGGACGAGCCGCCTACCGACACGACCTGCGGAAGGGCGAGCAAGCGCTCCTTCAGCACGCTGAATCTCGCCTGCAGCGGCTGGTCGTTCAGCGTGAGATTGACGATGCCGTCACGGACGAAGCCGGGGTTCTTGTTCTTCATGTAATCGAGCTGCTGAACCACCACGAGCATGCCGATGATGATGGCGATCGACAGCGCAAACTGGAGCACCACGAGCACGCGCCTGAGCCAGAGTCCCTGCGCGCTGTGCGCGAACCTCCCCTTCAGCATCGTCATCGGCGAGAACGACGAGAGAACGAACGCGGGATAGGCGCCCGCCAGCAAGCCGACGACCACGGCGGCCAAGACCGCGGCCAGCACCGCTTGCGGATGATCGAGCAGATAGGCGAGGAAGCCTTCGTCGAGCGGCAGGCTGACCACGGGCTCCAATATCCGGAGCAACGCCACGCCCAGCACGAGGGCGATTCCGACCAACAACAACGACTCTTGGAGGAATTGGCGGATCAACTGCGGCCGCGTGGCGCCGGCCGACTTGCGCACACCCACTTCCTTCGCGCGCAGCGCCGCCCTGGCGGTGGATAGGTTCATGAAGTTGAACGCCGCGATCAGCAGCAGGAACACCGCCACGCTGCTCAGCATCACGATCTTCGGAGCGTCGCCCTTGTCGCGGTTGAAGTCGTCGAACAACACGTCGCTCGAGCCCAAGTGCGCGTCCTTCAACGGCTGCAGAGTTGCGCTGAAGGTCTTCATGACGCTGCGCTCCGCGAGCAGCGCCGTGAGTTGTTTTTCCACGGCCGCCTCGCTCGCACCCGGCCGGAGCTGCGCATAGGTGACCATCGCGATGGTGCCCCACGTGGTCAAGAAATTCTGGAGCTGTTGCGCGCCCTCGGCCTCCGGGCTCAAGAAGTTCAACGCCACCAGCAGCTCGAGCTGCATGTGGGAATCGGGGCGCACGTTCTCCATCACGCCCACGACTTCGATGTCCTGGTTGTTCAGGCGGAACAGCTTGCCCATGGGGTTCTCGGCGCCGAACACCTTGGCGGCGAATGCCCGGGTCATCACGGCCGATGCCGGCTTGTCGAGCAGCACGCCTTGCTGTCTCTGCAGCAACCGGAAGCTGAAGACCTCGAAGAACGCATCCTCGGTGAAGACGAGGTTCTTGACCGGGTATTTCCGGTCGCCGACCGTGATGAAGCTTTCTCCCTGCGTTCGTACCCGAGCGGTCTGCACGACCTCGGGGATCGTCTCCTCCATGGCGGGGCCGAGCGGCGGCATGACGATGCCCACCGTGTTGTTGCTCACGCCGAGCGCGTTGTCGATGCCGAGCACGCGATAGATGTTCTCGTAACCGTCGTGAAAGCGGTCGTACGATGTCTCGAAGCTCACGTAGATGAAGATGAACAGCGCGCTCGTGATGCCGATCACGAGCCCGACGACGTTGATCAGAAAGAACAGCGGGTTGCGTTTCAGGAACTGCCAGCTGAAGTGCAGATTCTTCAGGAACATGGTTCACCCCCGCTAAAGACGCCGCACCACGCAGAGGCTTACGCCCTCCGGCGTACAGGTTACTCGCGGCGCGCGGCGCGGCGAAAAATAGGGACATGTTTGATTTTTCGGTCGCGACGGTCGAGATCCCACGCGCTACGACGAAAAATCAAACATGTCCCTATTTTTCCAAGTAGTCGGCGCGCAAAGCGGGGGACTGCTCGAGCGCGCGCGCGAGCAGCAGCGCGGGCGCGTCGGCGCGCAGCTCGTGCCCATCCTGGATGAGCCAGATCGCCGACAGCACCGCCTGCGCGAACCCCCATGCCCGCGCGCGCTCGACGTCGATGCCGAGCGCCGCGCCGAACCGCTCGAGCCGCCGTTCCGCGACTTCGAGCGTAGACAACTCCGGCAGCCCAAGCGAGTTGCGCAGCATCGCGCCAAGCTCGTACTCGAGCTCGCCGATCACCCCCTTGGGATCGATCGCGAGCCAGCCGCGCGTGTCGTCGCGCAGCACGTTGTAGTGCTGGAGATCGCCGTGCAGCAGCGCCGGGTTGCGTTGCGTGAGACAGAGCTCGGCGTAGATCCGCTGCGCGGGCTCCACGAGCTCGCGCGGCACGCGCTCATCGCCGATCGCGAGATAGTTCGCGAAGGCGGTGCCCCACTCGTCCACCGTGGGGCAGCCGGTGGGCGGGTCGCGTGGCGACATCCGGCCGATCAGGGCCGCGAGGATGTCCGTGGCCTCGTCGTCTCGGCCCGCGAGCGCGACGCTTGCGAGCTGCTCGCCGGGCTGCACGTGCTCGAGCAGAGCCGCGCCGCCGACCTGCTCGTAGACCCGCACCACGCCGCGACCCTCGAACGCGGCCGCGACTTCGCCCGAGCGCCATTCGTCGCCGGCGTGCTTCGCGATCTTCATGACGACGGGCTTGCCGGCGCGCTTGCCGTAGACGAGCACCGACGTCTCGGTCGCGGCCGCGCGCTCGATCGTCACGCCCCAGGCCCGCGCGCGCTCGACGACCCGTTGGTTGACCTCTTTGCTCACGGCGACGCTCGGCTCGCGAGCTCGGGCGGCTTGCTCAAGGTCTCGTAGACCCGCGCGGCCGCGCCTTTCACACGCCAAGTGGTCGGAATATGGAACTCCCTCGGCTGCACGGATGTGGAGCTCGCTGCCGCTAGTCGGGCCTGCCGACATCCACGCCGTCGTAAGCCGCACCCTGCACCGTCGCGCGGCGCCTGAGCTCCGCACTGCGCTGCTCGAGGCTGTCGGGCGTGTGCTGCTCGACGCGCACGACGCGCAATGTCGCGGCAGGTGCGCCCTCGTGCGGTGGGAGCAGCGTCGCGATCTTGTAGTCGTCGGCGACGAGCAGAACGGAGAGCGCCTCGAGCGCGCGCACGTCCGGGCTCGAGAAGCGGTATTCCCAGCGCAGTCGCCTGTCGACGCGCAGTGTCTTGGCGGCGCGCAGCTCGGCGAAGCGCTCTTGCAGCTGCGCGTGCGTGGGGGCCGCGTCGAAATGCTGCGCGCGTGCGACGGCGGCGACGACGACCGCCGCGGCGGCGAGCGCGACCACGACGGCACGCGAGAATGTCGGCCCGGGGCGCGTCATGCGGGTGTCGCGAGCTTGAGGCCGACGATGCCCGCGACTATCAAGCCGATGCTCGCGAGCGATCAGCACGAGCCAAGCTGCGGTCTGCGACATCGCGCACTCCTAGGGTCAGACCCCAGGGCCAGACCCGGCCCGGTCAGTGCGCTACGGCTCTGGCCCCGGGGTCTGACCCTAACGCGGCGGATTATGGCATTCGGCGCGACGAGCGCCACGGCGGGGCAAGCCTGTCCCCGGGATCTGACCCTGGTCTGACCCTGGTCCGACCCCAAGGTCTGACCTTAAGCGAAGATCTGGCGATCGCGGATCTTGCTCGGGCTCGTGTAGGACTCCGACCACCACGGCTTCTCGCCGGGGTTGCGCGGCGGTTTCCGGAGCGCGAATGGTTTCTTGTCGGCCTTCGCCTCTTTCTCCGCCACGCGGAAGTGATAGTGATCGAAGATCCGCAGGGCCTCGATCATGTACGACACCGCGATCCGGCGGTTCTTGATCAGCAGCAGATTCTCGCCGTTCTTCGTGTCGGCGGGATCCGAGAAATTGTATGAGCCCATGTACACGCGCGCGCTCGGCTTGTCGAAGTCGATCACCACGAACTTGTGGTGCATCCGCGTGCCGAAGCCGCCCGACGGCTCCGACTTGAACGGCTCCGGCACGCCCTTGCCGAGCTCGGACGCGAACACGGGCTCCACGTTGCCGTCCGGCTTCTGCACGTCGAGACCGCCGACCTTCTTGTCCGAGATGCCGTAGACGAAGATCGCCGGGTCGTCGGTGACCTTCTTGATCGCCTCCTTGATCGGCCCCTCGGTCTGGAACAGAAACGCGAGCGAGTAGAACACGCTCGACGTCGCCTTCGTCTTGATGTCCTCGGCGATCTTCGCAAGCAGGGCCGTCGGCGCCCCGTGCGGCGAGAACGCCACGCTCACGTTCAGGTCGGAGAGCCCGAGCGGGATCAGCTGCGTGGACGCAGACGCGCCGAAGCCTCGCGCGTCGAGATTCCAGTAGTTCTCGAACGCGTCCGCGAACGGCTTGATCGCCTTCGCGCCGTGCAGCACGAGGGCGTTGTTCGCCTGCACGAAGAGGCCGCGCCAGGAAAAGTTGGTCGACCCGCACACCACGATCCGGCCCTTCGGACCTTCGACGACGATCGTCTTGTTGTGCTGGAGCTTGCCCATCTTCTGGCGCTTCACGTTCGCGGCGCCGGCCGAGGCCACGAGGCGCGCCGCCGCCGCCGTCTCGGCGGAGCCGGCCTCGCCGTGATCGTCGGAGTCGTCCACGATGACTCGCAGACGCGCGCCGAGCTTCTCGAGGCGGCTCACGATGTCGGGCTCGTTCAAGTCGTAGGCGACGACGCGCACCTTCGCGCTCTTGTCCGCGATCGCCTTGTCGAGCACCTCGAGGATCGCGGCCCGCGCCTCGAAGCCCATCCACTCGAGCGCCTCCTTCGTGAGCGGATGCGTGGGCACGAACCCGAGCCCGTCGGCAGCCTTGGCCGGCAGCAGCGTGGAGATCTTGCCCTTCGACTCGAAACGGTCGACGAACGCCTGCGACGACACGAAGCCGCGCGTGAAGGTGACGTTGAGCTTGCCGGGATACGTCTCGCGGCGCAGCTCGATCGCGACCTCCTGGGATATGCCGTAGCTCAGCACGTCCTGCGCGTTCATGAACACGGGCGTCACGCGATAGAGGAACGGGCCGTCGAGATCGGCGTTGCGCGGAAAGTGCACCCAGCGAAACTTCTGGATCGGCGACAGGCGCGTCGACAGGATGTTCGGGTTCACCTGGTCGCCGGCCTTCGGGAACGACAGGCGGTTCGGGAGTGCGTAGAACCGGTCGCCCTTGGGTTCTTTGTACTCGATCGCGAAGCCGACGAAGTCGGTGGGCGGCTTGTCCTTCTTCCAGTTCATCGCGAGCAGCGTCATGCCGTCGCCGCGATGCAGCTTGAGGGTGAAGGGCGCCGCCGTGTTCTTGCCCGAGACCTGGAACTCGCCCGCCATGGCCGCCTCCGAGTCGTGTGGTTGCGCGCTCGCGTTTGCGCCGGGCGTCTGCGGCCCGGATGAGCACAGCTTACGCCGCGGCGCGCGCGGGGACAGTCAACTACCTGTCACTTCGTGCATGTCGCACTTAGGCGTTGGCATCGACCTGTACGACATTGCCACCTAGGTGACCGTCACCAAGACGACTCACTCCATCCTGCGCATTCGTGTAATTGGCAGCGTCGACGTTGGCCAGGCGGTCGGGGTCGAATGACTGGCCCGACATATCCTGCTCGCCCTTCAGGCCGCCGAGCGCGTTAAACGTCGCGAGATCGAGTTGCCGGTTCGCGTTCTCCGCTAGGTCATACGCGAGATACTGCGCAAGCGCGCCGCCCAGACTGTGACCCGTGACGTGCAGCGGACTTTCCTCCGGCACGTTGTTCTCGATCCATTCCTCGAAAGCCTGTCCACCCAACGCCGAATGTGCTGAGGAATGCCGAGATTCATGTCGGCGTAGGAATCGCTGGCGGCCGACTCCGTGCCGGTGACCGCGGCGATGTATTCGTTCGTCGTCTCGTTGAAGAAGACCACGCCATGGAATCCCGAATTCGGGTCGTTGGTCTCGTGAATCGCCGCGTAACCGGCCGGAGGAGTGATGGAAGAACCGTAGTTGTATACGGCGGCGCTGGCTTCGGCGAGGCTTCTCGGATCGGTCGGCATGGTCTTCTTCCTTATAAATGTTCCATTGCCTGTTGAGTAAGAGTGGTGCGCTAGGAACACACCCTCAGGACCTTGAGCCTGGAAGAGCTGTACTTACCCGGTGCTTCGACGTACACGAAAGCGACAGCGCAGCCACTCGGAGAAATCGCGACGGCGTGCGCTTCACCTTGCAGCAGCGTCTCAGCAGAACCATCCGGGCGCAGGAGAAAGACAGCCGCATCCCGGGGAAACCTGGCCCCGGACTTTCGCGGATCGGTTCCGACGGCCACGAAGCCCTCTCGCGTGGCGAAGTACTCGTTGAACTGATTCCATGGCGCTGTCACTTGGTACCGCGTGACTGTGCCGTCTGGCGTCATCCACCACAGCGGGCGCGGCATGCCGGCCGGCCAGGGACTCGATGTCATCCTTCTCGCCGGATCGTAGTATTGGCTGTTGATGAGATACGCGCTCTTGAACGCGTAATGGGCAATTCCTGCCGTGTCCCAATGATTGAGCCCGATCTCGATCGGCGATGAAGCGCTCTTGTTGAGGAGGCGAACAGGCGTGTTGTCCATGCGCTGAACACCGCCGAGGGGACCACGGTCCAGCGAACCGTGCTCCGAAGGCAAAGGCACGATATCGCGGTCGCGATCCGCTTCGTCAGTTCGAAGCTGACACGTGACGCTACTCACGCGACGGTAGTCGATGGGCGCTTCCTGACCGGGTGTACCGAAGAACGCCGTTCTCTCGTCGACGTCGAGCATGTACGCGAGAGTGCCATTGGCTGCGCACAAGGTTCGAACGTTCTCGCGGTAAGTACGAACGCCCTTGGCCAGATTCCAGATTGCGATGGTGGAGGTATGTCCCGGCTCGCCGGGCCCACTGCCCTTGAACGCAACTTCCTCGTCGGAGAGCCAGGTCGTCATGGAGCGACTATCGGCCCACACGCCGGAATCCGTGATCGGCGGACCCGCTCCAGCTCTACCGCACTCGACCAAGATCGCTGCTCCGAGAAAGGCGCATGCCAACCAGATCGCGCGAGCGCATCGTGTACCGACGCGCCTCGACACCGACTGGGACGACACCACCTGTTTCCGCTTTAAATTGTTACGGGCATACGGCAGAAGTTGATCGGATCACGTGCGGTGATCTGCTCCATTTGTCTTCTCCCCGTTGCCCCGCGGTGCGCGACAAGCGTCGCTCTTCTCGCTTCGAGGTCGCGCGAACGTAGCACCACCAACTAACATTCGCAACTGCGAGACCTAGAGATTGGCAGGGAGTGTCGACCAAGCTCTAGTCGCGAACTTGGTTGGGTATGACGACTCGGAAAACCAGTGGGCCGTTGCGACCGACCAGCGCGCCTTGTCGCCATACGGCTAATAGAATATAGAATAATGAGTTCTGCGTATGAGTCGGCTACTCCCACTCGATCGTCGCCGGCGGCTTGCCGGAGATGTCGTAGCGATCCGGCAGAACACCGGTGGCTCGGTGTCGACGAGGTACGCGCCGTCGAGCACCAGCATGTGGAGGTGAATATTGAGATTGAGCGCAGACCCAAATCTCTGGATCAGCGTCACGGCGCCCGTCGCACCACTCCCGCGCGTCAGCCGCACCTTCTTGAGAATGTGTGCCGAGATCGTTCGATAGATGATCCCGAGCACCTGCGTCAGCGTCCTCGGGTCCGTGGCCAATAGGAACCGCAACGCCAACGGCAGCGACAGCACCCACTGGCGTAGCGGTTTCTTGGGTAACACTTCGTCGGCCCAGGAGCGCGGCGCTGTCCGTCATCCGCCGGGCGCCGCAGGAGGGGCAGAAGCCGCGGCGTTTGCAACTGAACGCGACGAGCTTCTCGGCCTGACAGTCCTCGCAGCGCACGCGCAGAAAACCGTGCTCGAGGCGACCGCACTTCAGGTACGCCGCGAACTCCTCCTGGACGTACTTCGGTAAAGGTCGGCCAGCGCTCGGCAGCGAGAAGAAGGAATCGTCAGTGACGCGTGCCGACGGACGAAATGCGCCCGAGGTAGACGCGCACCGCGTTACCGAGCCCGAGCGCGAGCGCGTCGGCGATCAGCGCGTGGCCGATCGACACCTCGTCGACGCCGGCCGGGATCGCGCAGAGGTCGCCCAAGTTCGCGAGGTTGAGGTCGTGCCCCGCGTTCACGCCGAGGCCGAGCGAGCGGGCGCGGTCGGCCGCGGCGGCGAAGCGCGCGAGCGTCGCGCCGGAGTCCGGGCCACCGTGCGCGGCCGCGTACGGCTCGGTGTAGAGCTCGATGCGGTCCGCGCCGAGGGCTTTCACCGCGTCGAGCTCGCGGCTCGCCGCGTCCATGAAGAGACTCACGCGGATTCCGGCAGCGCGCAGCTCGGCGACGACGGGCGCCAGACGCTCGCCGTCGCGCGCGAGGTCCCAGCCGTGATCGGACGTGCGGGCGGCCGGGTCGTCCGGCACGAGCGTGCACTGCGCCGGCTGCGCGCGCCGCACGATCTCGAGCAGGCCGTGGAACGGGTTGCCCTCGACGTTGAGCTCGACCCCCGGTGCCACCTGGCGCGCGCGCTCGAGCAGCGCCGCAATGGCGTAGACGTCCTTGGGCGTAGCGTGGCGCTCGTCGGGCCGCGGATGCAGCGTGATGCCGTGCGCGCCTGCCTCGATGCACGTTCGCGCCGCGTCGACGACGCTCGGAGTCGTGCCCGCGCGCGCGTTGCGCAGCAGCGCAATCTTGTTGAGATTGACGCTGAGGCGGGTCATCGCGGGGCGCCGCCGCTAGCTCGCGTACCGAACTTCGCCACGGCACTGCACGACGCCGCTGCCCGCGACGATCTCGCCGATCGCATACGCGTGCTCGCCGGCGCCGTTCAGGTGCTCGAGCACGGCGTCGGCGTTGCGCTCCCTGCACACGAGCGCGAGCCCGACGCCGAGATTGAACGCGCGGAGCATGTCGGCCGCGCTCGACCCGGCCGCGCGGCGGATCCGATCGAAGACGGCCGGCGTCTGATACAGGCCGAGGTCGATGCTCGCGTCGAGGCCGTGGGGGAGGATCCGGTCCAGGTTCTCGCGGATGCCGCCGCCGGTGATGTGCGCGAGCCCGGTTACGACCGCGCGCGGGAACAGGCCCTTGAGCGACTGGTAGTAGCAGCGATGCGGCTCGAGCACCGCGTCGAGGAACGTCGTGCCGCCCACCTGCTCGTCGGCGAGCGCCGGCGTGCGCTTCAAGAGGTCGCGGATCAGCGTGTAGCCGTTCGTGTGCGGGCCCGACGAAGCGAGCGCGATCACCACGTCGCCGCGCCGGATCTTCGAGCCGTCGATGACTTTGTCGCGCTCGACGACGCCGACTATGCTCGAGCCCAAGACGTAGACGCCGCTCGCGACGACGTCGGGCTGCTCGGTGGTCTCGCCGCCGGTGAGCGCACAGCCCTGCGCCGCCGACGCGGCGGCGCAGGCGCTCACGATTCGCGTGATGGCGCTCTTCTCCATGTGGCCGCAGATGATCAGGTCTTGCACCGCAAGCGGCTCGGCGCCCATCACGACGCAGTCGTTGATCAAGTGGTTGATCATGTCGTAGCACACCGACTCGATGCGGTCGTGCTTGAACGCGAGCACCTGCTTGCTGCCGGGCTCCTCGGTCTTGAGCACGAGCACCGGATCGCGGTAACGGCGCGCCTCGAGCGCGAACAGCGACGAGAACGCGCCGACCTTGTTCAGCACGCGCGCGTCCTTGCCGTCGATGACGGCCGACAGCCCGGCCTTGGTGTCGTTGGCGACGTCGATGTCGACGCGGTACTTCATGCGAAAAATGGGGACATGTTGGCTTTCGGCGGTCCGCGGAGTGAAAAACAGGGACATGTTACGTTTCCGTGGGCCGTGTGCGCCAACCGAAAAGGCAACATGTCCCTATTTTCCGAGGCAGAGAGGCAGGATCTCGCGCAGGCTGTGCACGACCGGCACGCCGGGCGACTCGAGCCGCCAATACGGCACGTGCTTCCAGATCGCGCCGAGGCCCGCGCCGAGCGCGCCGGCGATGTCGGCCTCGGGGTTGTCGCCCACGAAGATCGTCTCCGCCGCTCCGACGCGGCAGCGCTCTAGCGCGCGGCGGAAGATCTCGGCATCGGGCTTGCGCACGCCCTCGGCGCCCGAGATCAGCACGGCGTCCAACGCATCGGCGAGACCGAGGGCGGCGAGCTTCTGCGCCTGACGCGCTGCGCCGCCGTTCGTGATGACCGCGAGCTTCTTGCCGTGCGCGCGCAGCGTCGCGAGCGTCTCGCGCGTGTCGTCCGACAACGTGCAGTGCCGGTCGTAGCTCGTCCAGAAGTACTCCACGAGCCACTCGGCGAGCGCAGCGGGCAGGCCCCACTCGCGCACGAGCCGCGCGTAGCCTTCCGACTTCTCGCCGTGGCCGTGGTCGTCCATCTCGAGCGCGCGGCGCACGAAGACGTCTTTCGGCACGGCGGCGAGATCGCGGGCGAACGCGTCGTATTGCTCGCCGACGAGCGCGGCCGCGAGCGCGTCGCGGTCATAGAGCGTGCCGTCGAGGTCGAAGAAGACAGCCTCGATCATCCGCTATGGCCGTTTCGGCGGCGGCGACGCGTACACGTTCCAGTTGCGCCGCTCCATCATCTTCGCGGGCTCCGCAAGCGGCGTGAAACCGAATCGGCGGTACAGCTCGTGCGCGTCGAGCGTGCCCAACATCCAGCGCCGCATCCCTTGGAGCTCCGGATGACTCATGACGCATTCCACGAGCCACTTGCCGAGGCCGCGGCCTCGATACTCGGGCAGCACGAACACGTCGCCGAGATACGCAATCGTGGCGCGATCCGAGATCACGCGCGCGAAGCCGACTTGGCGCGCGCCGTCGCGCAGCGCGAAGCACAGCGACCCGCGAATCGACCGCGCCACCGTTTCGCACGGGATACCCTTCGCCCAGTAGGACTCGACGAGAAACGCGTGGATCACGTCGAGGTCTTGATCAGCCGGATCGCAGCTCACCACGAGCGAGTCGCGGCTCCAACGCCGGTGGACGACTGGGCCCTCGGACACGTCGGCGCTCCGCTCAGTGCGCCGCCGGCCGTCCCGACACCGGGTTGGCGTAGTGGAACGGCAGCGGCAGGACCTCGGGAAACGGCGGCCGCACCGGGCCGCGCAACGCCCGGTCCGGCGGCGCCAGGCTGCTCGGCGGCGTAAACGGCGGCGCGGCGCTCGGGTCCGGAGTGCCGGCAACCGCGCCGACGCCCGGGTCCGACCCGACACCCGGATCGGGCCGGAACTCGGCGCCCGACGCGACCGCGGCCCAGCCGCCGTGATACGGCGCGGCCCACGTGTAATCGAGGTCCATCGCCGCGAGCTTCCAGACGCCGTCCTCGAGCACGACCTCGCTCTCGTAGACGCCGGCGAGCCACTCGCCTTCCGCGCCGGCGCGGCCGCCGACTTGCAGCACGCGCTCGCGGATCTTCGCGCTCGAGCCGTCGGGCGCGACGTCGATCACCGGCTGCGTGGTCTGATGGATCGCGAAGACGCCCGCCGGCCGGCCGTCACGCGGATAGAGCGCCCGCAGCGCCGCGCGGATCTGCTCGCGTCCCGCGTAGACGCCCAGTTGCCCGACCTCGCCCCAGCCATCCGCCGCGAACAGGTCCGCGACGTCGTCCCAGCGCATCTCGTCCAAGTAGTAGCTGTGCGCGTTCAGCAGGTTCTCCGCGGCGTCGTAGGCGGCCGCGACCGCGGCCGCGCGCTCGACGGCCGCGAGCCGGTCCGCGAGGGAGCCCGTGCGAGGAGCGCGCCAGGGGTCGGTCGACGCGCGCGCGCTCGGGGGCGCCGGCGGCGTGGCGGGCCGCGCATCGTCCGGGTACTGCGGCAGCGCGCCGGTGGCCGGATTGGCGAAGTGCAGCGGCGGAATCGAGAACTTCGGGTAGACCGCGTACACCGCGGTCGGCGGCCGGTCCGGCGGAAACTCCGTGCTCGGCGGCGGCACCGGCTCCGCGCTCTTTGCCCAACCTTGCGCGTAGTCGGTGATGAAGCGCGGATAAAGGCGCATCGCGGCGATCTTCCAGACGCCGCGCTCGCTCACGTAGCGGTTCTCGAAGATCGACTCGCGCCACTCGGCGCGATACGCGCCGTCGCGCATGCCGCCCCATTGCACGAGCTCGAGGCCGCGCGCTTGCGCGCTCGCGCCGTCGGGCGCGACGGTGACGAGCGTTTGCAGCTGCACGTGATCGTTGAGCTCACCCCGCCGCAATCCTTGGGGGCCGAATTGCTCGAGCGCGCGGCGGATGCTCGGCTTGCCGGCGTAGACGCCTTGATTGCCGAGCTCGAGCGTGGCGTCGGCCGCGAACAGGTCCGCGACGTCGTCCCAGCGCTTGCGGTCGACGTAGTAGCCGTACGCGTGTTGGAGGTTGGTGACCGCCGCCTCGTCGCCGAGGCGCGCGGCGCGGCGCTCGAGGTCGGCGACGCGCGCGTCGATGTCCGCCGGCGGCGCGTCGGCCGCCCGCGGCTCGACTGTTCGGTCAATCACGGGGGGCGGCGACGGCGTGCCCGCGCGCCGCGGGTCGAAGTGCAGCGCGAACGTGCAGTCGCTCGCGAGGTAGCTGTCGCAGGAGTCGCTCGGCGGCGCGCTCGGCGCCGCCGGGGCGCGCGGCTGAGTCCAGCCGCGGTCGTATGGCGCGGTGAACTGCGTCGCGTAGGTGAGCTCGGAGATTTTCCACGCGCCGCTCTCGAACACGTAGCGGTTCTCGTAGACGCCGCCGACCCAGGTGGCGTTGGCGCCGAAGCCGCCGAGCAGCGCGAGCACGTGCCAGCGGCCGCGCGCGGTGCGGCCGCCGGGATCGAGCGTGACCACCGGCTGGAACACGATGTGCGGATAGAGGCGGCCCTCCGCGAGGCCGAGCCGGCCCTGCCCCACTTGCTCGAAGAACAGCTTGCGGATCGCTTCGCGGCCGACCATCGGGCCTTGCGCGTAGTGGCCCACGCCTTGGTCCGCGAACAGCTCGGCGAAGTCGTTCCAGAGACCGAGCTCCGCATAATGGCCATAGGCCGCTTGCAGCCGCTTGATCGCGCGGATCGATTCCGTCTGGCGCACTTGCTCGGCGAGACGGTCGACGCGCTCGACCTCGTCGAGCCGGCGTGCGCTCTGCGCTGTTGCGGTCGTGGACGCCGCAACCGCGAGCAGCGCCGCTGCGATCGACTTCGTCGCGTAGGAAAGACAGCTCATAGGAGTCCTGTGATTCGCGCCATTCGCTCGTTGATTTGGCCGAGCAGCATCCCGGCATTGCTCGCCGAGCCCTGGCCATGCGCCCGCGTGATCTTCATGAGTGCGACGGCCTCTCGACAGCTCTGGGCCGCCAGCGCTCGTTCGGTGTGCGGCGGCGTCAAGTATTCGATCGCGAGCTCGATGGCGGCGGCGGCGGCCAGGAGAATCTTGCCGTCGTCGCCAATGGCCTTTTTCCGCGCAACGGCAAGGTCGGAGTGCGCCGCTTCGAGCTCGGCGCGCGCCGGCGCGGTCGGGTCCTTCGGTGCCTCGGCCATGGGTGGCTCGACGCGCCGCGTCAGCGCTTCACGGGCTTGCCATAGACCTCGATGCGGCCCACGTTCGCGTAACCGCCCGGGCCGTGCCCGCTGCCCGGGAAGAGATCGGCGAAGCCGACCTCGTCGACCTTGCGCAGATCGGGGCTCGCGACCCAGTTGCCGACCGTCACCACCCGGTCGATGTCGAGCTTCATCCAGCGCACGTCCGCGATCGAGACGTCGTCGACGTTGAAATCCAAGGAGGGCCCGGTGGCGTGATCGCCCACGAGCCAGGTGCCGTCGGCGAGCTTGACGATGGGTCGCACCTGATGGAAACCGGAGGTCCGCACGGTCCAGCGGATCTTGGCGAGCGGATCGCTCAAGTCGACGAAGTTGTCGCGGTCGCGCAGCGACGCGGCGGTCGGCGACGTGGTCGTGCCGGTCCAGAGGTTCATCGGGTAGAGGTCCGATTGGCCGCGCACGGCGACGAGCTGGATCTCCTTACCCGACGCGCCGTGCAGCGAGAGCGCGAGCTTCGGGCTCGCGACGCCCCCCTGCGACGCGGGCCACGCGCCGTGATCGTCGGGCGGCGTCTTGAGCGCCTGCCAGCCTTCGCTGAAGAACAGCGGCGGGCGCGACGGCGGCGCTTGGGCCGCCGCGGCCGGCGCTTGCGCCAATGCGCTCCCGGCTGCGCCGCAAACGATGAGCGTGACAAGGACCTTGAGCCAACGTGTCATTGGTGTCTCCCCCTGCGCTGAATTCTAGGTGCGATCGCCGACCTGTTCGATCCCGTCGACATGCGGGAGTCGCGATCGAAGCCGTCGAGGTAGCTTAGCCGCAAACGCCGCCGCGCGTCGCGCCATCGGCCGTGCTAGCTTTGACGCAGTCCGAG
Organism: Gammaproteobacteria bacterium; assembly: GCA_035644475.1. Classification (GTDB taxonomy): domain Bacteria; phylum Pseudomonadota; class Gammaproteobacteria; order Steroidobacterales; family Rariloculaceae; genus FEN-1219. The sequence continues at coordinate 31,118 of DASQOL010000003.1, read as the reverse complement.
CGCCGGCAACTGGACGAACAGCGACGCGCCGATGATCGCGTGTCGATGAGAGCCGATTCGCCATGCGTATTTTCTTGAGCTATGCCAAGGAAGACCGCGCCTCGGCGGACGCGATTCGCCTGGCACTGGAGGGCGACGGCCACGACGTGTTCTTCGACCGCGACGACCTGCCGCCCGGCGGGGAATTCCATATCCGGATCCGGCGCGCGATCGAGAGATCGGCCCTGGTGATCTTTCTGGTGAGCCCGAAGGCGCTCGACGCCGGCAGCTACACGCTCAACGAGATCGCGATCGCCGAGAAAACGTTGCGGGCGCCCGACGACCGAATCCTGCCGGTACTCCTCGAGCGCGTGAACGTGCAGGAGTTGCCCCCGCTGCTGCGCTCAGTCACGTTCCTCGAGACCCCGAGCAATCTGACCGCCGCGGTGGTAGACGCGGTCTACAGGATCGCGCGCGAGCGACGCCGCAAACGGCTGTACAAGATCGCGCCGATCGCGGCGCTCTGCGCGTGCGCCGCGGTCGGCGCGGGCTGGTATCTCGCCACGCGCGACGCGCCGGCCACGCGCGCCGGCAGGGACGGCACGCCCGCGGCGCTCGTGCCGGCGGGCAACTTCACGATGGGCGACGACGAGTCGTGGCCCGTCCACGACGTCTATGTGGACGCGTTCTACATGGATCGACTCGAGACGACGACCGGGCGCTACGCACAATTTCTCGCGCGCACGGGCTCCGACCGCACGCCGGACTACTGGGACGAGGTCGCGGGCAAAGACGATCTGCCGGTCATCGGCGTGAGCTGGAACGAGGCGAACGCCTACTGCCGCTGGGCCGGCAAGCGCTTGCCGACGGAGGCGGAATGGGAAAAGGCCGCGCGCGGCACCGACGGCCGGCCGTTCCCTTGGGGCGACGCGCCGCCGACGCTCGATCGCGCGAACTACGAGAACGCATCCCCAGGACCGTACGACGGCGCGCTGTCGCCGGTCGGCACACACCCGCCCGGCAGGAGCCCCTACGGCGTCGACGATCTGGCCGGGAACGCCTCCGAATGGGTCGCCGACTGGTATTCGGAGAGCTTCACGAGCGACGACGTCTACAATCCGCGCGGCCCGAGCGACGGCACCGGCAGAGTCATCCGCGGCGGCGGCCGCTACGACCCCGCCTATCGGCTGAACGCGTCGGCGCGCCAGTACGCGAGCCCGGACATGCGCTCCGACGACATCGGTTTCCGCTGCGCGAGCGATCCCTGACGCAGGCGCAGCGCGAACCCCTCGGATTCGAGGAACCCCGCCAGAGCTGCTCAGGACAGGCTTCCTGAAAGAAAAGCTCTCTTCCCGAGACTATTGTTCCCAGCGATCGAAGGAAGAGCCGTTTCGTCTCGATGTCGACCCACCAGACCTTCGATCAGATCGCGCGGGAACAGCACGCCATGATTAGGCGCATCGCCTCGAGCCATGAAAGCCAGGCCCATCTGATCGAGGAGCTCGTGCAGGACATCTACCTGGCGATTTGGCGGGCGCTGCCCTCGTTTCGCGGGGATTCCTCCCTGCGCACGTTTGTCGCGCGTATCGCGACCAATCGCGCCGTGACGCACGTGGCCCGTGCGCTGCGATTGCCGCGCACGGCCGAGCTCAGCGAGGACATCCCGGCACCCGGCGAGAATCCGGAGAGCCACGCCATAACGACCGACCGGGCGGCCAAGCTGACCTCGGCGGTGCGGGCCCTGCCGCTCGCCTACCGCCAGGCGGCAATGCTGACCCTGGAAGGGCTGACCACAAAAGAGATCGCCGACGTCCTCGGCATCACGACCAACGCAGTCGCCATCCGGATGTCGAGGGCGAAGGACCTGCTTCGCGAGCTAATTGGAGAGAAGTTGTGACGACATCGCGAGATGCCTATTGGGATGAGCTGGGGATCGCGTGGCGCGCGATCAAACCCGAGATCGCGACACTGACTCCGCGCCTCGAAGCGCGCCTGCGCCGCCAGTCATTGTCGATCACCGCAGCTCTGGTCGTCGGCTTGCCTCTCAGCGCCGCGGGCTTGCTGCTCTGCGTGTTCACGATCTGGAGCGGTCTTGCCACGGGCACGTGGAATTTCGTGACCCGCGGCGTCGCCATCGGACTGATGTCGTCGATGGCCGCCATTGCGCTGTCGATGCTGCTGCCTGTGAGGGCAAGCGATGCCGCCGGAGTGTTGTCGGAAATGCTCGACCTTGCGATCGCCCGGGCGCAGCGAGCGCTCGCGACGATTCGGCTGGGATACTACGTGTGCGCGGTCGCCGCCGTGTTCGGTTTGGTAGGCGCCGCCACCCGCACCTATCTCACGAGTCCGCCGCAGCTGTCTCCCGCTGTCGACTTGGCGGTGCTCGCGGTTTTCGTGCTCGGACTCTTCCTCTGCGACCGCCGTGTCAGGGTCAACCTCGAGAAGTTGCGTTACCTGAAGCGCGTGCTTGCCGTTGAGGGCTGAACGCAAATGATCGTTCACGCCGACAATGTCTTCAAGAAGTTCGGACGGTTCGATGCGCTTCGCGGTTTGAGCTTTAGCGTGCCGGAGGGCAGCGCCTTCGCCCTCATCGGCGCCAACGGCGCCGGCAAGACCACCACCATCAAAGTGCTGATGAACATCATCGCGCCGACCACAGGTGACGCTACCGTGCTCGGCGTAAACACGCGCGCCGTCTCGCCCAAAGAGTTGGCGCAGATCGGCTATGTCTCCGAGAACCAGCACATGCCGGGGCGCATGACCGTATCGGCGTACCTCGACTATCTGCGGCCGTTCTACGCGAGTTGGGATCGTGCGCTCGAAGCGGACCTCTTAGGTCAGCTCCGCTTGCCGCCCGAGCGCAGGATCAAGGACCTGTCGCATGGCATGCGGTTGAAGATGGCGCTGGCCTGCGCCCTGCCCTTTCGCCCGAAGCTGCTGGTGCTCGATGAGCCCTTCAGCGGGTTGGATCCGCTGGTGCGCGACGAGCTGTTGGAACGCCTAATGCGTCACGCGGGTGAGATGACGATCCTCATCTCCTCCCACGAGCTCGCGGAGATCGAGCTCTTGACGACCCATGTCGCCTTTCTCGATGGCGGCAGGCTCTTGTTTCAGGAGGCCATGAGCGACCTCACGGCGCGCCTGCGGAAGGTGCTCGTGACACTGGACGCCGCGGCCCATGCCCCGGCGCAGACCCCGAAGGAATGGCTCGAAGTGCGCGCTGTCGGCAACCTGCTCAGTTTCGTCGATACGCGTTTCTCCGAGCAGGATCTGACGGCGCGCGTTGCCGCCGTGGTCGGCAAGGTGCGCCACATAACGACCGAGCCCATCGCGCTCCGCTCCATCTACACCACGCTCGCGCGCGCCGTTCGCGACGAGAGCGCTCGAACATGATCCGGCATATCTTCAGACGGGATTGGCGGGAGCTTTGGCCTCTCGTCGCGATCGTGACGGCGGTGCAGGTGACCAATGCCGCGCTTTGGTTCGCATTGGGACACTTCAGAGAGCCGCAGGGGCTGGTGATCGTCGCGCAGGTGTTTTCATTAACGATATTTCTCGGGCTCGCGGTACTGATCACCGCGGCGGTGCAACTGGATCTGCTGCCCGGTGTTTCGCAGGACTGGCTCGTTCGCCCGATCAGCCGCAGGGACCTGCTGTGCGCAAAGCTTCTGTTCGTTCTGGCCGCCGCCCACGCTCCCATGCTGCTGGCCGACCTGGCCCACGGCACAGCCGCGGGTTTCGGCCTGCGCGATTCGCTCGCGGCGGCCCTGTCCCGGAACGCTCAGGTGCTGCTGTTCTTCAGTCTGCCGGTGCTGGCCATTGCGGCGATGACCAGAACGCTCGTGCAGGTCGTGGCGGGGATGCTGGCAATCTGGTTGACGGTTACCGTTGCGATAATCGCCGGCGTACTGGTGCGCGGCGGCATTGCGCCTCCGTTTGCCGGAAGTGGAATGCAATGGATGACGCCGGCGTTCTGGTCCGTGCTCGCGCTGTTGGCGGCCGTCGTGATCATCCCAATGCAGTATTTTCGCCGGGCCACGCTACCGGGACGCTCTGTGGCAGTGGCGGCGGTGGTTCTCGCGCCAATGCTCAGCCTTTCGACCTGGGCGCCGGCGTTCGCCGTCCAGCAGTGGCTTTCGCCCGCTCCCGACACCGCGGAGCCCATGACGATTGCTTTCGATCCGGGCATCGGACGCTCCGTCGCTCTGCCGGCCTCGCCTTCCGCCGACGTCGTGCTGCTGCCCCTTCGCGTTTCAGGTCTTACAGCGCAGTCGATCGTGATGAACGATCGCGCCGAGGTACGCCTCGTACGCGGCGACGGAACGATGCTCTATAGAGCACGAACGGTCGCCGGTATCGGCTACGGCGATGACTTTCCGGTGCAGACCGCGGCTGGAGGAGATATCGAGACGCATCAGCGCGTCGTGTTTCCGGACAACGTCTACGAGCTCGTTCGCGGCCAGTCCGTGCGTATGGAGATCGACTACTCGCTGACGCTCTTTCACATGGAGGCCGCGAGGACGATTTCGCCGGTGAACGGCGATGAGCGATTCGCCGAGCTCGGATGGTGCAAGACCAAGATCGATCAGGAGGGCGACGACGTCGAGCTCGGCTGCATCAAGACCGGCGGTGCACCGATGTGCGTGAGCGTTACGCTCGAGAATCCCGCGAACGGACGGCGCAATCCGGAGCGCCACTATTGCGCTCCGGACTACACGCCATACCCGGCGCATGTCTATCCCGATTCCACGAGTCAATTCGGCGCGGACCTCCAATTCCGCGATTCGGACGGACTCGCAACCTATCCCGTCGATGGCTCGCAGCTCGCCGACGCGCAAGTGGTCTTGAAGTCCTATTCGCCGGTGGCTCACTTCACGCGCCGCCTCGTCATCCCTGAGATCCGACTCGAGGATTGGGCGGCGGTCGAAGGCGATCCCCAAGTGCTCCGCGGGTTGCCGTGACTACGATTGGATCGCGCGGCGCTACAATCCGCACCCATGCGATCCGTGGCACCGCTGTTGCTCGCCCTTGGCGCATCCGCGACCGCGGTCGCGGCGCCTACGCCCGACGTCGTGACGCTCTCGATCGTCGCGACCACCGATCTGCACGGCAACATCGCGCCGCGCAATGACCAGGGCGGGCTCGCCATGTTCGGCGGGTATCTCAAGAATCTTCGCGCGGCGCGCGCCGCGGACGGCGGCGCCGTCTTGGTCGTGGATTCGGGCGACACGTTCCAGGGCGGCATCGACTCGGACTTGAGCGAGGGCGCCGTCGTCATCGACGCCTACGCGGCGCTCGGCTACGCGGCGGCCGTCATCGGCAACCACGAGTTCGATTTCGGCGCCGCGGACGGTCCGGGCGCGCGGCAGCAGCGCGGCGGCGATCCGCGCGGCGCGATCCAGGCGCGCGCCGCGCAAGCGTCGTTTCCGCTGCTCGCGGCGAACCTCATCGACGAAACGACAGGCGAGCGGGTCGCGTGGCGGAACGTGCGCGCGTCGACGCTCGTCACCACGGCCGGCGTCAAGGTCGGGATCGTCGGGGTCATGGCGAGCGACGCGCTGCGCGCGACGCTGCGCGCCAACGTCCACGGGCTGCGCGTAGCTCCGCTCGCCGCCGCGGTAGCGGCCGAGGCTACGAAGCTGCGCTCGGAGGGCGCCGAAGTCGTGATCGTGGGTGCTCACGCCGGCGGCGCTTGCGGGGAATTCGGCAAGCCGACGGATCTGTCGTCGTGCGATCCAAGCTCGGAGATTTTCGCGCTGGCGCAAGACCTGCCGCGCGGGCTCGTCGACGTCATCGCGGCGGGCCACACCCATCAAGGCGTCGCGCACGAGGTTGCCGGCGTCGCAATCGTCCAAGCCTACGCGCTCGGGCGCGCGTTCGGCCGCGTGGACGTGGCGTTCGATCGGCGCGCGCGCCGGGTCGTGGGGCACGAGATCTTCGCTCCGCGCGACATCTGCGCCGCGGCGACCGCCACCGGCGGTTGCGGCGCGCAATCCGGCGACGCAACGGCGGTTTACGAGCAGCGCGTCGTCGCCGCCGATCCGGCGATCGACGCCGCGATGGCGCCGGCGCTCGCGCGCGTGCGCGCGCTGCAGGCCACACCGCTCGGCGTCGTGCTCGACACGCCGATCGGGCGCAGCGGCGCAGCGGAGTCGCCGCTCGGCAATCTATTCGCCGACGCCGAGCGCGAGCGCACGGGCGCGGACGTGGCGATCAACAACAACGTGCGCGGCGGGCTGCGCACCGACTTGGCCGAAGGCGCCCTCACCTTCGGCGCGCTCTACGACGTTTTTCCGTTCGACAACCGGCTCGTCACGCTCACGATCACCGGCGCGGAGCTGCGCGCGCTGCTCGCCGACGAAGTGCGCCGCGACCGGCGCGGCGCGCTCGGGCTGTCGGGGGTCCGCGTGCGCGTCAGCTGCTCTCCCGCCGGCGAGCTCGGCGTGGAGGTCACGCGCCAGAACGGCGCACCCCTCGACGTGGATAAACCCCTCGGCGCAGACGAACAAATTGTGGTCGCGGCCATGGACTCGCTCGTGCTCGGCCAAGTGTTCGCGGCCGTGCCGGCGGCGGGCGGCAACAACATCCCGGCCGACGCGCCGGTTCTGCGGGAAGTGGTCGAGGACTGGCTACGCGCTCGCGGCGGCCACCTGGCGGCGAACGAATTCGTGCAGGCCGAACGGCCACGCTGGCAATACGTCGACGACGACCTGACCGCGTGCCTGAAGCGCTGACGCGGCGACCTTCTTGTATGCTTATGCACTGGCGGCGTTGCCGCTCGGTGCGAGGTCGATCGTGCATGTCATACGCCCGTCGCTTCTGCTCGTAACGCTGCTGGGTATCGGCTTGACCGCGTGTAAACCGCAAGCGACTGCGCCGCACGCCGCGACCGGGGCGGCCGCGACGTCCGGCTCGGATGCCAAGTTCAGCGAGCTGTCGCGACGCTGGCTCGACGGCTCGCTGCGGCTGAATCCGGTCAACGCGACGTCGATCGGCGAGCATGCTTACGACCGCGAAGTCGACGACCTGAGCGCGGCCGGGCGCCAGAAGCTCGTCGACTTCAGCAAGGTGCTGCTGGCCGAGCTCGAGGCAATCGATACGGCCGCGCTCACGCGCGAGAACCAGATCGACGCCGCCATCCTGCGTAACCAGCTGCAGGCGGACATCTGGTCGATGGACACCCTGCAGAGCTGGGCGTGGGACCCGCAGGTCTACAACGCGCTCGCGGGCAGCGCGATCTACAGTCTCATGGCGCGCGAATTCGCACCGCTGCCGCAACGGCTCGAGTCGGCGACCGCGCGCATGAGGAAGATTCCGACCGTCTTCGCGCAGGCGCGCGCGAACCTCGATCCCGCGCGTGTGCCGAGGATCCACGCCGAAACGGTCGCGAAACAGAACCCCGGCATCCTGAGCCTGGTCGACACCTTCATCACTCCCAATGCCGACCAGCTGCAAGGCGAGCAGCGCGCGGAGCTCGACGCGGCCGTGGCCGACGTGCGCCGGGCGGTGGCGGAGCAGCAGCAGTGGCTCGAGGAGACCCTGGTCCCGAACGCGAAGGGCGACTTCCGCTTGGGAGAGAAGCTCTACGACGAGAAGCTGCGTTATTCGCTCAGCTCATCGCTGTCGCGCGCCGAGATCAAACGCCGCGCCGAGGCGGAGCTTACGCGCGTGCGTGGCGACATGTACGCGATCGCGCAGACCGTGCTGAAGGACCGCCCGGCCGCGCCGCCGTTGCCCGCGAGTCCCACGCCGGAGCAGCAACAGCAAGCGATCGAGGCGGCGCTCGAGCTCGCCTATGCCGATCGCCCGGCGCGCGACCAGGTGGTGGAGTTCGCGACGCGCACGCTCGCCGAGGCCACGCGCTTCACTCGCGAGCACGATCTCGTCACCGTGCCCGACGATCCCGTGAAGATCATCCTGATGCCCGAATTCCAACGGGGCGTCTCGATCGCGTACTGCGACTCGCCGGGGCCGCTCGACAAGGGGCTCGACACCTACTTCGCCATCTCGCCGATCCCCGAGGACTGGAGCGAGCAGCAGGTCGACTCGTTCCTGCGCGAATACAACAGCCGCATGATCCACTTGCTCTCGATCCACGAAGCCATGCCGGGCCACTACCTCGAGGGCGCGCACTCGGCGAACGCGTACTCGGTGCTGCGCGCGGTGGAACGCTCCGGGCTGTTCGCGGAAGGGTGGGCGGTGTACACCGAGCGGCTGATGGCCGAGTCCGGCTATCTGAACGGCGACCCGCTGTTCCGCTTGATGCAGCTCAAGTTCTACTTGCGCACCATCGCCAACGCGATCCTCGATCAAGGCGTGCACGTGGACCACTGGTCGCGCGAGCAGGCGATGGAGCTCATGACGAGGCAGACCTTTCAGCAGGAGAGCGAGGCGGCCGGCAAGTGGGTGCGCGCACAGATCACGTCGGCACAGTTGCCCACCTATTTCGTCGGCGCGCAGGAACACTTCGACATGCGCCAGGCCGTGGCGGCCAAGTTGGGCAGCCGCTTCGACTTGAAGGCCTACCACGACCAGGTGCTGTCCTACGGCGCGCCACCCGTTCGGTTCGTCCGGCAGATGATGCTGGACGAGCCGATCGAGTGAGTTGCTCAAGCGACGACCGGCCGCACGTGCACGTCGAGTAATCGCAGGATCTCGTCGCGCAAAAAGAACGCCGAGTGCCCCGCGCCCTCGAGTATCACCAGACACTTCCGCGTCGCCTCGATCTCGGCGACGTAGTCGCACACCTCCGCCGTGACCGTGAACGCGTCGTCCGCTCCTTGGAAGAAAAATAGCGGCACGTCGAACCGGCGCTTAAGCTGCCGACGCGCGTCGAACGCCACGATCTCCGGTCGCAGCCGGTCGTACGCCGCCGTCGCGTCGGCACGCGGGTCGCCGAGCTTCAGGCCGGGCGCGAGATAGGCCGCGGGCCGCCCCTGCATCGCAGCGGCGACGAGCGGAAACAGCGGCGCGACCGCGGCGGCCTCCGCCGGCGTCCACGCACCCGCGTATTTCGACTTCACTGCGTCGGTGGCCGTGTCGCGATACGGCGGCGGCCCGATTCGCTCGAGATCGGCGAGCATGGCCGCGTCGTTCGCCGCGCGCGCTCGCTCGAGCAACAGGCGATAGGACAGCGCGTCCTGCCGCGCCCAATCGACGATCTGGCCGCTGCCGACGTACGCGGAGAACAGGTCCGGCCGGCGCTCGGTCATCATGAGCCCGACGATCGTGCCGCCGGACGCACAGAGCAGCGCGACTCGCGGCACGCCGAGCCGGTGGCGCGCCAAGTCCGCGACCGCGATGCCGTCGTCGACGAGTCGTGCGAGCGTGAGCGGCCCGGTGCCGCGGTCGCCGTTCTTTGCCTGCGTCGCGCCGCCGCCGGGCTGGTCCCAGTGAATCAGCGTATAGCCGTCTTCCCAGGCCGCAAAGAACGGCGCCCAGGCGCTCGTCGCAACTCCGGGCCCCGGCACGACCATGAGCGCGGGGTTGCGGCGGTCGCCGCGCAGCACGAGCCATTGCTCGACGCCGTGGATCGCAACGAACAGGGATTCATCGACGCGGTATTGATCTCGACTCATTTTCCGTCTCCTCGAGTGGTGGGGGAACGGAAAAAGAAAAGGCCCGCGTCGGTCAGGACGCGGGCCTCGGCTCGCCGGTTACCCGGCGAAGCAATCAACGCGAGAGATACTAAGCGCCGGACGCCACCCTCGTCAAAGGCTCAAGGGTTGGCCGAGCGCCGCGCGTTCGCGCGAACCGCGGCCGCGAGGAACGCCGTGAGCCCCGCACCGCCGTGCTTGTCGATGCTGTCGCCGTAACGCCGGTCGGTCTCCCACATGTCGGCGAGGCGCGCGTGCATCTCCCGACTGCACGGATAGAACCAGCGGTCGAAGCAGAGCCGATGCCGTTCGGCGATGTCCATCGCCGCGGGATCGTCCGGCTTCTTGCCGGCGGACAACGCCGCGAACGCTTCGGCGTAGATCGCGCCTTGCTCGTCGCGGCACTTGATCCAGTCGGCCTCCGTGTACGAGGTCCAGCGCTTCTCCGCGGCCTTGTAGCCCGCGGTGTTGCCCCAGCGTTGCTTCGTTTCGTCGGCGTATTGGTCGGGATCGAACCCGTTGAAAATCTTCTTGAAGTCGACGGTCTTTTCGTTACCCATGGGAACCTCCGCTCGTTCGTTGAGCGCCTCGATTGCCGCGTCGATCGCACGAATCATCTCGGCCGTGCTCGCGGCCCGCCGCTCGAGCTCGGCGCGCTGCTCGCGCAGCGCTTGCCGGCGGTCGAACTTCGGGTCGTCGAGCGAATGCCGGATCGCCTCGAGCGAGAGACCGAGCTCGCGGCCGATGACGATCTGCTGCAAACGCAGCAAGTCGTCGTCGTTGTAGAGCCGGTAGCCCGCGGCGCTGCGCCCGGTGGGCGTGAGCAAGCCGATCTCGTCGTAGTGGTGCAGCGCGCGGACCGACAGCCCGCTGAGCTCGGCGACCTCTTTGACTTGATATGTGCGTGAGGACGGCATGGACGAGACTCTCGGGTCTCACGTTGGGTGAGGGTCAAGCCCCCTTTTGCGAATTAGGGTCAGACCCCAAGGGGGTCAGACCCTGCTCAGCCCGCAGCGTCGAGCAATATGCGCGCGATGTCGGCGGGGCGCGCCAGCATCGCGTCGTGGCCGCAGGCCACCGTAAGCGTTTTCCAACCCTTGGTCTTGGCGCGGTCGTAGAACTGCCGGAAGGGCGTGGCCGGGAAGTCCGTCGCAAGTACGTAGCTCCGCCGCACGCGTTCGACGCCGCCCGTGAGGCGCAGGCGTTGCTGGAACGTCGCGAGCGACTGCATCGTGCCTTGCGCGTCGACCCAGGCGCGATCTTCCGGGCCGACGTTGAAGAACTCCGCGGGAATCGGCGGCGCCTTCCAACCGTCGCCGTGCTCGCGCGCGCCCGCGATCTGCGCCTCGCGCTGCTCGGGCGGGAGCGTGTCGTGCAGCGACTGGCCGTCGTCGAGCACGAACGCGTCGAGATAGACGAGCGCGCGCACGCGCTCGGGCATCCGGTCGGCGACGCCCGTGACGACGCAACCCGCGTACGAGTGGCCGCAGAGCACGACGTCGTCGAGCTCTTCCCACCGCAGTAGATTCATGACGTCGGTGATGTGGGTCTCGAGGTCGACGCTGGGCGCGTTCAGGTGCGAGCGGTCGCCGACGCCGGTCAGGGTCGGCGTGAACACGTCGTGGCCGCCGCGGGCGAGCAGCGGGCGAACGCGCTTCCAGACCCAGCCGCCGCGCCACGCGCCGTGCACCAGAACGAAAGTCGTCACGATGATCCCCCCCACGCGGTCGCCCGCTATCCCACCCGGCGTCCAAGCATAGCCGGTGTTTCCGCGGAAACTCGCACCGGCGTGGTGCGAAATCCCTCCGCGGAGGGGTCTCTGCGCGGACCGAGCGCAGCCGCCGCTCACTCCAGATGGTGGCGCTCTACCGCACCCTCGAGCACGGTGTCACCTAGCGTGACGTAGAGTTGTCCGCCGGTAACCGACAACGCGAACGCCATGCGCCGTTGCAATCGGCCGACCAGGGCCGCAAGCAACGTTCGATCGATCGCGTAGAGCTCGACGTCGGCCGCGCGGTGAATGCGCTCGCCGGACCACTGCGCGAGCAGCTTCGCCGGATCCTTGTGCGTGTACACGACGACGCGCTCCGCCGCCTTGCTCGCCTTGTGGACGCGTGCGGCGTCCGGCGCGCCGATCTCGATCCACGTCGTGATCGCACCGGTGAGATCGCGGATGGCGAGCGCCGGATCGTCGGGGTCCGACAAGCCGCCGGTGGAGAACGCGATGCCCTCGGTGAATTCGAGGCAGTACGCGAGCAGGCGGGTGACGAGATAGTCCTCGCTCTCCGACGGATGGCGTGCGACGCGCAGCGCCAACGTCTCGTAGACGCCGCGATCCGCGTGCGCGAGGTCGACGTCGAAAGTGTAGATCGTCGCGGTGAGGGCCAAGGCGAAATCCAAGGAGTGGCGGGCCGCGCGCGCGGTGCCGGTGGAGAGAATCGAACTCCCGACCTTCGGTTTACAAAACCGCTGCACTACCGCTGTGCTACACCGGCGTTGCGCGCGGCGGGCATTATAGCCCGGCGCACCGTGCCGACTCGGGACGATGCCAGGCACCCCTGCGCGTGCCCGGCGGGACAGGTGTCCGACACCAAGGCGTCAGACACCTTCTCGACCGCTAGCCCGGCTTGCGCGCGCGAATCAGGAACTGATCCGTGTGCCGCGCAATCGCCGGGTCGAACACGCGCTTGGTGTGATCGTCCATCGGGTTCTTGAGGATGTTCGACTCGGCTTCGATCTTGAAGCCGGCCTTGGTGAGGATGTCCTTTGCCGTTTGCAACTCGATGCGGTGCTGCGCCTTGGTGTCCTGCCCCGCGATGCCGACGTGGTCGATAACGCCGAACACTCCGCCCGGCTTCAACGCGTCGAACACTGCCTTGCAGAGCGCAACGGCGGCGGCCTCGCCGCCTTGTCCGTAGATGTCGTGGAGATTGAGCGCGGTGAGGGCCGCGTCGATCTTGCCGTTCAACCCGGCCTCGGGGATGTCGCCGTGCACGGCCGTCACGTTACCGAGCCGGTCGTCGCGCGCCTTCTCGCTCTCCGCGAAACCTTGGCGCTGAGTGAAGAACGTGGGGTTCTGGCCGTAGACCTTGCCGCTCGGCCCGACGGCCGCCGACAGCACCTCGGTGAACCAGCCGCCGACGGCAATCACGTCCATCACGGTCTGACCGCTCTTGATGCCGAGGAATTGAATCGTCTCGATCGGCTTGCGCACGGCATCGCGATCCTTGTCCTCCTGCGGGCGCTGCGGTGAGGCGAGCGCGGTTTTCATGCGCGTGGCTTGCTCGTCTTGCGCGTTCGCGACCGTTGCGAGCCCGCCGAGCACGCACAGCGCGAACGTCCACGAAGTGTGCTTCCAGAGTTTCATGTGAGTCGGCTCCTTAACATTCTTGGGTGATGCGGCCGCGCACTTGCACGTGCGTCTTCGAAAGGGATGTGGCGAGAACATAGCGGCTCGGGTCCGCCGCCGCAATCGCCGCGGCTCGGTCGCGGCAGCGAATCTCAAGAAACCTGAATCGGTCGCCGAGCGGAGACCATGCCGCGCGCGGCGCGTTTCAGCCGACGGCGGCGTCGCACTTGCGCTGCTCGAGCCGGATGATTCGGCCCGGCGTCTGCAGCGAGTCGAAGTCGAGCGCCTGGTCGCCCGTGAGCTCGATGTCCACCCAGTAGACCGTGGCGCGGCGCGTGCGGTCGACGATCTTCGGGTCGAATCCGAGCGCGCGCACCTGTTCGCGCCGGCGGCTCACGCCGCTGATCTCGCTGAACACGCCGAGCGACACCAAGTTGCCGCTGTCGCTGTTCGGGATGACGTAGGAATCGGTGACACCGGCGTCGCGGACCTTCGCGAGGATCTCGTTCGCCTGAGCCTCGGTCGTGATCGCGTCGATGTACACCCAGTAGCCGATCCAGATGTCGCCTTCGGCGACGCGCTGCGTCGGCTGATAGCCGGCCGCGCGCAGATTCGCGGCGGCCGTCGCGGCCTGCGCGAGCTCGCGGAACGGGCCCACGCTGCTGCAGTGTGCGCCGGCCGGCGCGGCCCCCGCGGCCCCCGCGACATCGGACGACGGCGGCGACGTAGCGGCGGCCTGCGCGCCGCCGACCGGCGCGGCGCTCGCTGCGTGCTCGGCAGCGCCCGCGGTCGCTCCGCCCGGAGCCTCGCCGCCGGCGCCCGATGAGGCGCCGGAGTCGTCGACGCTCGGCAGCGCCTTCAGGTCCGGCGGAAGCTCGCTGACCAGAGTGATGCCGGGCACGCCCGGGTCCGCGACGTGCACCGCCCGAGGCGGTTGCGAGAACCAAAGATGCCAAGCGGCGAACGCAAGATTCGCGAGCACGAGCGCGAGAACGAGGTTACGCACTGGGCTTACGCATCCTGGGGTTACGCATGAGCCGCGAAGCTAAGTGCGCTCCGCCGCGCCCGCGGGACGCGCGGCGAACAGCGTGAGGCCTTCGAGCACCAAGTCTGCTCTCAGTTCGGTCTCGGTTTCCAGCCAGCCGCGCAGCTGCGGCCCATCGCCGCCCGTGAGGTAGACCTTGGAGCGCGCGCCGAGCGCGGCGTCGACCGCGGCCACCGCGCGGTCGAGCGCGGCCGCGAGCGCGAGCATCGCGCCGTTGCCGACGGCCGCGTCGGTGCTCTTGCCGAGCAGGTCGAGGCCCGCGGGACGGGCGCCGGCGGGGGCGGTGGCGCCGATGTTGCTGGTCTGCACGTCGAGCGCCGCCGCCGCGAGCCGCGCGCCCGCGAAGATCAGGCCGCCCAGGTGCCGGCCATGCGCGTCGACGGCGTCGAACGTGACGGCCGTGCCGGCGCCGATCACGCACGCCGCCCCTGCTGCGACCGCCCCTGCTGTAAGCCCCCCTGCTATGAGCCGATGCGCCGCGAGCACACCCAGCCAGCGATCCACGCCAAGCCGCGACGGATCGGAGTACGCGCAGTGCACGCCGAACGCTTCCGCCGACGTCGCAATGAGCTCGGGGACCACGCCGGAATGCGTGCGCGCGAGCTCCACGAGCCGGCGCGCGATCTCGTCGCCCGCCACGTTCGCGACGAGCATGCGCCCGACGTCGGCCGGCAGCGCGGCGCTCAGGCTCGCGAGCGCGCGGTCGAGCGAGTCGCGATGCGTCGCCGACCCAAGGTGCGTGAGCTTGCCGCGGACGAGCCGCGCCCATTTGAGCCGCGTGTTGCCGACGTCGATCAGGAACTGCATCAGCGGCTCCTTACGCTCACGTCGCCCGCGGTGACGCGGCGGCGGGCGCCGCCCGCGGTCTCGATCAAAAGCGCGCCGTCGGCTTGAATGCCGAGCGCGGTGCCGCTCACCGTGCCCTGCGCGTCGTCGAGCGTCACGCGCCGGCCCCGCAAGAAGTCCGCGGCGCGCCAGTCGGCTCGATAGGGCTGGAAACCTTCGGTCGCATAACCCGCGAACAGCTCCGCGAGCTCGCCGATCAGCGCGGCCGCGAGCGCCGTGCGCGACGGGGGCGCGCCGGTGGCGGTCGCGAGGTCCACCGCGCCGCGCGGCCAGTCGCTCAGCGTGCGCAGCAGCTTCGGCGGCAGATCCACGTTCAGGCCGATGCCGGCGACCACGTGGCAACCGCCCTGCGCTTCCGCGGTGAGCTCGAGCAGGATGCCGCCGAGCTTGCGCTCGTCCCACACGAGGTCATTCGGCCACTTGAGGGCGACCTCGACGTTGGTGACGGCCGCGACGGCCCGCCGCACCACCACCCCCAAAGCGAGCGTGAGCGCCGACAGCCCCGGAGGCGTGTCTGCGAATTGCCACGCGGCCGACAGGCACAGCCCCGCGCCGAGCGGCGTGCTCCAACGGCGGCCGCGCCGGCCGCGGCCCGCGGTCTGGTATTCGGCGATGCAGACGTCGAGCACGTCGTGCTTCGGCGGCGCGCGCTCCAGCAGCTCGCGATTGGTCGAGCCGAGCTCCGTGAACACGGCGAGCCGGCCTACCCGCGCCGCCGTGTGCGCGGACAGCGCAGCGCGCAACGTGGCCGCGTCGAGCAACTCGATGCGCCGCGCGAGGCGGTAGCCCACGCCCGCGAGCGCCTCGACCTCGAGGCCCCACTCGGCGAGGTGCGCAACCTGCTTCCAGACCGCGGCGCGCGTGACGCCGAACTCGCGCGCGAGGTCCTCGCCGGAGTGCGGCTCGCCGTCGGCCAACGCGCGCAATAGGCGTTCAGGTGTCACTCGATCTCACTTGCCGCCGGTGAGCCGCGCCCACACCGGCCTCGAGAACCGCGCTTCGGTGCCGTTCAGCATCCGCTTGACGTTGCCGCGGTGCGCGAAGATCAGCAGCGCCGAGGTCGCGAGCGCGAACGCGAACAGGCCCGGCTGCTCGGGCAGACGCAACATGCCGACGAAGACCACGGAGACTGCGGCCGCGCTGATCGTCGCGAGACCCACATAACCCGTGAGCAGCACGATCGACAGCCACGCGCCCAAGATCGGCAGCGCGAGCACGGGCGCGAAGTACACGAGCAGGCCCGCGGCGGTGGCGCCCCCCTTGCCGCCGCGGAAGCCGAACCATACGGGAAACACGTGGCCGACGACAGCGGCAAAGCCGACCGCATAGAGGACGAATGCCGGATCGACGTCGGGATCCGGAGCCACACCGAGCAGCGCGATCGGCGGAATCAGGACCGCGACGAGGATGCCCTTGCCGACGTCGATGGCCATGACCGCGAGCGCGAACCCTTTGCCCTGGGTGCGCAACGCGTTCGTGCCGCCCGCGTTACCGCTGCCAAGCTTGCGGATGTCGACGCCGCCGCGGAACCAGCCCACGACCAGGCTACCGAGCACGCCGCCGAGCAGGTATCCCAACGTGAACTTGAGCCCGAGCTCGATCATCCACTCGCCCCCGAAACACCGACACCGGCGCGCCACCGGCGCCGGCCGCTTCCAATGTTACGGCTCGATCACTCGCCGAGCCACGCTTGGCGGCGCGCGAGCACGTCGGCCGCGGGCGCGTCCGCGAGGCTCACATGGCAGGTATCGAGCGGCGCGGCCTTGAGCACGAGGCCCACCTCGAGCAGCTCGTCGCCGCGGAACACGCTCGCGGTGATCCGCTCGCCGGATTCGAACCGCGCGAGCCGGCGCTTCAAGTTGCCCTCGTTGACCCTGAGGCGGTCGACGGCGATCAGCACGTCGCCGGGATTGAGCCCCGCCCGCTGCGCCGCGCCGCCGTCGATCACGGCCGTGAGCTCGAGACCGTCGGCGCGCGGGCGGAACGCGATGCCGAGCGACAGGATCTCGCCGTTCGCCGCGCGCGGCGTGCCGCCCTTGTCGTCGGCGCCCGCCGCGGCACGGAATTCGAGCTTCACGCCGAAGTGCGCGAGCAACTCGGCGAGCGGCAGGTCCTCGGTGCCGCGCACGGCGCGCTCGAAGAACATTCGCAGCTCGACGCCGCTGCGTTCCGCGGCGAGCTGCTCGAACCCGTCCTCGGGCACGCCGACGCCGCGGGCGCCGTAGCGCTGCCACAGCTCGCGCATCACGTCGTCGAGCGAGGTCTTGCCCGCGGTCTCCGCGCGCAACGTGAGGTCGAGCGCGAGAGCGACGAGCGCGCCCTTGGTGTAGTAGCTGATGCTCGTGTTCGGGTGGTTCGGCTCGGGCTTGTAGAGGATGTCCCACGCGTCGAAGCTCGAGTCCGCGAGGCTCTGCTTGAGACGGCCCGGCAGCCGGTAGACGCGCGTGAGCAGCTCGCCCGTGCGCTGCAGGAACGCGGGCGCACCGAGCACGCCGCTGCGCAGCAGCAGGAGGTCTTGGTAGTAGCTCGTGATGCCCTCGAAGATCCAGAGCTGGCGCGTGTAGGCGCGCCGGTCGAGCCGGTACGGGACGAACGCGGCGGGCTTCGTGCGCTTCACGTGCCACGTGTGGAAGTACTCATGGCTGGCGAGCGCGAGGAAGCGCTGGTAGTCGCGCGGCACGCCCTGCTCGCCCGCCTTCGGCAAGTCGTCGCGGCTGAAGATCAGGCTCGTCGACGCTCGGTGCTCGAGCCCACCGTAGCCGTCGCCGACCGCTAGACCCAAGAACCAGTAGCGGTCGAAAGGCGCAGGCCGGCCGAAGAAGTCGATCTGCGCCTCGCAGATCTGCTTCAAGTCCGCCGCGACGCGCTCGAGATCCGATTCGAACCGGCCGGCGACCACGAGGTGGTGCGGCACGCCCGCGGCCTCGAACTCGACGCTCTCGAAAATCGAGATCTCGACCGGATGATCGAGCAGCTCGTCGTAGTCCGCGGCGGAGTAGCGGCCGAAGCCTTCGTCGTTGAGATCGACCGGCTGGAGCGCCGTTGCGACTCGCCATCCTTCGCAGATCGGGTTCTGCGGGCGCTCGAGCGTGACCTCGACGGCCTCGGCGTCGCGGCCCTCCGGCAGCAGGAACACGCACGGCCCGTTGAAGTAGCCGCGCCGCCGGTCGAGATAGGCGCCGCGCACCGATTGGTCGAGCGCATGCACCGTGGCCGTCACGGCGAGCTCGCCCTGCGCCCCGCGCACGACCCACGTGCCGCTGTCGACCTTCTCGACGGGCAGTGTTTGCCGGCCCGCGGTGGCTTCGATCGCCACGACCTGACGGGCGAAGTCGCGCAAAAGGTAGCTGCCTGGGATCCAGGCCGGCAGCGAGAAGCGCTGCTCGGCGGCGGGGTTGTCGATTCGACACTCGATCTCGAACAGATGGCGGTCGAGATCCGCCAAACGGACGCGATATCGGATCAGGGCGAGTCCTCCACGGTCGTGGCGCGCATTGTCGCAGAAAATGGGGACGGGATACTTTTTTGCGCCGTCGTGCCAGCCCGCAGAAAATAGGGACATGTTGGATTTTCGCCCACCCGCACCGCGGTCCTGACCGGCATCGCCGAAAATCAAACATGTCCCTATTTTCTGTTATGGTGCGAGGCAGGCGGTGCCCATTGGGCCTAACAGGGAACGCAGTCGAAGAGCTGCGGCTGTTCCCGCAACTGTAAACGGCGAGGCCGCGCGTCCAACGCCACTGAGATGACGCATCTCGGGAAGGCACGCGCAGCCGCTCGAGCCGTGAGCCAGGAGACCTGCCGCCGATGTCGTCCTTCCGCGGGCCGGGAAAGCGCGCGGTGCGGAGCTCCGTCGTGGCGACAACTCTTTAACGGGGTCGTTGCCGCGTTCCGTCTCGAGAACCGGCTTCGGCTCCAGCGTATTGCGCAGGAGTTGGAGCGTGTCGGGTCTCGTGCTGTTGCTTGCCGCTTCGTTGCCGTCGGTCGCGTCGATCAATCTGTGCGCGGACCAGCTCGTGCTGACGATCGCGGCGCCCGAGCAGATCGCGACGGTGAGCTGGCTGTCCGCCGACCCCGAGGAGTCGCTGCTCGCCGCCGAGGCCGCCCGTCATCCGTTGAACTACGGCTCCGCGGAGGAGTTGCTGCATTTCGATCCCGACGTCGTCATCGCGGGCGCGTACACGAACGCGTTCACGCGCACGCTCCTTGCGCGGCTCGGCTACCGCGTCGTCGAGCTCGAGCCCGAGACGACCGTCGCCGAGATCGAGGCGAACGTGCAACGCGTCGCCGACGCGATCGGCCGCGAGGAGCGCGGCGCCACGATCGTCGCGGACATGCACGCGCAGCTTCGCGAGCT
Organism: Gammaproteobacteria bacterium; assembly: GCA_035644475.1. Lineage (GTDB taxonomy): Bacteria > Pseudomonadota > Gammaproteobacteria > Steroidobacterales > Rariloculaceae > FEN-1219. The sequence goes on along the minus strand of DASQOL010000003.1, from coordinate 11,946 downwards.
CGCGGCACGGCGGCTCGAGCTCGCGGCGCAGCTGCCGGCGGGCGCGCTGCGCGCCGTCGTGATCGAGCCCGGCAGCTTCACGGTCGGCGAGCACTGGCTCGCGAACGAGCTCATGACGCTCGCGGGCCTGCGCAACGTCGCCGCGGAGCAGGGCCTCGACCGCTGGGGCAGCCTGTCGATGGAGACGCTGCTCACGAGCGCGCCCGAGCTCGTCGTGCTCACCGGCTACCGGAGCTCCCAGCCGTCGCTCGCGAATGCCGTGCTCGGGCACCCGGCGCTCGCGCGGCTGCGCGCGCAGCAGCGGACGGTGGTCGTGCCGGGAGCGTATTGGTCGTGCGGCCTGCCGCAGAGCCTGGGCGCGGTCGCGCTGCTGCAGCGCGCGGCGGCGCAGCCATGACCGTCGTCGCGGCCGCAGCGCCGGACCTGGCCGCCGCGAGCCGCCGGCGATTGTCAGCCGGGCTCGCCCTGCTCGCGCTCGTGTCGGCAGCCGCATCGCTCGTGATCGGCCGCAGCAGCGGCGGACCGACGTTCGGCTTCGGCGGCCCCGAGCTGGCGCGGACGATCCTGCTCGACATCCGCCTGCCGCGGACGCTGCTCGCGTTGCTCGTGGGCGGCACGCTCGGCTTGAGCGGCGCGGCGCTGCAAGGTCTGCTCAGGAATCCGCTCGCGGAGCCGGGCCTGCTCGGCGCCTCGAGCGGCGCCGCGTTCGGCGCGGTGCTCGTGTTCTATTTCGGGCTCGCGGGCGCCGAATCGCTCGTACTGCCCGCCGGCGCCGTGCTCGGCTCGCTGGCGTCGCTCGCGGTGCTCTACGGGCTCGCGGCACGGCGTGGCGATTTCTTGACGATCGTGCTCGCGGGGATCGCGATCAACGCGTTCACCGCCGCGCTCACCTCGCTCGCGCTCAACTTCGCGCCGAGCCCGTACGCCGCGCTCGAGATCTTGTTCTGGATGCTGGGCTCGCTCGCGGACCGGAGCCTCGCGCATGTGTGGTTGGCCGTGCCGCTGATGGTGCCGGGGTGGCTGCTGGTGGTCGCGGCCGCCCGCGGGCTCGACGCGCTCACACTCGGCGAGGAGACGGCCGCGAGCCTGGGGCTCGACCCGCGGCGCACCCAGTGGCTCGTCGTCGGCGGCACCGCGCTCGCCGTCGGCGGCGCGGTCGCCGTGACCGGCGTCGTCGGCTTCGTGGGGCTCGTCGTGCCGCACCTCTTGCGGCCTTGGGTGGGACATCACCCGAGCCGCCTGCTCCTGCCGAGCTTCTTGGGCGGCGCGGTGCTCACCGCCGTGGCCGACATCGCGATCCGGCTGATGCCGCCCGGACCCGAGCTCAAGCTCGGCGTCGTGACCGCGCTGCTCGGCGCGCCGTTCTTTCTACAGCTCATCATGCGGCCGCGGCCGGCGGCGGCGGCATGACGCTCGCGGTCGAAGGCTTGAGCGTTCGGTACGGCGCGCGCGTCGCGGTCGCGCCCACGTCGTTCGCGCTGGACTCGGGCGAGCTCGTGGCGCTGATCGGCCCGAACGGCGCCGGCAAGAGCAGCATGCTCAAGGCGCTCGCGGGGCTGATGCCGCATTCGGGCACCGTGGCCTGGCGCGGTACGGCCCTCGAGAGCCTCGACGCGCGGCAGCGCGCGCGCAGCGTGGCCTTCCTGCCGCAAACGCCGGTGCTCCACTGGCCGATGCGCGTGCGTGACTTGGTCGCGCTCGGCCGGCTGCCGCATCGCGGCTACGGCGTGGCGCCGAGCGTCGCGGACGACGAGGCGATCGAGTGGGCGATGCAACAGAGCGAGACGTCGAGCTACGCGGATCGCGGTGCGGACGAGCTGTCGGTAGGCGAGCGGGCGCGCGTGCTGCTCGCCCGCGCGCTCGCGGTGCGCGCCCCCGTGCTGCTCGTCGACGAGCCGATCGCGATGCTCGACCCGTATCACCAACTCCAGATCATGACCGTGCTGCGCGCGTATGCGCGCGACGCACTCGTGATCGCGGTGCTGCACGATCTCGCGCTCGCCGCGCGGTTCTGCAGCCGGGTGCTCTTGATCGACGGCGGCGCGGTCGTCGACAACGGCCGCCCAGAGAGCGCGTTGAGCGCTGCCGCGGTGCGCAAGCACTATCGCGTCGAGCCGCTGATCACGAGCCACGACGGCGAGCCGGTGATCGTGCCGTGGCGGCGCCTCGGGTCGGAATGAGCGCCACGTGCCAAGCACCGCCGGTGTAGGTCGCCGGTGCCGAGCACTGGTGTCAGGCACCGGTGTCTGACACCGACACCGCACCGACACCGGCGAAAAAGTAACCTGTCCCTGTTTTCAGCCGGTGGCGGCGATCGCGGGGCGCGCCGCGATCTCGTCGCGCCAGCGCTTGAGCGCGGCGCGGCCTTCGGTCGGATCGGACCGCAGCGCTCGCGGAGCGAACTCGAGCGTCACGTAGCCGACGATGTCGGCATAGGTGAAACGATCGGCCGCGATGTAACGACGGGCGCCGAAGTGCGCGTCGAGGCGGTCGAAGAAGGCTTCCGCGCGCCGTTTGCCGCGCTCGGCGAGCGCGGGGATTTGCTCGTACGACGTCGGACCGCCGAGCGCGCGCCCCTTGAATGCCGGATGGCCGTTGCGCAGCGCTTCCTGGAGACCCAAGTAGCCCTCGAGCGTCACGATGTCGTGCCACATGAGCACGAGCGCCTCCTCCCTCGGATCGGCGCCCATCAGATTGGGCTCGGGGTTGACCCTTTCGAGGTAGCGGCAAATCGCAAGCGTCTCGGTGAGGCACGTGCCGTCGTCGAGCTCGAGCACCGGCACCGTGCCGCCGGGGTTCTTCGCGAGGAACTCGGGCGCCTGTTGCGCCTTCGACCGGAGGTCGATCTCCACGGTTGGAATGGTCAGCCCTTTCTCCGCGGCGAACAAGCGAACCTTGCGCGGGCTCGGGGCTGACGGATAGTCGTAAAGCTTCATGGCGGAACCTCGCTCGGCCGTGGCGGCGCAGTGTACACGCGCTGCCCAATCGTATAATCGACCGCATGGCGAATCTCGTGACGCTGGGGCGGCTGATCCTCCTCTTGATCGCCGCGTGGATGTTCTACCTTCCGCCGAGCCCCTGGGGGTTCGTCAACTTCGTGCTCGTCATCGTGCTGTTCGTCTCCGACAGCCTCGACGGCTACATCGCTCGCAAGCGCAACGAGACGACCTTGTTCGGCGCGCTGTTCGACATCGCGGGCGACCGGATCACGGAGCTCACGTTGTGGATCGTGACCGCGGACAACGACCTCGTGCCGATCTGGGTGCCGCTCGTGTTCATCATCCGCGGCGTAATCGTCGACACGATCCGCTCGAGCAATGCGGTGGCCGAGGGCATGGCGCCGTTCGCGCTGATGCGCTCAGCCCTGGGCAAGTGGCTCGTGGCGGGCAAGTTCATGCGCGGCTTTTACGCGGCGGTCAAAGGCTGTGCGTTCGCGGGTCTGGCGCTGATCCAGCCGTTCGCCACGGTGCTGCCGACGCTCTACGGCTACGTAGGCTGGATCACCACCGGGCTCGCCTATGTCTTCGTTTACCTGTCCGTGTTGCTCTGCATCGCGCGCGGCCTACCGGTGATCGCCGAGTTTGTCTATGCCCAGAAGCGCGATATCCTGAGGCGGCCGGGTAAGAAGGCATGAAGCTCGCGATCTTCGACATCGACGGCACGCTGGTCCGCGGCAGCTCGGAGCGGATGTTCTGGCGTTACCTTTTTTTGCGCGGCCGGCAGGGGCCGCGGCAGATCTTCGCGTCTTTGCTGTTCCTCGTGCGCTATCTTCCGACGGGCGGCAACGTCACGATGAAGAAGAACAAGGCCTATCTCTGCGGCCTGCGCACCGAAGACGTCGCGGAGCTCGCGCGCGACTTCGTCAAGACCCGATTGATGAAGCGGCTTTTCGCGCCGGCGGTGCAGCGCCTCGAGCAGCATCGGCTCCGCGGCGACACGGTGGTGCTGTTGTCCGGTACGCTCGAGCCTATCGCGCGCACGCTCGCCGACGAGCTCGGCGTCCGCCACGTCTGCGCCACGATCTGCAGCGAGCGGCACGGCGTTTATCTCCCGCAGCCTCCGGAGACGCATCCGTTCGGCGCCGCCAAGCTGAGCCTCGCGCGACGGCTTGCCGCGCAGATCAACGCCGACCTCGCGCAAGCGGCGGCATACGGCGACTCCGCGCACGACCTGTTCCTGCTCGAGGCGGTGGGCGAGCCCGTTGCGGTATCGCCCGATCGGCGACTGCTCGACGCAGCCCTCGCGAAGGACTGGGAGATCATCGCGGCGAGCGGCGTGCGCCCCGCCGTTCCGCAATAGCTACATGTACGCGAGCTGGCTGCTCGCGACGAGGTCGAAAGGCACGCTGCGGTTGCGGCCCTGGAGCTTGGCCGTGTAGAGCGCCTTGTCTGCGGCCTTGAGGAGCTCCTCGACGCTGCGGAAGCGCCGGCCGTCGTTGTGGGTGGCCATGCCGATCGAGATCGTGACGCTCAGGTCGCGTTTGACGCCGACGTCGTGCCGAGTCTCCTGGAACGCGCGCACGATGCGGTCGCAGATGGTCTTGAGCAGGCCGTAGTCCGTGTGCGGGAAGACCAGCATGAATTCCTCGCCGCCGTAACGCGCGACGACGTCGGCGGCACGCACGTTGGCCTTGAGGATGTTCGCCGTGGTCACGAGCACTTGATCGCCGGTCGCGTGGCCGAACGTGTCGTTCACCGCCTTGAAGCGATCGAGATCGGCGAACGCGACGCTCAATGGACCGCTGCTCTGGGCGCTCACGTGAAACGCTTCGCCGATGTACTGGTCGAGGTAGGCGCGGTTGTAGAGGTTCGTCAAAGGATCGCGCTTGCTCGACTCCTCGAGCCGGCGCGTGCGCTGCTCGAGGGAGTCGGTACTGGCTTTGAGCACGTCCAAGATCTGCATCGCCTGTAGATTGCGCAACATCAGCGCGTCGCGCGCCTCCTCGAGGATGCGCTCGGAATTCTCGGCCGACAGTATCTTCGTGTCGAAAATGGTTTCGGCGTCGGGGATCATCTTGCCGACTTCCGCCAGCAGCTCGCCGAGCACCTGCTTGTCGATCGCGAAGTAGCTATGCGCCCGCTCGGCGAGCTCGCCGAACGAGCGCTCGCCCGTGTTGTCGAGGAAGACCTCCGCGATCGAGCTCGCGAGCGCGACGCAACGCGCGAACACTCCGTTCGGGCTCTGCTTCGACAGGAGCTCGGGCTCGTGACTCGCCGCCACCACTTGTTGAGTGCGCTCGGGGAACTGCCACTTCTCGAGCAACCAGCCGCTCACGACGGCGTGGTCGACGCCCAGTTGCTCGCGCTCGCGCTTGATCAGCGCGGCCTGATGCACTTGCTCGGCGCCCAGCCCTTCGTAGAGACCCGGCACGGTCCGGTCGAGCGCCATGAGCCCGATGTCCTGAATCAAGCAGGCGAGCAGGAGCTCCTCCTGGTCCTTTACACCGATCGTGCGCGCCACGACGTGGCTCGCCGTAGCGGCGAGTAGCGCGCGACGCCAGTAGAGCGGATAGTCGAGACCGCCTCGCTCGTCGTGGATCTGCCAGGTCTTGAGGAGCGAGAACGACAGCGCGAGCGAGATCGTGGCGTTGAGCCCGATCACCATCAGCGCCTGCCGCAAGTTCTCGGTCTTGCGCTGCCGGGCGTACATGGGCGAGTTGGCGATCCGCAGGATCTTCGCCGTGATCGCCGGGTCGAGCGCGAGCACGTCGGCGATCCTCTGCATGTCCGCATCCGGGTCGTTGGCGAGCCGAATGATCTTGGTAGCAACGCCCGGCGGGCTCGGAAGATTGTGACAGCTTTCGAGCTGCCGCCTGAGCTCTGGCGTTAGCAATGCCGACTCCGTTCCAGAAAACACACGCGCCGTTGCGGGGCGGGCGAACGAGCGCGCGCCGAGCGTCGTGCCGTTTATCGGCCCGAAACCCAAGAAACTTTAGGGAACTGCCGCACCGACCGAGGATTGACGAGAATCCGTAAGGCGGCTCGCCGCCTTGCCGAGGGGGCTCGAGGGCCGCCGCGGTGGCGGCCGTGTGACGTCAGTCGCGGCGCGCCTCGAGCAGCCTCGCGACGTGACCCAAGGCAACCTTGATCTGCGTGAGGTCCGACTCCAGCACCGTCGTGAGCTGACGAAGCGCGTCCAAAAGCAGCTTTTCGTTCTCCGTGAACTCGGCCGCGGACGGCTGCTCGCCGTGACGATCGAGGCGGTCACGGATCGCTTCGTACGATGACATTGGAACTTCTTGCTTCGTCAAGACTGCCAATCGTAGTGAGAGCCGTGGTTAAGTCAACCGGTTGCTCGCTAGCCCGGGAAGGTCTCCGCGTGCGCACCATCATGGGGCCCCGAGCGCGTACGATCGCGCCATGACATCTATGGACGGGGAGATCGAGCTCCGGGCAGTGACCAAGCGCTACGGCGCACAGGCCGTGTTGGACCGCGCGAACCTGACGATCGCGCGCGGCGAGTTCGTCGTGGTGATCGGCCGGAGCGGCTCGGGGAAGTCCACTCTGCTGCGCCTGATCGGGGGGCTCGAGTCGCCGGATGCCGGCGTCGTCCGGGTCGCGGGCAACGACCTCGGCGCGCTCACCGAGAGAGACCGCGCCCTGCTGCGCCGGAGCTCGCTCGGCTTCGTGTTCCAGTTCTTCAACCTGATCCCCACGCTTACGGTTGCCGAGAATGTCGAGCTGCCGCTTGCGCTGAATGCCGTGCCGCGCGCGGAGGCGCAACGACGCAGCCGCGAGCTGCTCGCGGAGCTCGACGTCGAGCGCTGCGCGCCGCGGTTCCCCGAGGAGATCTCGGGCGGGGAGCAGCAGCGGGTCGCGATCGCCCGCGCGGTTGTGCACGAGCCCAGGCTCGTGCTCGCCGACGAGCCGACCGGGAACCTCGACCTCGAGACCGCCGGGCACGTGCTCGAGCTCTTGCGGACTACCTGCCGCCGGCGTCAGGCGACGCTGATCATGGCGACGCACGGCCGCGAGGTCGCCGGCCTCGCGGACCGTGTGCTCACGATCCGCAATTCGGCGCTCGAGGAACAACCCGCATGAACCGGCTGCTGCGCCGGGCGTCGCTGCGGTTCTTCCTTCGGCATCCGTGGCAGCTCGCGCTCGCGATCCTCGGCGTGAGTCTCGGCGTGGCGGTGTACGTCGGCGTGGCGCTCGCCAATGACAGCGCCGCGCGTGCGTTCGAGCTCTCGTCCGCGGCGGTGCGCGGAGCGACCACGCACCGGCTGTTGCCGATCGGCGGCGCTCTCGACGAGTCGATCTACGTGGATCTCGTCCTGCGGCGCGGCCTCGCGGCCGCCGCTCCGGTGGTCACGGCCGACGTCGGCGTCGCCGGCCTGCCGGGCCTTCGCTATCCGCTGCTCGGCATCGACCCGCTCCAGGAAACGGGCCTGCGCGGGTTCTCGAGCTTCGCACCCGGCGGCGCGTCCGATCTCGCGCGCCTCATCGCCGCGCCGGCGACGGTGCTCTTGCCCGAGACCCTAGCGGCACGCCTCGGCGTGGCGGTTGGCGACACCGTGACGCTGCTCGTGAGCGGGCGGCCGCAGCCCGTCGAGGTAATCGGCACCGTGCCCGCGATCGGCGCGGACGTGCAGGCCGAGCCGCCGATTCTCGCGGACATCGCGACTGCGCAAGAGCTGCTAGGACGGCCCGGCCTGTTGAGCTACGTCGACTTGCGGCTCACCGGCGACCAGGCCGGCGAGCTTGCCGCAGAGCCGCCAACCGCCACGGCGCTCGTCGCGCTGGACCGCGAAGGGGGCGCGTTTCGCGAGCTCGCGCGTGCGTTTCGGACGAATCTCACGGCGCTCGGGCTGCTCGCGCTCGTGGTCGGCACCTTTCTGATCTACGGCACTATGTCGTTCGCGGTCGTGCAGCGGCGCGCGACCCTCGGCGTTCTGCGCGCAGTGGGCGTCACGCGCGCGGAGCTCCTCGGTAGCGTGCTGCTCGAGGCTCTCTGCCTTGCGGTCGTTGCGACGTCGATCGGGCTCGTGCTCGGCCATGTCCTCGCGACGGGGCTCGTCAACCTCGTCTTGCGCACGATCGGCGACCTGTACTTCAGCGCCGGCGTTCACGCGGTGCCCCCGTCGCCCACCATCTACGCGCAAGGCGCCGCGCTCGGCCTCGGGGCGACGCTGCTCGCGGCGGCGAAGCCCGCGCTCGACGCGGCACGCGCGGCCCCGGCCGCGGTTCTGCGCCGGGCCGAGCTGGAACGCGGCGCGCGGCGCGGGATGCGCCTCGCGGCGCTCGCCGCGGCGCCGTTGCTCGCGGCGAGCGCGCTGCTGCTCGCGCTCGGCTCGAGGGACCTGTACACGGCTTTCGCAGCGCTGTTCGCCGTGCTCGCGGCCGGTGCACTGCTGACGCCCGCCGCAACGGTGCTGCTCATGCGCGCGATCGAGATCGCGGGGCGGCGGGTCCTGCGTCTGCCCGAAGTGCTCGCGGTGCGTGGCGTCGGCGCCTCGCTCAGTCGCACCGGCGTCGCCACGGCGGCGCTCGCCGTGGCGATCGCGACAGTCAACGGCGTGGGGCTCATGATCTCGAGCTTTCGCACGAGCCTCGCGGACTGGCTCGACACCACGCTCACGGCGGATCTCTACGTGGGCTTCGACACCGAGGGTGCGCCGCTCACGGCGGCCGACGTGGCCTCGATCGAAGCCATCCCCGGGGTCGCGGGCGTGAGCCTCGCGCGAGCCGTGGTGCTGCCGACCGAGTACGGTGAGCTTGCCGTCCGCGGGATTCGGCCCGGTCCTCGGGGGTGGGGCCTGGAGATCGTCGCCGGCGACGCCGACGCGCTCGGCGAGCTCGCGGCCGGGCGCGGCGTGGTGGCGTCCGAGCGTTTCACGTTCGCCCGCGGCTTGACGGTGGGAGACGAGCTCGCATTGCCGGCGCCGGAGGGCGAGCGGCGGCTGCCCATCGTCGGCGTGTTCAGGGACTTCAACACGGGCGACTACTCGGTGGTGATCGCGCTCGACCTGTATCGACGCCTGTTCCGTGATACGTCGCTGACGGGCGTTGGCATCCAGCTTCTGCCGGACGGTGATCGCGCCGCGGTCGAGCAAGCGTTGCGCGCGGCGCTTCCGGCTTCGCCGCCGTTCCGCCTGCGATCGAGCGAGACGATCGAGCAGTTGTCGCTCGAGGTGTTCGACCGCACGTTCAAGATCACGGAGGTGCTGCGCGTGCTCGCGGCAGTCGTCGCCTTCCTCGGCGTGCTGAGCGCGCTGCTGTCCATCGAGCTCGAGCGAGCGAGAGAGCTCGCCGTGCTGCGTGCGCTTGGGTTCGTTCCGCGGCAGTTGCTCGCCACGCTGCTCACGCAGACTGGCCTGCTCGGGGCTGCGGCCGGTCTTGCGGCGCTACCGCTCGGCGCGGCTCTAGCAGCGCTGCTCGTGCACGTGATCAACCGCCGTTCGTTCGGGTGGAGCATGAGCTTCGTGGTCACGCCCGGACCGTTGTTGACGGGTCTCGCGCTGGCCGTCGTTGCCGCTGTGCTCGCGGGTATCTATCCGGCGCTGCGCGCGAGCCGCGTCGAGCTCGGCGGCGCGTTGCGGGAAGAGTGACGGTGCGGCGATCGAGGCTCCGACGGTTGGCCGCAATCTGCGTCCTGCGATTGCGGCACTCCCGCCATCCATGGCGGTCGGCCGCAATCTGCGTCCTGCGATTGCGGCACTCCCGCCATCCATGGCGGTCGGCTCTCGCGAGCGCTTCGCTACTCGCGCTCGCCGCGTGCGGCGGCGACACCCACCAGCGCGCGGGCGACGAGCCGACTCGCAATGTCAGCGGCGCTCGCTTCCTGGGCGATCCGGCCACGGAAGGATTCGCCCGCGCAGCGGGACCGCGCGAATTCAGTTTCCCCGCGGACCATGGGCAGCACGCCGGATTCCGGACGGAGTGGTGGTACTTCACCGGCAACTTGCGGGACGCGAGCTCGCGACGCTACGGGTTCGAGCTGACCTTCTTCCGGATCGGCCTCGCGGCGGGCGCTGCGCCTCGCGAGTCGGCCTGGGGAGCGAATCAGGTGTGGATGGCGCACTTCGCGGTGACCGACGCCTCCGGCCACAGGTTCGTGGCCGCACAGCGACTCGCGCGGGATGCACTGGGCCTGGGAGGCGCCCGCGCGGTTCCGTTCCTCGTCTGGGTCAAGGATTGGTCGGTCGAGGGTGCTTTCGACGACGACCGAACGGAATTTCGGCTCCGCGCGCGCGACGGAGAGACTGCGATCGACTTGCGGCTCGAGGGATCGCGCGCGCCGGTTCTGCAGGGCGATCGGGGGCTCGATGCCAAAGGTCCGGAGCCCGGCAACGCCTCGTACTACTACTCGATGCCGCGCCTCGCAGCACGCGGCGAGCTCACCGCGGGTGGCGAGTCGACCGAGGTCACCGGTCTGGTCTGGATGGACCGCGAATGGTCCACGAGTGCGCTGAGCGAGGGGATCGTGGGATGGGATTGGTTCGCGCTGCGGCTCGCCGACGGTCGCGATCTGATGTTCTACCGGCTGCGGCGCGAGGACGGTACCGCGTCCGAGTTCAGCAGCGGCTCGCTGGTCGACTCCGACGGCATCACGACTCGGCGGCTCGGAGCCAGCGACGTCGAGGCCACGGCGCTCGGTGGGTGGACGAGCCCGGAGACGGGCGTCCGCTATCCCGTGCGCTGGCGCCTCCGAGTGCCAAGCGCGTCGCTCGACCTCGCGATCGAGCCGTACATTCCGAATCAGGAGCTCACGCTAAGCGCGCGCTACTGGGAGGGCGCTGTGCGCGCAGCGCCCGCGGACGGGGGGCCCGAAGCGGAGGGTTACCTCGAGCTCGCGGGCTACTGATACCCAGGGCCGTCCGAGATTGCGAAGACTTGGATTTGTGACGGACCGCACATTTCGCACTTGTTCCCATCGCGACGTTGACATAACCGCGTTTCATTTAAATGTGACACTGTTTACAGTTCACACACTGTCTCCAGCGGGAGACACCGGCAACCAAAGAAGAATTAGCGGCGATGGAACGGCGCAAAATACCACGCAAAGAGTGGGTCATCGGCAGGGACGATACGGGCCGGTCGGTGCTCGAATGGAAAGTCGACTACCGAGCCACAAAGCGACAAGAATCGGACCCGCTCGCGCGCACCTACGACTTTCTGAAGCGGCTCGACGTGCCCGACCTCGAGCTGCAAGACGACGGCCGCAAGTCCAAGGCGGAAGGTCGCAATCCCTACGACAGCGGCGTGTATCCGATACCCAGGATACCCAGGTACGACCGCCGTTAAGCCCTCCGACTGAGCGTCGCCGGCGACGCGTCCACATCGTTGCGGAGCTCGAAAAAAGAAAACCCCGGTCCCTTGGGGACCGGGGTTTCGCATAAGAGCCTGGCGATGTCCTACTCTCGCGTGGACGGATCCACACTACCATCGGCGCTGGACGTTTTCACTTCCGAGTTCGGAATGGGATCGGGTGGTTCCCGTCCGCTATTGCCGCCAGGCAAACCGGGATGCGCTCAAGCTCGCTCGATGGAGCGCGCTGAACGCGCAATTTGGAATGATCCGTCTCGTCGCACTCTCACCGATCTTGCATCGATCGGCGAAACCCAAACCGCTTGGGTGTTATATGGTCAAGCCTCACGGGCAATTAGTACTGGTTAGCTTCGTCGATTACTCAACTTCCACACCCAGCCTATCAACCTCGTAGTCTACGAGGGCCCTTTAGGGGGATCGAGTCCCCAGGGAAATCTAATCTTGGGGTGGGCTTCCCGCTTAGATGCTTTCAGCGGTTATCCCTTCCGTACATAGCTACCCGGCAATGCCACTGGCGTGACAACCGGAACACCAGAGGTACGTCCACTCCGGTCCTCTCGTACTAGGAGCAGCTCACCCTCAAATCTCCAACGGCTACGGCAGATAGGGACCGAACTGTCTCACGACGTTCTGAACCCAGCTCGCGTACCACTTTAATTGGCGAACAGCCAAACCCTTG
>DASQOL010000002.1:0-21675 GCA_035644475.1 Gammaproteobacteria bacterium | reverse complement strand
CGAATTACCTACCCCGAGGGCAACTACGTTCAGATCGCGTATGACGCTCGGGGCAACGTGACCGAGGTCCGCAAGGTGGCAAAGCCCGGCTCCGGACTGGCAGATATTGTCACCACGGCGATCTATCCGGCGACTTGCACTTATCCGAAGACATGCAACAAGCCGACGTCGACGGCCGACGAGCGCGCTCAGACCACCGACTACACCTACAGCAATGTTCACGGTGGAGTGCTCACCGTCACAGAGCCCGCACCGTACTCCGGCGGAGTTAGGCCGCAAAGCCGCTATACCTACACGCCCCTGTACGCGTGGTACAAGGACACCTCCGAGACGATCGTTCAGGCACCTCAGCCCATCTACAAGCTCACTAGCGTATCGGCGTGTCGAACGACCTCGTCGTGCGACGGGACAGCGGACGAAACGAAGACCACGTTAGCCTATCAAACCGGTTCTTCCTCGGCGGCCAGTAATCTGCTGTTGTTGTCAGTCACGCAGAGCGCCGGCGATGGCTCGCTCAGCGCGACGACCAGTTTCACGTACGACGATCGGGGCAACCGTCTCACGGTCGACGGGCCGTTGGCGGGCGCAGTCGACACTATTCGCACGCGCTATGACGTACTGCGGCGTGTCGTCGGTGTCGCGGGCCCGGACCCCGATGGCGCGGGTTCCTTGAAGCGGCGCGCGGTTCGTCTCGCGTACAACCTCGACGATTCGGTCACTTCGACCGAGCGAGGGACGGTAGAGAGCTTGTCAGACGCTGATTGGACGGCGATGACCGTCCTGGAGGCCCTCAATGTCGGCTACGACGCCGCTGGCCGTCAGGCGTCCCAATCACTGACGGTTGGCGGGTCGGTGTTGGCGCTCAGGCAGTTCAGCTACAACGCGGCGGGCCGTCCGGAGTGCACGGCGCAAAGAATGAATCCCACGACGTTCTCTTCACTGCCCTCGGCGTGCACGCTTGCGACTACCGGAAGTTTCGGTCCGGATCGGATAACGAGGACATCGTACGACGCTGCGGGTCGATCGTGGCTAGTCCAGGAGGGGTTCCCTACGTCGGTGCTGCGAGAAGTAGAGAAGACAACCTATACGAGCAACGGCAACCCGTTGACCAATACCGATGCTCGGGGGAACGTGACGACGTTCGAATACGACGGGCATGATCGGCCGTACAAGATGCGGTATCCATCATCTTCGGGTCAGAGCTCCACAACGGACTACGAGGAGTTCTCCTACGATGCTAGCGGTCACACCCTCCAGAAGCGGCTTCGCGACGGACAGATTGTCAGCTTCACTTACGACAATATCGGTCGTCTGTGGACAAAGGATCTGCCGGGCTCGGAGTTGGACGTTGCATACGCCTACGACAATCTCGGTGATCCCACGGCAGCGACACAATCCGGACACAGTGTGTCGTTCGGCTACGACGGATTGGGCCGACTGCATACCCAGACAGGTCCCCAAGGCACCCTAACGTCCGACTACGACGCAGGAGGTCGTCGAACGAGACTTACTTGGCCAGACGGGTTCTATGTGAACTACGACTATCTGGCTACGGGTGAAATGACCGTCGTACGCGAGAACGGTGCCGCGAGTGGCGTCGGCGTCCTTGCAACATTCGCCTATGACAGTCTCGGACGGCGGACCTCGATCGCGCGTGGCAACGGTACGTCGACTGGCTACAGTTACGACACGGCATCGCGTCTCGATCAGCTTACGCAGGACTTCTTGTCGAACAACGCAGACCAAATGGTAGGTATGACGTACAACCCCGCCGGGCAGATCGCTACGCGCACGTCGACGAATGACGGGTTTGGCTGGACCGAGAATCAAAACACCACGCGAAGCTACACGCCCAATTCCTTGAACCAGTACTCGACAGCTGGCTCCGTCAACCCGTCCCACGACGCACGCGGCAATCTCACCAACTTCGGAACCGGCGCCTACGGCTACAGTTCCGAGAACTTGCTAACGAGCGCGCCGGGGTCGGTTGCATTGACTTATGATCCACTCGGTCGCGTGTATCAGATTTCCGGGGCGACCATCACGCGATTTGCTTATGACGGGAATGAGCTCGTCGCGGAGTACAACTCGAGCAACCAGCTCTTACGGCGCTATGTGCACGGTCCGACGGAGGACGAACCGATCGTTTGGTATGAAGGAAGCGGAGTGGCCAGCCGCCGTTGGTTGCACGCAGACGAGCGAGGCTCGATTGTCGCGGTCAGCAACGTGTCGGGTGTCGCGTTCGCGATTAACCGCTTCGACGAGTATGGCCAGCCGGCTGCAACGAACGCCGGGCGGTTCCAGTTCACCGGCCAACTGTTCATCGCCGAGATCAATCTCTACTACTTCAAGGCTCGCTTCTATACCCCTTCGCTCGGACGCTTCATGCAAACAGATCCGATTGGATACGCGTCTGGGACAAATCTCTACGCCTACGCTGACAGCGATCCAATCAACCAGCGAGATCCCACCGGTCTGGACACGGAAGTAATCCACATCTACGGCCGGCCGGACGACGACGGATGCGGGTTCGACTGCCAGATCTACGACCCGGGCAGTTTCTTCGACACCTTTGGCCGCTTCACCGGGACCATGGACTACGTATCAGCGCAGGAAGCCGCAGCTCTCCAAAACCTGCAGCTCAATGCGATCATCGATCAGATCGTGGTCACCGCGAAGAAACAAAGGAAACTTGCCGGTGTCACAATTCAGCTCAACCCGACCCAACCAACTCCCCTTGAGCAGATCTGGGTCGTCACTTACGAAGGAACAGTGATTCACGTTCCCGCGCACCCAGTAAACGGAAAAGACACATGCGGAAAACCCTTGGCGCAAAACAGCTACAAGCTGCCGGAAGATCTGGAAATCTATGCGATAGTTCATACTCACACGAAGTGGAGCTACGCATGGCCCGGTGCTGGCGACTACACGCAGGCGCAGAAATACCCTGTGTACAACATCAATCAGACGAGTGCGTGGGTGCTGCGCAAGGGAGCCGCCAGAGGGTCGAGACCGGTGGTGCTTACGGGAAGACTGACACCGCCACCCTCGGGGCCCGGTGCAAACTGTCAGGTGGTCCCATAGCCATCGCGCTTGTAGTCGGTCTCCTCGCTGCGACCCTGGGTTGTGTTGTCGCCCGTGGTCAGGAGCCGATAGAGCTTGGTCCCAGTACGGTTCAGATCGAAGGATGGTTTGCGGGCAGCAAGTTCGAGTGGGTTCTGTTCCCCACGAAGGACTTCAACTCCTACGATCCCTTCGATAGGAAGGAGAGTGAAAAATGTGTCAGCTTGATAAACGGAACCGGCGCAGGACGAGCTAAGTTCGCGCCGCTGGAGGGACGAAAGGTGGTCGTAGTCGGGGTTGCAGTTCGTTATGACGACCTCGGGGATGGGACCAGCGACGCCGACCGATTGCTGGCAAAGAAGTACTACGAGGACGTAGTGGTCGAGAACTTCTGCCTGCGCGACTTCGTCTTCGTGGCTCGTGAGGTAGTGCCGCAATGATTGGTTGGGCACACCCATTTCGTGTCTGCAGGTTTCTGCGGGCCATCCTGGTTGCCGGTGCTGTAGGTAGCTGACAGCGTGGAGCGGAGTTCGTCAAGACGCCTCTCAGCGAGGTCGTTCGCTCGGCGAATCGAGGAGCGGCTCCCGTGAAAGTCGGCGATGGGAGGTTCGCCGTCACGCGCGATTCTGGCCGAGACTCGCATGAGATCTCTGCTCGGCCAGCAGTTGCCCGCGTGGCGCAACTGATCGCATTATTTGTTGCACTTCTGTTGCTCGGCGCGATCGTTTTACGATCCGCGAGCCTGAGCGGGGCGCTATTGCCCGTCCCGTTTCGCCGCGCAATAAACGTCAGCGAGGCCTCCACGAGTTATGCGCCTGTGGGCGGCGATTCGGGAATGGTACCCAGAGAGAGTCACCAAGGGGGCGTCGAAAAGGGAGGTCCATCCCAAACCGGGGGCGAGAGTAGTCTCAATTTGGTGCTCATTGGAACGGTTGCCACCAACGATCCAGTCACCGGCGTGGCCGTTCTCGGCGAATCGCCACACTCCGCCCGGTCCTACCGCGTCGGTGAACCTGTCACCCCCGACGCGAAGCTCGAGGCGGTTTACCGCGATCATGTGATCCTGGACCGAGCCGGCGTGTTCGAGACGCTTGCGGTAACGACGACGCAGCCGTCATCGCCCTCCGCTTACAGTGCGCCGCCAGCCGGGCCGAAAAATAGCGCCACGCTCGCCGCCGTGGTCCGTCCACAACCGGTATTCGCGAATGGCGTCCAACGCGGCTATCGCTTTTACCCGACCGGTGACGCGCAGGCGTTCGCCGCGCTCGGCTTGCAGCACGGGGATCTCGTCGTGGAGATCAGCGGCGTGCCGCTCGATGATCCGCAAGGCAGCATGACGACGTTCAATTCAATTCTCAGCCCATACGGCGTCAACGTGACCGTCGAGCGAAGTGGTCAGCGACAAGTGATTACCCTCGGCACACCGCCGATCGTGACAAGCGACGGCGGGTTCCCCGGGCCGCCAGGGCCGACGCCCTGAATGGATCCTGACACGCTAGCGACGCCACCACAGTCTTACGCGTCGTCGTCGCCGTCGCGCTGCTCGCGTCGGCGCCGCCACCGCTGTCTCGGTCGTCGCAGCGTGATCTTCTGCCACGGCACACGAACCGCGCGCGCGATCCGCTCGCTCCAAAGCGGCTTGTAGATCGCGCCGTCGGCAGGCGAGAGCACCGCGGCCGCTTCGCCTGGGTCGACCCGCCGGCCATACTTGAGCTTGATCCACGCGTTGTAGTCGCCTTGCCGTGCGTGATCGAACCACCAAGACCCGAGGGACCCGCCCGACGTCTTGCGCCGCGTGGCGATGCCGAAGTCGATGAGATACGGCCGCTCGCCCGGGCCGACGATGAGGTTGTCCTTGCGCTTCAAGTCGCCGTGCACAACGCCGGCTGCATGCATCGCGCGCAGCGTCTCGAGCAGCAGCGCGAAGAAGCGCTCGCGGTCAGCGAGACGCGTCTCCTGGCCGCGGTACGACGGGCCGGGCACGTGCTCGAGCAAGAGATACCGCTCGTCGAGCAGGCCGTATGAACGCGGGATGCCGGGAACTCCGACGAGCTGCGCGTAGACGGCCGCCTCGCGCCGCAGCAAGTGGCGCCCGAGCGGGCTCAGCCAGCGGCCTTGATGCGGCTGCTTGACGACGACGTCGCCGACCGGGCTCGCGTACAGATGCACGGCGCCTTGGTAGCCCGTGCCGAGCCGTGTGCCGTGCGCCGCGCTCATCGCGCGCCGCAGCCAATCGTCGAGCTCCGCGCGCGCGGGCGCTGACGGGCCGGCGGTCACGACCCGGCCGTCGCGCCAGTGTCGCCAGCGTCGGTGCCAGACACCGGGGCCCTAGTCACGCCCACGCGAGCCACGCGACCCACGCAAGACAGACGAGCGAGAACGCGACGAGAAACAGCTCGCCGTTGCGCTTGGCGCTCGTCACGAGCGACCAGGTGCCCGCGCCGCCGCCGGAGCCGCCGTCGAAGCGCGGCACGAGCGTCGGCGTGCGGCTCGCCCACTGCTCCCAGGCCGCGCCGAAGATCCGGTGCAGCTTGCGGTCCTCGTACTCGATCGCCGTGGGGTAGTAGAACCAGAAGAAGAACAGCGCAAGCGGCACGCCCCACCACCGCGAGCCCGCGATCGCGAAGCCGATCACGAGCAGGATGTTGCCCGTGTAGAGCGGATGGCGCACGAATCGATACGCGCCGTCGGAGGCGAGCTCCTGATTCTTGATGATGAAGCCGCTCGCGTAGAGCCGCACGAGCGCGCCGACGAGCGCGATCGGCACCCCGATCGCGGCGAGCGCGCGCAGCGGCTCCGCGGTCAGCGTGTAGACGACGATCAGGATTACGGCGAACCCTTGGCGCGTCCCCTCGTGATAGCGCAGCTCGCGGATCACGCGCGGGAGGCCGGTGAGCGGCGGGAGGTCTTGAGTGCGATGCGACATCGTCGATTCCGTTCCTGCTGCCGATCAGTGCCGCTCGCGGGAGCGTGCCTGGCCGCCGAGGGCCGAGAACGCTTCGCGCGTGAGGTTCTTCGAGCCGTCGGCGGTGACCTCGATGTCGTCCTCGATCCGGATTCCGCCGAACGGCAGGAGCCGCTCGATCTTCGCGCGGTTGACCTTGTCCTCGTGCTTGGTGAGCAGCGACTTCAAGAGCGCGGGGATGAAATACATCCCCGGCTCGATCGTGACCACGAAGCCGGCTTCGAGCACGCGCGTCAGGCGCAGGAACGGGTCCTCGGCCGGCGGCTCGCGGCGCGCGCCGTCCGGAGAGACTTGCCGGCCGCCGGCGTCGTGCACCTGCAGGCCGAGCAGGTGCCCGAGCCCGTGCGGGAGGAATGCGCGCGTGATGCCGAGCGCGTCGGCTTCTTCGGCGCTGCAGCGCACGAGGCCGTGTTCGCGCAGCACGCCGCCGAGCAGCCGATGCGCGAGCTTGTGGAGCGCGACGAAGTCGGCGCCGGCCTTCACCTCGCGGCACACCTGCTGTTGCAACGCCTCCACCGAGGCGATGATCGTGCCGAAGTCGTCCGTGGCGGCGGCCCAGGTGCGCGTGATGTCGGCCGCGTAGCCCAAGTGCTGTGCGCCCGCGTCGATCAGCAGCGAGCGGCCCACCGCCGGCGCCCGCGCGCGCAGGTGCTGGTAGTGCAGCGTTGCGCCGTGCTCGTTGAGCGCCACGATGCTGCCATAGGGCAACTGCGACTCGCGTTGCTCGGTGGCCTTGCAGTACGCGTTGTGCAACTCGAGCTCCGAGACGCCGGGGCCAAACGCGGCCGCCACGGCGAGGTGCCCGCGTACGGCGATCGCCTGCGCCGCGCGCATGCACAGCAGCTCGTAGGGCGTCTTCACGGCGCGGTAATAGTCGAGATGGCTCAGGAACTTGGCGTCATTGACCGCGGGTTGAGTCTGCGGCGTCGACGCCGCCGGAATCGACGCGGGCTCACCGACGGCCACCCAACGGGGGCCGCTGCCGCTCAATTTGCGTGCCTCGGCGTCGCTGCGCGCGATGCGGATGTCGAAGTGCTGCGTCCAGTAGCCGCTCGGGTCCTCCGGCGGCTCGAACCAGAAGTCCTCCACTTGCTTGTAGACGAGCATCGGCCGCTGGCCCGGCACCAGACGGACGAACGAGCCCGGCGCCTGGGTTAGCGGCACCCACGCCTTGAAGTACGGCTCGGCGCTGAACGGGTAGGGCTGATCGTCGCGAAAGACCATCTGCTCGTCGCCCGCGAAGACCACGGCGCCGTCGAACCCGGCGGCAGTCAGCGCCTCCTCGAGCCGGCGATCCATGATCGCGAGGTGGGCGCCGTACTCGGCCCCGAGCTTGACGGCGAGCTCTTCGGCCCGGGCGTCGCCGCCGGGCGCGGCCATACCGATAGGTCGCGAGGTGCTCAAAGTATGCCTTGGGGTTTGCCAAAGGTTCGAAGGCCGAAATGATAGACGGCCTGCGCGCCCCCGACCATCGACCTTTTGGGGTCGGTCGTGTCCCACTTTGGCCGCGTTCAGCGTTGCGGCGGCTGCGGCCGTACCTCGAACGGGCCTCCCGAGACACGCCGGAAGACCATCCCTGGGGCTCCGCGCCGCACATCCCTGTGCGGCGAGGGTCTCGGGAGACCCGTTCGAGGTACGGCCGCAGCCATCACCCGCATCGCGCGGCCAAAGTGAGACACGACCTTCGGTGTTACTCGCAGCGGAGCACGCGCGCGGGTTGCAGCCGCGCGGCGCGCAGCGCCTGGCCTCCCACTCCGAGCCAGGCGATGCCGAGCGTCAGCACGAGGCTGCCGACGTAGGGCCACGGCGTAGCCGGCGCCCGCTCGAGAAACAGGCCCCCGTAGATCTGCGCGAGCACGTAGGCGACCGGCCAGGCAGCCACGTTGCCGACCAGCACGGGTTTGCCGAACTCGACGAGCAGCTGCCGCAAGATGTCCCTCGCGGCGGCGCCCAAGGACTTGCGGATGCCGATCTCGTGGCGCCGCCGGCTCGCCACGAACAGCGCCATGCCGAAGATGCCCGCGACCGCGACCAGGAAGCCCAACGTCACGACGCTCAGGAGCCCAGTGGCCAGCCAGTTCATCGTTTGCATGGCCTCGTGGAGCGATTCGTCGACGAAGCGGACGGCACGAAGCGGGCTATCGGGAACGAGGCGCTTCCACGTCGAGTCGATGTGTGCCAACCCTCCCGCAACGTCGTCGGCCGCGAGCCGAACGATGAGCCGCGAGTTGTGCGGGTCGAGCTCGTAGACGCTCGGTGCGCCTGTCGAGAGCGCCTGCAGCGGAGGCCTGTCGACCACGCCGATGATCTCGTACTCCACGACGCTTGCGGCCGCCGGCCCTTCCTCCGACGCGGTGCGCCGGTAGATCGCCGCGCCGATCGCGTCGCTCGGGTTTTGCCAGCCGAGCAACCGCAGCGCGTCGCGGTCGGCCACGAGGCCGCGGCGGCCGGTCTGCGGCGTGTCGCGATCCGCGCCGCGGTCGCGCGGCCGGTCGAGCCCGCGCGTGAACGACCGGCCGGCGCTCAGCTGGACGCCGATCGTCGTGAAGAAGTCGTACGAGATCGCCCGGGTCCGCAGCGCGACCGGCACCTCGCCGTCGAGCTCCGAGCGCGAGTAGGCGTCGTCGGTCATCGCGGCGGTCCAGACGCCGTCGGGCATCCCGGTCACACCCTTGATCGCAGGAGAGGCGAGCAACTCCGCCGTCAGGAGCTCCGAGTCGACGCCCGGCGTCTCGAGCAGGTTGTTGTCGAGCTGCACCAGCGGATCCGCGGGCAACCAAGCGGCCTCGCGCCGCATCGCGCCGTTCTGCGCGTACATCACGAACACGGCAGTCAGCATCACGCTCGCGACGGTGAACTGAATGCCGATGAAGATGCCGCGCAACGTGCCCGATCCCGCGCTTTTGGATCCCGCGCGCAGCGTGTCGAGCGGCCGGAAACGCGACATCACGAACGCCGGATAGGCGCCCGCCAGTGCCGTGGTCCCGAGCGCGAGCGCGGCCGAGGTCAGCCAGAACGCGGGCCCAACGAGCTCGAAGAACGGGATCGTGAGAGCGAGCAATCGATTGACGGCCGTCACGAACGAGGCCGCGAGCGCAAAGCCGAGCGCGAGCCCGATGACCACTGCAACGCCTGCTTCGAGCATGTGCCGCTCGACCACTTGCCGCGTGCTCGCGCCGAGCACCTTGTTCATTCCGACCTCTTTCGCGCGCGTCGCGGCGATCGCCACGGCTAAATTGACGTAGTTGAAGCACGCCATCGCCAAGATCGCGAGGGCCGGCAGGAACAGCAGCAGCGTGACGCGCAGGCCCGGCGCGAAGCCCAGCTGACCGAGCACCGCGTTCATCTGGTCGTCGTAATAGTCGGAGACGTGACGCACGCGAAACCCGGCGGTCTCACCGCGCTGCGGGACCACCCGGTCGCCGAGGCGCTGCAAGCGGCGCTCGAATTCGGCGGCTGACAGCGAGCCGTCCGCGGGCAGCAGCGCGTACGTCGGCGTGGAGAAGTCGCCGTACCAGTCGTCGCGCCGCTCGCCCTCGCTGAGCGCGTCGAGCACGTCCATGCCGGCGAGGATGTTCGAGCGCGGCGAGGGAAAGCCCACCGTCGAAACCTTGCCCGATTGCGCGACCACGCCGCGCACGACGACGTCGACGGTGCGCTGCTGCCGGGTCATCGTGAATGTCTTGCCGACGGCATCGCGCGTGCCGAACATCCCCTCGGCCATGTCGACCGTGATGACCGCGCCGCGCGGCTCGTCGAGCGCGGCGGAAGCGTCGCCCGCGGCGGGAGCGTTGCCCGCGACCGACGGGAAGTCGAAGATGCGCAGCAGGTCCGAGTCGGCGAACCGCACGGGGAACGGGAACGAATGGTCGCCCACGCTCACACGCACGAGCTCGGACTTGAGGCGCGCGACGGCTGCGATCTCCGGAACGTCCGCGCGGATGTAGTCGGCCAGCCGGCGCGAAGCCGACGGCGAGAACGCCTTCGCGGTGTCCTCACCCGGCCAGACGTTGCGCTGCTGCACGACGTAGATCCGATCGATGTTGGCCATGTGCTGATCGGCGCTACGCAGATACTCCGAGACGACGTAGCCGATGACGAAGCACGTGAAGCCGAGCGTCAGCCCGATGATGTTGATCGCGGCAATCTGCTTGCCGAAGCGCAGCCGCGCGAGCGCCGAGCGTAGGTAGAGGGCGAGCATGGTGATTGTCGAGCTCCAGTGGCCGCGCGGTGCTTGCGCGAGCGGCAGGTGTATTGCGTCGGCAACACACTAATACTCTGGCGCCCGGGTGCGCGTCAAGGCAGATCGGGAATAATGGGCGACCTCGCCCCAGCGGCCTTCTCATGAGCAACACCAGAGGACAGCGATTCGCGACGCGCTCGGTCGTGATGGGCCGGCGCGGCATGGTCGCGACCAGCCACCCGCTCGCCACCGAGATCGGCGTCGATACGCTGCGACGCGGCGGGTCGGCGGTCGACGCGGCCATCGCCGCCAACGCGGCGCTCGGGCTCATGGAGCCGACGGGCTGCGGCATCGGCGGCGACTTGTTCGCGATCGTTCGCGACGCCGGAACGGGCAGATTGTTCGGCTTGAACGCCACCGGCCGCTCGCCGCGTGCGTTGACGCTTGACCACTTCGAGCGCTTGGGTCTGAAGCACGTGCCGGACGGCGGCCCGCTCTCGGTCAGCGTGCCCGGCGCGGTCGACGGCTGGTTCGAGCTGCACGCGCGCTTCGGGACACTGCCGGTGCGCGAGCTGCTCGCGCCCGCGATCGGTTACGGGCGCGACGGCTTCCCGGTGAGCGAGGTGATCGCCCGCGACTGGGCGGCCGGCGCGGGGGCGGTGCGCGAATACGCGGGCTTCGACGCCGTGTTCTTGTCTGACGGCCGCGCGCCGCGCGCAGGTGAAACGTTCAGGAATCCGCGCCTTGCGGACGCTTACGAGCTGCTCTCGAGCGGCGGCCGCGACGCGTTCTATCGAGGCCCTATCGCGGAGGCGGTTCACGATTATCTCGGCGCGCGGGGCGGCTACTTGCGCCGCGACGATTTCGCGGCCCATCGCTCCACTTGGGTGGAGCCGGTCTCCACCGGCTATCGCGGTTGGGAAGTGTTCGAGCTCCCCCCCAACGGTCAGGGCATCGCCGTCCTGCAAATGCTGAATCTGCTCGAGGGTTACGATCTCCCCTCGCTCGAGTGGGGCGGCGCGGAGCATCTGCACCTCTTGATCGAAGCGAAGAAGCTCGCGTTCGAGGATCGCGCGCGCTTCTACGCCGATCCGGAGTTCGCGGCCGTCCCTGTCGACGCGCTCATCTCGAAGGAGTACGCGGCGCGGCGGCGCGCCGCCATCGACCCGCGGCAGGCGGCTCGCGCGCCCGAGCACGGCGATCCGACGCAGCTACGCGGCGGCGACACGGTCTATCTCGCGGCGGCCGACGGTCGCGGCACCATGGTGTCGCTGATCCAGAGCAACTACTTGGGCTTCGGTTCGGGGATGACGATAGAGCGGTTCGGCTTCGGCCTGCAGAGCCGCGGCTCGTCGTTCGCGCTCGAGGCCGGCCACCCGAACGTCTACGAGCCCGGCAAGCGGCCGTTCCATACTATTATTCCCGGCTTTGCGATTCGGCAGGAACAGGGTGCGGAGGCGCTGCTCGCGTTCGGCGTCATGGGCGCGGCGATGCAGCCGCAAGGCCAGGTGCAAGTCTTGAGCAACATGATCGACTTCGGCATGAACCCGCAGGAAGCCGGCGACGCGCCGCGCGTGCGGCACGAGGGCTCCACCGAGCCCACCGGCGGTGCGCGCATGCGCGACGGCGGCATCGTCTACGTCGAGCCCGGGATCGCGGCGGAGTCGCTCGAGGGGTTGCGCGCGCTCGGCCACCGCGTCGACGCGACCGCCATGGATGGCGGAAGTGCCGCGAGTGCAGGAGCACACTCGCCGCTCGCCGTCGGCGGGGCGTTCGGCGGCTATCAGGCGATACTTCTTGACCGCGGCGTCTATCACGGCGCGAGCGAGTCGCGCAAAGACGGCCACGCGGCCGGCTACTAGCAACATTCGCGCGCGTACCGCGCGCCGAGAGAAGGTTCGATGGACACGGTTCTGACGGGCATCAAGACCACGGGCACGCCGCACGTCGGCAACTACGTAGGCATGTTCAAGCCGGCGATCGCCGCGAGCGTGCGGCCGGGCGTGGGTTCTTACTTTTTCCTCGCCGATTATCACGCGCTCGGCGAACCCGAGCTCACGGAGCGCACCACGCTCGAGATCGCGGCCACGTGGCTCGCCTGCGGGCTCGATCCCGACAAGGTGATGTTCTATCGCCAGTCCGACATCCCGGAGATCCCGGAGCTCTCGTGGATTCTCACCGCGTCGACCGCCAAGGGCCTCATGAACCGCGCGCACGCCTACAAGGCCGCCGTCGACGCCAACGTAGCTGAGGGCAACGACGCCGATCACGCGATCATGATGAACCTCTACTGCTACCCGATCCTCATGGCCGCGGACATCTTGATGTTCAAGGCCACGAAGGTGCCCGTGGGCAAGGACCAGAAGCAGCACGTCGAGATGGCGCGCGACGTCGCGCAGCGGTTCAACCACCACTTCGGCGAGACGTTCGTGCTGCCCGAGGCGGTGATCGGCGAGGACGTGGCGGTGCTCTCCGGCCTCGACGGCCGCAAGATGTCGAAGAGCTACGGCAACACGATCCCGCTGTTCGCGAGCGAGAAGGAGCTCCGCAAGCTCGTGATGAAGATCAAGACCAACTCGCTCGAGCCCGGCGTGCCCAAGGACCCGAGCGACAGCACGTTGTTCGAGATCTACAAGGCGTTCGCCACCGCGCAGCAGACGGCCGCGATCCGCGAGCGCTACGCGGCCGGCATCGGCTGGGGCGAGATGAAGCAGTTGCTGTTCGAGCTCATCAACAGCGAGCTCGTGGACAAGCGCGCCGAGTACGACCGTTTGATCGCCTCGCCGGCGCACGTAGAGAAGCTGCTGCGCGAGGGCGCCGACAAGGCTCGTGCGCTCAGCCGGCCGTTCCTAGCCGAGATTCGCGAGCGCGTCGGCATCCGGCCGCTCGCGCGCTGAGCCCTGCTCGGTGCCTGGCACCACCGCACGCGAGTGTGGATCGCTGGCATGGATATTGCTCCGACCACCACAACGGAACGCGATAGCGAGGTGGCGCGATGGACGTTGGATACGGCGGCTTGCTGGGCTTGATCGTCCTGATCTTGGACGTGTACGCGATCGTGAAGATCGTCGGCGGAGGTGGGTCGACGGGTCAGAAGGTGCTCTGGGTCGTGCTGATCCTGCTGCTGCCGCTCCTCGGCCTGATCCTCTGGTGGCTGCTCGGACCGAGCTCGCGCGCGGGAAGACCTGCGCGCAGCCTGTGACCCGAAAAACAGGGACATGTTGCCTTTTCGCAGGGCGCGAAAAGCAAACATGTCCCTAATTTTCCGCGGCTAGGCTTCGGCGGCCGCCGGCAGCGACCCGAGCAGCTCCTCGAGCACGCCGAGCTCCACCGGCTTGATCAGGTGGTGGTCGATCCCGGCTTCTCTGGAGCGGCGGCGGTCCTCTTCATAGCCCCAGCCGGTGAGCGCGATCAGCGTAGCGTCGGCGCCTCCGGGGATCTGGCGCGCGCGCCGCGCGACCTCGTAGCCGTCCATCCCCGGCATGCCGATGTCGAGGATCGCGACGGACGGCCGATAGGTGCGGAACGCTTCTAGCGCCGCCGGCCCGTTGTTCGCGATCTCGACGTCCGCGCCCAGGAATTGCAGCAGCAGCCCCAAGCTCGCCGCCGCGTCGCGATTGTCGTCGACCACGAGGATGCGCAGCGGCGCGATCTTCGGCCGCTCGGCGCGGTGCCCCGCGCCGCGCGCATCGACGGCCCCCGCCGCGAGCGGCAGTCGTACGATGAACTCGCTGCCGCAGCCGAGCCCCGCGCTGCGCGCCTCGACCGTGCCGCCGTGCATGTGAACGAGGCTGCGCACGAGCGTGAGGCCGATGCCGAGCCCGCCCTGGGCGCGGTGGTAAGTCCGCTCCGCCTGCATGAACAGGTCGAACACTCGCGGCAGCGCGTCGGGCGGGATGCCGGTGCCCGTGTCGCGCACGGAAATCAAGACGTTCGCGTCGTCGCGCTTGGCGCTCAACCAGATCTTGCCGCCGTCTTGCGTGTACTTCGCGGCGTTGTTCAGGAGATTCGCGAGCACCTGCGCGAGACGCACGGGATCGGCGTCGAGCAGCAGCGGGCCCGTCGGCAGCTCGATCGTCAAGTGGTGACCGGCCGCCTCGATCAGAGGCCGGCTCGTCTCGATCGCGCTGTGCATCACCGCGGCGAGCTCCACCGGCTCCTTGCGCAGCTCGATCTTGCCGCGCGTGATGCGCGACACCTCCATGAGGTCGTCGACGAGCCGCACCATGTGGCTCACTTGCCGCTCCATCATCTCGTACACGCGCTCCGCCGTGCCGCCGTTGCGGCCACCCACGCGCAGGATGTTGAGCGAGTTGCGGATCGGCGCGAGGGGCGTCCTGAGCTCGTGCGCGAGCGTGGCCAAGAATTCGTCCTTGCGGCGGTCGGCCTCGCGCAGCGCCTGCTCGGACTCGCGGCGTAGCCGCGCGAGCTCGAGCTGCGAGCCGACGCGTGCGAGGAGCTCGCGCGCGCTGAACGGCTTGGTCAAGTAGTCGTCGGCGCCGTGCTCGAGGCCCTCGATCCTTGCTTCCTCGCCGGCCCGTGCCGACAGCATGACGACCGGCAAGGTCCGCGTGCGCTCGTCGGCGCGGATCACCGCCAGCAGGCCGAAGCCGTCGAGACGGGGCATCATCACGTCGGTCAGCACGAGGTCGGGACGGTCGGCGCGGATCCGCGCGAGCGCGGCCTCGCCGTCGGCGACGGCCTCGACGTCGTAGCTCTGCTCGAGCAGGCGGCGTACGTACTCGCGCATGTCGGCGTTGTCGTCCGCGAGCAGCACGCGGGCGCCGGTTTTCGTGCGGCCGGCCTGCAGCGGCCGGTGTTCCGCGATGTCGACGACACCCTGCTGTCGGAGCCTGGGTCCATTGCCGTTGCCGTTGCCGTTGCCGTTGCCGTTGCCCGGCAGCCAGCGCAGGGCCTCCTCGATGAACGGCGTCGCGCCGGTGCTCGTCGACGGGAGCTCGCGTGCGGCGCCGATACGGTCGGCGGGCAGGTGCGCCTTGCCCGCCGGAACGGCGACGACGAACGTCGTGCCGCCGCCCTCGAGGCTCTGCACCGAAACGTCGCCGCCGTGCAGCTTCACGAGCTCGGCGACCAGCGCGAGCCCGATGCCGCTGCCCTCGTGCGTGCGCGAGCGCGCGTTCTTCACGCGGTGGAAGCGTCGAAACATCTTCGGCAGGTCGGCCTCGGGAATGCCGACGCCGGTGTCGGCGACGGCGAGCTCGATGCGCTCGCCGCGCGCGTGCAGCGCGACCGTGATCGAGCCGTCGAACGTGAACTTGAACGCGTTCGACAGCAGGTTCAGTACCACCTTTTCCCACATGTCGCGGTCGACGTACGCGGGCTCGGGGAGCGGCGGGCAGTCGACGACGAGCTCGAGGCCGGCCTTCTCGGTGGCCGCGCGAAATACGCTCGCGAGGTCGGCCGTGAACGCGGCGAGGTCGGTGGGCTCGTAGCTCGCCTCGACGCGTCCGGCTTCGATGCGCGAGAAGTCGAGCA
The DNA here is from genome assembly GCA_035644475.1 of Gammaproteobacteria bacterium. Classification (GTDB taxonomy): domain Bacteria; phylum Pseudomonadota; class Gammaproteobacteria; order Steroidobacterales; family Rariloculaceae; genus FEN-1219. Next base: position 5,968 of record DASQOL010000002.1, on the reverse strand, counting down.
GCGCGTTGACGAGCTTGAGCAGCCGCAGGCTGTTGCGGTGCGCCACCGTGAGCGTGGCCGCGGCTTCCTTCGGCAGCGGGCCGTGCGCGTTCGCGAGCGTGTCCTCGAGCGGCCCGAGCAGCAGCGTGAGCGGCGTACGAAACTCGTGGCTCACGTTCGAGAAGAACGCGGTCTTCGCCCGGTCGATCTCCGCGAGGGCCTCGGCGCGGCGGCGCTCCTCTGCCAGGGCCTGCGCGTCGGCGAGCCCCGCCGCGATCTGGGTGGCGACGAGCCCGAAGAACGTGCGGTACGCGTCGTCGAGCGCGCGCATGGGGCTCACGCCCGCGACCAAGAGCGCCCGCGGCCGGTCGTGCCCCGGCAGCAATACGGGCAGCACGAGCGCCTGGTGCGGCGGCACCTTCCACGCACCCGAGGGCAGACGCTCGAAGCGGCTCGCGAGGTCGGTGATGACCGCGGGCGCCCCGCCGCGAGCCACCGCGGCGAGCGACCAGGCGTCGTCGCCGTCGAGCGCCACGCTCGGCGCAGCCGCGTCCGCGTGCCCGGCCATGCCGGCCGAGGCCGCGAGCCGCGCGCTCGAGCGGGCGTCCGCGACCTCGTAGAGCAGCGCGAACGGCAGGTCGAACGGATTGGCCGCGAGCACCTGCGCGGCCGCCTCGTAGGCCGCCGTCTCGCTCTCGGCGCCTTTGCACTTGGCGGCGAGGTCGCGCAGGGTCCGCAGGCGCCGCTCGCCGATCACCTTCTCCGTGGTCTCGATCACCGGGCAGAAAATGCCGCCGACCCTACCGCTTTCGTCCCGGATCGGGCTGTAGGAGAACGAGAAGTAGGCCTCCTCGGGATAGCCGGCGCGATCGACGTGCAGCAGCAGGTCGCGCGAGCGCGTCGCTTCGCCGCGCTCCATGACCTGCGAAAGCATCGGGGCGATCACGTCCCAGATCTCGGCCCAGACCTTGGCGGCGGGCTGGCCGAGGGCCGCGGGGTGCTTCGCGGGACCCATCACGGCGCCGTACTCGTCGTTGTACAGGAGCACGAGCTCCGGGCCCCACCAGAGCACGATCGGGAACGCGCAGTCGAGGCAGATGCTCACCGAGGTCAGTAGCGACTGCGGCCAGCGCTCGGCGGGCCCCAACGGCGTCGTAGACCAGTTCAGGGCGCGCATACGGCGCGCCATCTCGGTTTCCCCGGGGAAAAGATGCTTCGTCATTCCGTTCTCATCCGCGTCCCTGCATGGGGGCCGCGGTCATTGTGGGGAGGGCGGATGCAAGTCTCGGGCCGGTGCTTCACGCTCGCGGCCGCCGCGGCCCAGGGCAGCGCCGGAACCGGATGTCGCGCAATTGTTGCTACGCCCAAGGCAAGATTTGGACCGCGCGAAGGCCGGGGGCGCCGCGGCGGACGGGAACCGGAGGGGCTATTTGGCCTCAGGCAGGTGCCACCACTCCCGGAGCGACGAGACGAGGCCCGACGCGTCGAACGTCAGCACGAACACGCCGTCGAGCTCGACCTTGTCGCCCGTCGACGCCGTGTTGAAGGTCGCGGACCAGTGCGCGACGCCAACGTTGGCCTGGACGGCGATGACGTCGGACTTGAAGGCGATCGAGCGCTGGTCGGCGGTGACGTCCGTCCAGTACTTGCGAATGCCGGCGCGGCCTTTCATCGGGTCCTGGAACGGGGTCTCGCGGTAGGTCGCGTTCTCGGTGAACAGCTGCGCCGCTTGGTCCGGGCTGCGCTGCTCCCAAGCGGCCTCGTACTTCGCGAGCCACGCCGCCACGGCCGCCGGGGTCACGTTCTGCGCGCTTGCCAGACCGGGGGGGAGCGCGGCTGCGGCGAAGCCGAGAGCGAACCACAAGGACAGCGACGGACGAAGACGAACGGGCGACATCGGCAACCCTCCGAGGGCGGCTCGCCCTCCGCGGAGGGATTCTGCACCAACGCTGGGCGCGATTCACGCGGTGCTAACGCGACGACTCGTAGAGATTCTTCGGCCGCTGCAGCTGGAAGTCGTACCGGTCGCCCGCGCGGCATCGACCAGGCGATCCGACACCGCTCCTTGCCATGCGTCGTCGAAGTAGCGTCGTTCGGCAGGCCTGTCGTGCTCGCCGGCGAGATGGATCTCGTAGCGGACGATCGGCTCCTTGCTCGCACGATCGATGATGACCACGTTCATGCGTCGTTCCTCCGTGAAGAAGGGATCGAACGGCTCTTTCGAGAACCATGCCAACTGCGGTTATGATCGGCAGGGTCGATCTCCATCAATAACAAGGGGACCATCCATGGCAGACAACACCGTGCGCGGGCGATTCGTCTGGCACGAGCTCATCACGCCGAACGGTGCGGGCGCGCACGAGTTCTACGGCAAGACGCTCGGTTGGAAGAAGCAAGGCTGGGAACAGGACGCGTCCTATCAGCTGTTCGTGGCGGCGAGCGGGCCGCTCGGGGCCACGGTCGAGAAACGCGACGCCGTCCCGCATTGGCTGCCGTACGTCGGCACCGCCGACGTGGACGCAACCGTCGAGGCCGCCACGCGGCTCGGCGCGACGGTGACGACGCCGGCGACGACGCTGCCGAATGCCGGCCGTTACGCCGTGCTGACCGATCCGCACGGCGCCGCGTTCGGCGTGCACGGCTCGACGGAAGAGCCGCGACCGGAAACGCCCACGACCTACGGCGAGTTCTCGTGGCACGAGCTCGCGACCAACGCCGGGGCCGAGGAGGCGTTCGGGTTCTACTCCGCGCTGTTCGGCTGGGACAAGCTCCACAGCTACGACATGGGCGAGTCCATGGGCGCGTATTTGCTGTTCGGCCGTAACGGCAAGCAGCTCGGCGGCATGTTCAAGAAAGGCGAAATGGGCAAGCCCGGCCCGGCGTATTGGGTCTGCTACGTGCGCGTGCCGGACGTCGACAAGACCGTCGACGGCGTGAAGGCGGCGCGCGGCGCGCTGCTCAACGGGCCGATGGACGTGCCGGGTGGCGATCGCATCGCGCAGCTCGCCGATCCGCACGGCGCGTTCTTCGCGGTGCACATGCTCGCCGTCGACGTGCGCAAGCCGGCGGCGAAGGTGGAAGCCGCGGCCGCGAAACCGGCGAAGCCCGCGAAACCCCCGGCTGCGCCGCCCGCGAAGGCTGCCGCGCCCGCGAAGGCTGCGGCGCCCGCGAAGGCTGCGCCGCCCGCGAAGGCTGCGCCGCCCGCGAAGGCTGCGGCGCCCACGAAGGCTGCGGCGCCCACGAAGGCTGCAGCACCCGCAAAGGTCGCAAAGCCCGCGCCGAAGAAAGCTGCGAAGAAGAAAGCTGCGAAGAAGAAGGCGAAGAAAGCCGCGAAAAAAGTGGCCAAGAAGAAAGCAAAGAAGAAAGCAAAGAAGGTCGCGAAGCGGGCCGCGAAGAAGAAGAGCGCGAAGAAGAGCGCGAAGAAGACAGGGAAGAAAAGATCGAAGAAGGCGAAGGCACGCAGGCGCTGACATTCCACCGTCGGCAACACCACGCGTGTTGCCGACGGCGTCGCGTTCGGGTCATGGCGTCGTGCGTCGTTTCAGCACGATGACTCTTTCGAACGTCAGCGTCCCGATCTCGCCGGGGTGGATCGTGCGGCCGCCGCCGCCTTCGAAATAGAGTTGATACCAGGGCTCTGCGCGGAGCTTGGCAATCGTTTCGAGATCGGCGGCGAGGGACTCCCCCAGGGGCACTTTCCTGATCGAGGGCCCCAGTCCGTCGACGATGCAGCCGCTATCGCTGCAGATCACTTGCTCGACCGTGAGCGGGCCGTGCTCCTCGAAGAAGTCGCGCAACAGATTCTCGCTGTTTGGCGCCCATAAGCCGGTCGTCGAATCGGCGCCTCTGGCAATGTGCTCCATGAGTTCCGTGTCGGCGGCACACGGCCCTTCCACCAGCTCAGGGTTCACTATCACTTTCGGCAAGTCCGGGTGCAGATCGCAGAGCATCAAGCCAGTGGCCATTGGCCCTGTGGTCGGCGCGAACCCGCGGTAGGTGCGCCGCGGCGGCTCCAAGTCTTTGTACGCGAGGGTGCCGTCCTGCGCCATCCACGCTTCGAGCACGCGTTCGTCCGCCCGATCCGCGACGGACGGCGGAGAGGATTCCGGCGGCGGCTCGCTCCGAGGGGGCGGCGCGAGCGCGGGCACTTCAGACGGTTGTTCAGGCGAGGCCGCAGCAGGCGCGGCTTCGCGAATCGGCGGCGCGGCGTCCTCGCGCGCGTGCGCGCGTGCCGTTTCGTCGAGCTCGCCGAGCGCGGTGGGATCGCCCGAGATTGGGGGATCGCGCTCGCGCAGCGCGCCCACCACGGCCGCGGCTGCCGCTGCGATACCGAGGATCAGGAGCGTTCGTCGCATACAGCCCTCCGGGGGCGCGTACGAATCAGTCCATCCAGGCGGGCATGCCCCGCGACGGCAACGCGCGGCGCCGTTCCGGCCGGCCGATCAGATCCAGAAAATTGTTGAACACCGACTCGGCGTGTAGCCGCGTGCTCTCGACCAGCGCACCCGTCGCCGCGCGGATCGCTTGCGCGTCGGTGGGCAGGCCCGCGGCCGCGAGCTCCGCTTTGAACGACGGCAGCCCGGTCCAGCGCTCGATCACCGGCGCGTCGGCCTCGAGGTGAAACTGGAAGCCGTACGCCTTGTCGCCGAAGCGGAAAGCCTGCTGCTCGCACGTAGCGGTGCTCGCGAGGTGCACGGCACCCGCGGGCAAGTCGTATGTGTAGGCGTGCCATTGGAACACGGGCATCCTCGCACCGAGCGCGCCGACCACCGGATCGGCCAAACCCGCCGAGCTCAGCGTCAAGTCATACCAGCCGATCTCGGGCCGCTCGTGCCTACGCACCGGCCCGCCGAGCACGTGCGCTAGCAGCTGCGCGCCGAGGCAGATCCCGAGCACGGGCTTGCCCTGCGTGAGCGCGCGCTCGATCGCGAGCAGCTCCGTCTTGAGGTGCGTGCGCCGGTGCTGATCCTCGACGTTCATCGGCCCGCCGAGCACGACGAGCCCACGATATCTATCGATGCTCGGCTGTGCCTCGGGGTCGCGCTCGAAGTTGTGAAAGCGGATCCGATGCCCGCGCGCGCGGATCAACGCATCGAGCGTCCCGAGCGGCTCGACGGCGACGTGCTGGAAAACGAGAATGCGCGGCATGGCGTTACCCGGCGCTCACGATACGCCACCCACCGCCAAAGTTCAGGTGCTCGGGTCAGTCGGCGTCGGCGGTGGCGACGGTAGCGCCGCTCCAGATCGCGACCGACAGCGTCGCGGACGCTGCGAGCGCGAGCGCCGAGGGGCGCCACTCGAGCAGCGACAGCCGGCCGGCGTGATCCTCGACGAGCGCCGTACAGCTCTCGACCCAGTCGCCGTCGTTGCAGTAGAGCAGCCCGTCGCGCTCCGCGAGCGCGGCTTTGTGGATGTGCCCGCAGACCACGCCGTCCACGCCCGCGTCGCGTGCCGCGACCAGCGTGGCGTCCTGAAAGCGCTCGATGTAGCGCGTGGCGCCGGGGAAGCGCGCTTTCACGTGTTGCGCGAGCGACCAATACGGCCGGCCGACGAGGTCGTGCAGCCAGTGCACGAAGCGATTGAGCTCGAGCAAGCGGCGGCAGGCGAAGCCGCCGAGCAGCACGCCGAGCGACTTGCTCCGCACGACGGCGTCGAACTGGTCGCCGTGCAGCACGAGCAGCCGGCGGCCGGTGAGCGTCGTGTGGATCGCGTCTCGCACGATCTCGATGTTGCCGAACTTCGCGCCGGCGAACGCGTGCAGCTCGTGATCGTGATTGCCCGGAATGTAGACCACGCGCGTGCCTTCCTGGCTCTTCTTCATGATCAGCCGCAGCACTTCGGTGTGGCTCGCGGGCCAGTAGAACTCGCGGCGCAGGTTCTCGAGGTCGACGATGTCGCCGGCGAGATAGAGCACCTCGCAGCGGGTCTGGCGGAGGAAGTCGAGCAGCAGGTTTACGCGGCACGCCCGCGATCCCAGATGGACGTCGGA
>DASQOL010000001.1:0-53397 GCA_035644475.1 Gammaproteobacteria bacterium | reverse complement strand
CTGCGGACGTACCTCGAAGGGTCCTCCCGAGACCCTCGCGGCACATGGCCGGGATTTGCATCCTGCAATCCCGGCACTCCCGCCATCCATGGCGGTCGGATGTGCCGCGCGGAGCCCCAGGGATGGTCTTCCGGCGGGTCTGGGGAGGACCCCGAAGTACGGCCGCAGCCACCTCGACCCCAACGGCCAAAGTGAGACACGACTCTGGGCCTGCGACGTTAGTCCGCCTGGCGCCGGAGGAAGGCCGGGATGTCGAGCAGGTCCTCGAGGTTCTCGTTGCCCGTCATCCCGTCGCCGACGGCGCGTTTACGGCTGACCGCCGGCGTCTTCTCGAGCTCCGCGTAGTTCGGCTCGCGGCTCCTCGGGGGCGGCGCGCCCGTGAGCGTCCGGCGCACGACCTTCATCGGCTTCTCGGCGAAGCCCACGGCCTGACCGAGCCCGGTCGCGACGACGGTGACCCGGATCTCGTCGGTCATCTCGGGGTCGATGACGGTGCCGATGACGACCGTCGCGTCGTCGGACGCGAACTGCTTCACGGTGTCGCCTACCTCCTGGAACTCGCCGATCGAGAGATCCGTGCCGGCCGTGACGTTCACGAGAATACCGTTCGCGCCGGACAAGTTGATGTCCTCGAGCAGCGGGCTCGACACGGCGGCCTCCGCCGCGATCCGAGCGCGGTCCTGGCCTGTCGCCACGCCCGAGCCCATCATCGCCATGCCCATCTCCGACATCACCGTGCGCACGTCGGCGAAGTCGACGTTGATCAAGCCGGGACGGGTGATGAGCTCGGCGATGCCTTGCACCGCGCCTTGCAGCACTTCGTTCGCGGCCTTGAACGCGTCGAGCAGCGTCGTCGTGGGTCCGAGCACCGACAGCAGCTTCTCGTTCGGAATCGTGATCAGCGAGTCGACGAACCGGGCGAGCTCGGCGATGCCCTGCTCCGCGATCCGCATGCGCTTACCGCCTTCCATGAGAAACGGCTTCGTCACGACCGCGACCGTGAGAATGCCCATCTCCTTCGCGAGCTGCGCCACGACCGGCGCCGCGCCGGTGCCCGTTCCGCCGCCCAGCCCGGCGGTGAGGAACAGCATGTCCGCGCCCTCGATGACCTCTTGGATGCGGTCGCGGTCTTCCATCGCGGCTTGCCGGCCGACCTCGGGGTTGGCGCCGGCGCCCAAGCCCTTGGTGATGTTGCAGCCGATCTGGAGACCGGTCTTCACCTTCGCGACCTTCAACGCCTGTGCGTCGGTGTTCGCGCAGATGAAGTCCACGCCGTCGATGCCCGCCCGCACCATGTGGGCGACCGCGTTGCCGCCGCCGCCGCCTATGCCGAGCACCTTGATGACAGCCGTCTGGCTGTACCCGTCCATCAGTTCGAACATTCCGGATCTCCTTGCCTTGAATGAGTGAAAACTAGAAATTCTTCGTGAACCACGACTTCATCCTGCCGAAGGTGTTTTGGATGCCGTTCCTCGCGGCGGCGTTCTCCGCCTTCTGCTGCATCTGCTGCCTGCTGTACAACAACAACCCGACGCCGGTCGCATGGATCGGATTGCGCACTACGTCCGAGAGTCCCTCGACGAACTGCGGAACTCCGAGCCGCACCGGCATGTGGAACACCTCTTCCGCGAGCTCGATCGCGCCTTCCATCTTGGCGCTGCCGCCCGTGAGCACGACGCCGGCGGCGATCAGCTCCTCGAAACCGCTGCGCCGGAGCTCTTCGCGCACGAGCTGGAAGAGCTCCTCGTAGCGCGGCTCGACGACCTCGGCGAGCGTCTGGCGCGCGAGCCGCCGCGGCGGCCGGTCGCCGACGCTCGGCACTTCGATCGTCTCGTCGGGATTGGCGAGCTGCGAGAGCGCGCAGGCGTACTTGATCTTGATCTCCTCGGCGTACGGCAGCGGCGTGCGCAGCGACACGGCGATGTCGTTCGTGACCTGGTCGCCCGCGATCGGGATCACGGCCGTGTGCTGGATCGCGCCGTGGCAGAAGATCGCGATGTCGGTGGTGCCGCCGCCCATGTCGACGATGCAAACGCCGAGCTCCTTCTCGTCCTCGGTCAGCACCGCGTAGCTCGACGCGAGCTGCTCGAGCACCATGTCTTCGACGGTGAGCCCGCAGCGCTGGATGCATTTCACGACGTTCTGCGCGGCGCTCACGGCGCCGGTCACGAGGTGCACTTTCGCCTCGAGCCGCACGCCCGACATGCCGATCGGCTCGCGGATGCCTTCCTGCGAGTCGATGATGAATTCCTGCGGCAGCACGTGGATCACGCGTTGGTCGGCCGGGATCGCGACCGCCCGCGCCGCGTCGATCACGCGCTCGACGTCGCCGGCGCTCACTTCCTTGTCGCGGATCGCGACGATGCCGTGCGAGTTGAGCGACCGCACGTGGCTACCGGCGATGCCGGTGAGCACGGTGTTGATCTCGCAACCTGCCATGAGCTCGGCTTCCTCGATCGCGCGCTGGATCGACTGCACGGTCGACTCGATGTTGACGACGACGCCGCGTTTGAGCCCTCGCGACGGGTTCGACCCGATGCCGATGACCTCGATCTTGTCCTCGAGCGACAGCTCGCCGACGATCGCGACGACTTTCGACGTGCCAATGTCGAGGCCGACCACGAGCTTGCGTTCGTCGCGCCTACCCATCGTTACCCCGCGCCGCGGCGGTGAGCTGTTTGGCGTTCGCCTCGCGCCAGCCGACGGCAAAGCCGTTCGTGTACCGCAAATCCACGTAGTCGACGCGCCCGAGCACACCCGCGAGCGCCGGCGCGACGACGTCGAAGAACCGCGCTAGCCGCACGTCGATGTCCCGGCGGCCGAGCCGGATCTCTTGGCCGCCGCCGAGCACGAGCGTCCACGCGCCGCGCTCGTCCATGCGCAGCGACTCGAGCGCGAGATCGGCCTCCGCGAGCCGGCCGCGCGCGGCGAGGTAGCGGCGCGCCACCTCGTTCTCGCTGCCCGGCGGCCCGGACAGGTTCGGCAGCTCGGGGTACGCGTGCTGCGCGTGATCCGTGAACAGCTCGCCGCGCACGTTGAGCAGGCCCGTGTCGCCCCAACGCGCGGCGGCGCGATGCTCGGTGACCCGCACGATCAGCGTGTCGGGCCACGTGCGGCCGACGTTCACCTGGTCTACCCAGTCGAGACGCCGCACGTGCGCGCGCAGCTCCGGCAGGTCGACCGATAGGAACCCGCGCTTGAGGTCCGGCGCGACCGCCTCCTCCACCTGCAGCGACGAGACGCGCTGAAACGTGCCCTCGACAATAAGCTTGTGCACCGGCTGATCGAGCAGCACGCGCGCGCCCGCGAGGAGACCTGCGAGGGCGAGCACGAGGAACGACGACAGGCCGATCGTGCGGACGCGCGCAAGCCAGCCGAGCGCGACGTTGGGCAAACGCAGCTTGGCGAGCCGGCTCTCCACCCTGCGGCGGTTGGCTTTGCGGCCGAGCATCAGCGGCTCCTCCGGTGCGCGGCTTCGCCCACCACGCGAACCTCGAGCTCGAGGCTCACGCCCGAGTGCCGCGCGACCGCGGCTTGCACACGCGCGATGAGCGCCTCGATGTCGGCTGCCGTCGCCGTCCCCGTGTTGAGGATGAAGTTCGCGTGCTTCGGCGACACCACGGCGCCGCCGACGGTCGCGCCCTTCAGGCCCGCAGCCTCGATCAGCCGACCGGCGAAATCGCCGGGCGGATTGCGGAACGTCGAGCCGCAGCTCGGCACGCCGAGCGGCTGAGTCGCGTTGCGCTTGGCCAGCAGCGCCTTGATCGTCGCCGCCGTCGTCTCGGTGTCGGGCGCGAGCGCCCAGGTCGCGCCGAGATACCACCACTCGCCCGGCGGGCCCTCGACCGTGCGGTAGCCCACGCGGAAGTCAGCGCGCGGCCGGGTCGCGAGCTCGCCGCCGCGGTCGACGGTCACGACGCTCTCGACGTTCGTCCACGTCTCGCCGCCGAACGCGCCGGCGTTCATCGCGAGCGCGCCGCCGACCGTGCCCGGAATCCCCGCGAAGAACGCGGCCGGCCCAACCTGCCAGCGCACGCACTGACGCGCCAGCAGCGCACACGGCAGGCCCGCGCCCGCGCGCACGCGCGAGCCCTCGAGCCGCTCGAGGTCCTTCGGCAGCCCTTGCGTCGCGATCACGGCGCCGCGGATGCCGCCGTCGCGAACCAGCAGGTTCGAGCCCAAGCCGAGCCAGTAGACGGGCATGCCGGCCGGCAGCTCGGCGAGCCGCTCGCGGAGCTCCGCGACGCTCTTGGGCTTGCAGTAGAGATCGGCCGGCCCGCCGACGCGCCACGACGTGTGCTCGCTCAACGGCTCGTCGCGGTGCCAGCCGCGCGCTTGCGTGTCGTTCAGCGCCGCGTTCATTTCGACACCCCGTTCGACACACCCACCGGCGCGCGCACCGCCAGCGCCTTCGGCAACGTCGGCGCGACCGAGCCGATGCTGCCCGCGCCGAGCGTGAGCACCACGTCGTCGGCGCGCAGGATCTTCGCGAGCGTCTGCGGCAGCTCGGTGAGCTCCTCTATGAAGATCGGCTCGACGGTCCCGCGCACGCGCACCGCGCGCGCGAGCGCCTTGCCGTCGGCGCCCGCGAGCGGCGTCTCGCCGGCCGAGTAGACGTTCGTGAGCACGAGCGCATCGACCGTCGCGAGCACCTGCGCGAAGTCGTCGAGCAGCGCGGCCGTGCGCGTGTAACGGTGCGGCTGGAAGCAGACCACGAGCCGGCGGCCCGGCCAGGCGTCGCGCGCGGCCGCGATCGTCGCCGCGAGCTCGGTGGGATGGTGGCCGTAGTCGTCGACGAAGGTCACGCGACCCGCCGCCGTCGTAACCGTGCCCTGCACCTGCATACGCCGGTCGACGCCCGCGAACTCGCCCAGCGCCTTGACGAGCGCCGCATCCGGTATCTCGAGCTCGGCGGCGACGGCGACCGCCGCGAGCGAGTTGAGCACATTGTGTCTACCGGCGAGGTTGAGCTCGACAATGAGCGGCGTGGGCCGCTCCTTCGACGTGACCTTGTAGCGCGTGCGCAGCCCCATGCGCTCGACGTCGTAGGCACGGACGTCGGCGCGCGCGCCGAAGCCGTAGCTCGCGACGCGGCGACCCACCTGGGGGATCAGCTCGCGCGTGTTGTCGTCGTCGCTGCAGAGCACGGCGAGACCGTAGAACGGCAGGTTGTGCAGGAACTCGAGGAAGCCCTGCTTGAGCCGGCCCATGTCGTTCTCGTAGCTGCCGAGATGGTCCGCGTCGATGTTGGTGACGACGGCGACCATCGGCTGCAGGTGCAGGAACGAGGCGTCGCTTTCGTCGGCCTCCGCCACGAGGTAGCGTCCCTGGCCGAGCTTGGCGTTCGCGTTCGCGCTCTCGAGCCGGCCGCCGATCACGAACGTCGGGTCGAGGCCGCCTTCGGCGAGCACGCTCGCGATCAGGCTCGTGGTCGTGGTCTTGCCGTGCGTGCCTGCGATCGCGACGCCGTAGCGAAAGCGCATGAGCTCCGCGAGCATCTCGGCGCGGCGCACGACCGGGACGCGGCGCGCGTTCGCGGCCAGCAGCTCGGGGTTGTCGGCGGCCACCGCGCTCGACACGACGACGACGTCGGCGTCACCCAAGTGCTCGGCGGCATGGCCTTCGCGCACGTCGGCACCGAGCGCCCGGAGCCGCTCGGTCACGGAGGTGAGCTTCAAGTCCGAGCCGCGGACGCGGTAGCCGAGATTCAATAACACCTCGGCGATGCCGGCCATGCCGGCGCCGCCGATGCCGACGAAGTGGATCGTGCGCGTGCGGCCCATCCGGTCCGTCATCGGCGCGCCTCCGCGGCTTCAAGGCAGGCGGTTGCGAGCCGGTCGGCCGCGTCGGCGCGCGCCTGCGCGCGCGCGGCCTCGGCCAGCGCGATCAACTTGTCGACGTCGCTCAAGGCTTGCGTGAGCGCGCGTGCGAGCGTCGCCGCATCGAGCTCGCTTTCGGGAATCGCGATGCCCCCGCCGCCGGCCGTGAAGTGCCGCGCGTTCGCCGTCTGGTGGTCGTCGATCGCGTTCGCGAGCGGCACGAGGATCGCGCCGACGCCGACGATCGCGAGCTCGGCGAGCGTGCTGCCGCCGGCGCGCGCGACGACGAGGTCGGCCCAGCGGTACGCGCTCGGCATGTCGTCGATGAACGCGTCGATGCGAGCGTCGACTCCGGCCGCCGCGTACGACGCGCGCGCTTCCTCTACTGTGGCGCGGCCCGCCTGATGCCAAACCTCGGGCCGCAGGGCCTCCGGCAGGCGCGCGAGCGCGGCCGGGACGGTCCGGTTCAAGACGCGCGCGCCCTGGCTGCCGCCGACGATCAAGACGCGGCGGCGCTGCGTGCGTCGCGCGTCGAGTCGCTCGCGGGGCTCGTCGGTCGCTACGATCGAACGGCGCACCGGGTTACCGATGACCTCGACGCGCTCGGACGGCGGGAAGGTGTCCGGATACGACGCGAAGATCCGCGCCGCGAGCGGCGCGAGCAACCGATTGGTCGTGCCCGCGACGGCGTTCTGCTCGTGCAGCAGCAACGGTTTGCGCGCGAGCCACGCCGCCACGCCGCCCGGTCCCGCGACGAACCCGCCCATCCCGAGCACCGCGGCGGGCCGGGTGCGGCGCAGCGCGGCGAAAGCTTGGAGGATCGCGCTCACGATCCGGAACGGCGCGCTCGCCCAGGCCGCGAATCCTCGCCCGCGCACGCCCGCGATCGAGATCCACTCGACGTGGATACCGTGCCCGGGCACGACCCGCGCCTCGAGCCCGCGCTGCGTGCCGAGCCACACCACGCGGCCATTCCGGGCGCGCAGCGCCTCGGCGACGGCCAAACCCGGAAACACGTGGCCGCCGGTGCCGCCCGCCATGATCATGATGGGGCCTGACGAGGAGCTCATCGCACGTGCCCGCGCTGCACCATGCGGCGCTGGTCGCCGTGCAGCTCGTGGTGGATTCGCAGCAGCAGGCCGAGCACGAACAGCGTGACGATCGTGCTCGACCGCCCGTAGCTGATCAGCGGCAGCGGCAAACCTTTGGTCGGCAGCATGCCGGCGTTGACGCCGATGTTGACGAACGCCTCGAAGCCGAGCATCAAGCCGATGCCGTAGCAGACGAGCCCCTGGAACGGCAGCCCGCTGCGCAGCGCCTCGCGGCCGAGGGCGAGCGCGCGATACACGATGACGCCGAACAGCACCACGACCAGTGTCGCGCCGGCGAAGCCGAGCTCCTCCACGAGCACCGCGAACACGAAGTCGGTGTGCGCCTCGGGTAGATAGAAAAGCTTTTGCACGCTCTCGCCCAAGCCCACGCCGAGCCACTCGCCGCGGCCGATCGCGATGAGCGACTGCGTGAGCTGGAAGCCACCGCCGTAAGCGTCCGCCCACGGGTTCAGGAACTGCATGAGCCGCTCGAGCCGGTACGGCGACGCCACCGCGAGCACGCCGAGCGCGATGCCGCCGAGCACGACCGCAAGCCCGAAGTCGCGGAGCCGCGCGCCGGCGACGAACAGGATCCCGAGGCTCGTGACGAGCAGCACGACGGTCGAGCCGTAGTCGGGCTCGAGTAACAGCAGCCCCGCCGCGAGGACCACGAGGGCCATCGGCTTCGCGAGACCCTTGAGGCTCGCCGCGAGCTCGTCGCCACGGCGCACCGCGTAGCTCGCGATGTACAGCAGCAGGCAGAGACGCGCGGGCTCCGACGCCTGGAAGTCCAACGGCCCGAGGTCGATCCAGCGAGTGGCGCCGTTCACGGTGCGCCCCACGCCCGGCAGCAGCACGGCAACGAGCAGGCCGAGCGCGCCGACGAGCAGCAGCCAATGGAGGCGATGCCAGAGCTCGCTCGGAATCGCGAGCGCGAGCGCCACGGCGCCGCCGCCGATCGCGAGCGCCGCAAGATGCCGAATCAGGTAGTAGAGCGGCTCGCCGGTCTTCTGGTCGGCGATCGTGATCGACGCCGAGCCGACCATCACCGCGCCGAGCGCGGCGAGCACGATCATCGCGCACGCGAGCAGCGGATCGAACGCGAGGCCCCGAGGTTGCGCCGCCGCGTTCATTCGCGCAGCTCCCGCGCGGCGCGCGCGAACTGCTCGCCGCGGTCGCGGTAGTCGCGGAACATGTCCTGGCTCGCGCACGCGGGCGACAGCAGCACGGTGTCGCCGCGCCGGGCGAGCGCGGCGGCACGCTGCACGGCCTCCGGCATGCTCGCCGCGCGCACGGTGGCGCACACCGGCGCGAGCAGCGTGTCGAGCTCCGCGGCCGCGGCGCCGATCAGCACGGCGGCGCGCACCTTGCCGCGGCTCGCGGCGGCGAGCGGCGCGAGATCCTGGCCCTTGCTCAAGCCCCCCGCGATCAGCACGAGCGGTCCGGGCAGCCCGTCGAGCGCGGCGAGCGTCGCGCCGACGTTGGTGCCCTTCGAATCGTCGACGAACGCCACGCCCGCCCGCTCGGCCACGAGCTGGCAGCGGTGCGGCAATCCCGCGAACGTCCGCAGCACCTCGAGCGAGCGATCCACACTCGGCGCAAGGTCTGCGCAAAGCGCGAGCGCCGCGAGCGCGTTCGCCTCGTTGTGCGCGCCACGGATCGCGACGTCGGCCGCGGGCATGAGCGGCTCGCCGTCCCGCGCCAGCCAGCGCTCGTGGCCCCGCGTGATGATCGAATACCCGCGATCGAGCGGCGCTCGGATGGAAAACGGAATCGCGCGGGCGTGCCGCCGGCCCATCGCTTCGACGACGGGATCGTCGGCGTTGTATACGGCGCGCTCGGCGGCCGCGAGCAGCTTTGCCTTGAGCTCGGCGTAGCGCTCGAACGTGCCGTGCCGATCGAGGTGGTCGGCCGACACATTGAGCACCGTGGCCGCGAACGGTACCAAGCTCTCGGTAGTCTCCATCTGGAAGCTCGAGATCTCGAGCACGTAGGCGTCGGCCGGGAGCTCGAGCAAGTCGAGCGCCGGCGGGCCCAGGTTGCCGCCGGCCGGCGCGCGCAGACCGCTCGCTTCGAGCATGCGCGCCGCAAGCGTCGTGACGGTGCTCTTGCCGTTGCTGCCGGTGACCGCGACCACCGGCGCGCTCGCCGCGCGCGCGAACAGCTCCACGTCGCCCTGCACGGCGAGGCCGCGGCGCCGCGCTTCGACGGCGATCGGGATGTCGGTGCCCAAGCCCGGGGACACGAGCACGCGGCTCACGCCGTCGAGCCAGCGCGCGTCGAGCGAGCCGAGCTCGACCTCCACGCCGGGTGCAACGTTGCGCAGGTCGGCGAGCCCCGGCGGCGCGGCGCGGCTGTCGATTACGCGCACTCGCTCGCCGCGCGCGGCCAAATGCCGCGCGACCGACACGCCGGTCGCTCCGAGACCGACGATCAGGCTCAATTCACTCGCGGCGGTTGCCACCGCTCCATCCTTTCGCGAATTCGCCGCCGAATGCGTCCGCCAACCGTGTGGACCCCGACTAGATAGACCCCCAGTAGATAGACCAATTTGCGCGCGTGGGTCCGGCTCTCGCTTCTGACTTTCGTCGTGTAAATCGGTGCGAAGAGTTGCCGCTGCCGACATCAGCGGATCTTCAGGCTCGCGAGCCCGATCAACACGAGAATCACGGTGATGATCCAGAAACGCACGATCACCTTCGGCTCCGCCCAGCCCTTGAGCTCGAAGTGATGATGTATGGGGGCCATGCGAAAAACGCGCCGGCCGGTCATCTTGTAGGAGGCAACCTGGATGATGACTGAGACGGTTTCGACGACGAAAACCCCGCCCATGATGAACAGCACCAGTTCTTGCCGCACCGCCACCGCCACTTCTCCCAAGGCGGCGCCGAGCGCGAGTGCGCCGATGTCGCCCATGAAGACTTGCGCGGGATAGGTGTTGAACCACAAGAAGCCCAGGCCGGCGCCGGCAAGGGCCGCACAGAACACGAGAAGCTCGCCGGATCCCGGAACATAAGGAATTCCGAGATACGACGAAAAAATTGTGTTGCCTGCCGCGTAGGCGAATACGCCGAGCGCGGCGCCCACGAGCACCGACGGCATGATCGCGAGGCCGTCGAGGCCGTCGGTGAGGTTCACCGCGTTCGAGAAGAACGCGATGATCAACGTTACGAACACTACGTACATCACCGCGCCGAGCGGCAGCACCACGTCCTTCAAGTACGGGATCAGCAGCCCGTGCTCGACGTCGGGATTCTCGGCCGTCACGTAGAACGCGACCGCGGCGCCCAAACCGCCGACGATCTGCCAGAAAAGCTTGGCGCGCGCCGACAGGCCCTTCGAGTTGCGGACCACGAGCTTCTTGTAGTCGTCGACGAAGCCTATGACGCCGAAGAAGAGCGTGCCCAAGAGCACGATCCACACGAACCGGTTGGTCAGATTCGCCCAGAGCAGCGTGCTGATCGCGACGGCGAGCAGGATCAGAGCGCCGCCCATCGTGGGCGTGCCGGCCTTCGGCTGGTGCGTCTGGGGGCCGTCGGCGCGCACCTGCTGGCCGATGCGTTGCAGGGTGAGCCGCTCGATCAGATAGGGCCCGATCACGAACGACATCACGAGCGCGGTGAGCGCGCTCATGATCGCGCGCGTCGTCAGGTAGCTGAAGACGTTGAAGCCGGAATAGATCCGGGTGAGGTGCTCTGTGACTACGATCAGCATCTACTGGTCCTAAGGCGTCGCGCCCGCCTCCAAGGCCTTCACGAGACGGTCGAGGCCCATGACACGCGAGGCCTTGACGAGAACGGTCACGCCGCTCGCGAGCAGCGGCTCGAGCGCCGTCCGCGCCGCCTCGATGTCGGCGCACTCCCGGCTCGCGGGGCCGAACGCGTCGCCGGCTTCGTGCGCGAGCGCGCCGATCGTGATCAGCAGGTCGCACTTGCCGCGCGCGTATTCGCCGATCTCGCGATGCAGGTCGCGCGCCGCGGGGCCGAGCTCGGCCATGTCGCCGAGCACGAAGATGCGCGTGCCGCTCAAGCGCGCGAGGTAGTCGAGCGCCGCGCGCACGGAGCCCGGGTTGGCGTTGTAGCTGTCGTCCACGACGAGCGCGCCGCCACGCCCGGCCACCGCGCGCAGACGGCCGCGGACCGGCGCCGCGCGCTCGAGGCCCGTGACGATGTCTTCGACGCTCGCGCCGACCGCTTGCGCCGCGGCCCCGGCCGCGAGCGCGTTCGCCACGTTCTGCCGGCCGAGGAGCGGCAGGCGCACGTCGACCTGCTCGCCGTCGGGCAGGCGCATCGTAAAGTCGGCGCCGCCGGTGTCGAAGCGGGGCTCGCCGATCACCGTGCAATCGGCGTTCGCAGCGAAGCCGAACGTGACCGTGAGCTCGCACGGGCTGCGCGCGACCCAGTCCGCGCGGAATCGATCGTCGGCGTTGAGCACCGCCGTACCCGCCTTCGGCAGGTGGTCGAGCAGCTCGCCCTTCGCCGCGGCGACGCCCGCGAGCGAGCCGAAGCCCTCGAGATGGGCGGCGGCCGCGTTGGTGATCACGCCGACGGTGGGCTGCACGAGCCCCGCGAGATAGTCGATCTCGCCCGCGTGGTTCGCGCCGAGCTCGGCCACGAGCGCGTGGTGCTCGGCCGAGAGCCGCATCAGCGTGAGCGGCACGCCGATGTCGTTGTTCAAGTTGCCCTGCGTGACGCAAATCGAGCGGCTTACGCTCAAGGTCGCGGCGATCAGCTCCTTGACCGTGGTCTTGCCGCTGCTGCCCGTGACCGCGACGACCGGGATGTCGAAGCTCGCGCGCCAGGCGCGCGCCAGCTCGCCGAACGCGCGGCGCGTGTCGCCCACGTGCACCTGCGGCAGCGGCGAATCCGCGACGCGCGAGACGAGCGCGCCGGCGGCGCCCTTCTTGTGCGCGTCGCCGACGAAATCGTTGCCGTCGAACCGGTCGCCCGCGATCGCGACGAACAGCGCGCCCGCGGTGAGCGCGCGGCTGTCGGTGGTGACGAGACCGAACGCGCCGTCCGCGCCGACGAGGCGGCCCCTGGTCTCGCGTGCGACGGCGGCCAGCGTGCGCGTCATCACTGCCGCCTCCCGAGGAGCTCGAGCGCGACGGCGCGATCACTGAACGGCCGGCGCTCGGAGCCCACGATCTGCTCCGACTCGTGACCCTTGCCGGCCACGAGCACGACGTCGCCCGGTTGCGCGCGCTCGATCGCCGTCGCGATCGCGGCACGGCGGTCGTGGATCACGGCGACGCTCGGATGCGCGCCCATGCCCGCGCGGATCTCGCGGACGATCTCCGCCGGATCCTCGCTGCGCGGATTGTCGTCGGTGAGGACGAGACGATCGGCGAGATCCGCGGCGACGCCGCCCATTAGTGAACGTTTGCCGCGGTCGCGGTCGCCGCCGCAGCCGAAGACGCACCAGAGCTCCGCCGTGGCGACGCCTGTGAGCGTGGTCAGCACGCGCTGCAGCGCGTCCGGCGTGTGCGCGTAGTCGATCACGACCCACGGCCGGCCGGGCGGGCCGCCGAGCACTTCCATGCGGCCCGGCGCGGCATGCGCCGCCCCGAGCGCGGCGCACGCGTTCGGCAGGCTCATGCCGTGCGCGAGCAGCGCGCCCAAGGCCGCGAGCAGGTTCTCGGCGTTGAACTCGCCGATCAGCCGCGACCTCAAGCGCGCGTTGCCGAACTTTCCCGAGAGCTCGATCTCGAGCCCGGCGAGATCGGCGCGCCGGATCTTCGCCGAGAGCTCGGCGGGCGCGCCGCGCGTGCTGACGCGCAGCGCCTCGCAGCCGGGCGCGAGCACCGCGGCGAGCGTGGCGGCGAACGGGTCGTCGGCGTTCAGCACCGCCTGCTCGAGACCGGGCAGCTCGAAGAGCCGCGCTTTGGCGCGGCCGTAGCTTGCGAAGTCGCCGTGCTCGTCCAAGTGATCGCGAGTGAGGTTGGTGAACACCGCCGTGTGGAAGGCGAGCCCGGCGATCCGGTCTTGGGCGAGTGCGTGCGACGACACTTCCATCGCGACGCGCGGCGCGCCGATCTCCGCGATCTCGCGGTGCAGGGTGAGGCAGTCGGGCGTGGTGAGGTCGTGACGCGCGAGCGCGGGCGGCAGCCCGTAGCCCAGCGTGCCGATGTACGCGCACGGCCGTTGCGGCGCGCCGAGCGCCTGCGCGAGCACATACGCCACGGTGGTCTTGCCGTTGGTGCCGGTGATGCCGACGATCGCGGGCTGCGCGCCGACCGCGAAGAACGTGCGCGCGAGCTCGCCCAAGCGCGCGCGCAAATCGGGCACCGCGACGCTCGGCCCGGGCACGCGGGTGTACCCGTCGCGCGGATCGTAGAGAACGATCGCGGCGCCGCGCGCGAGCGCCTGCGGTGCGTAGTCCAAGCCGTGCGCGCGCGCTCCCGCGAGCGCCACGAAGGCCGCGCCCGGCGCGACCTGGCGGCTGTCGAGCGTGAGGTCCGTGAGCGGCAGCCGCGCATAGCCGCCGGCTCCCGCTCCGAGCAGGTCGCCGAGGGTTCGATCTTGGCTCACACGCACCGCCATCATGGAATCGCCCCGGTCTGCGCGATGAGCGTGAGCGGCGGTTCGCGCAGCGCGTCGGGCGGCACGGCGAGCACGCGCAGCGCGCCCGAGACGATATTCGCGAACACCGGCGCCGCGACGTCGCCGCCGTAGTACGCCGAGCCCTGCGGCTCCTCGATCGTGACGACGACGACGAGCCGCGGGCGGCTCGCCGGCGCGATGCCTGCGAAGATCGCACCGTGGTTGTCCTCGTCGTAACCGCCGGCCGCGGCTTTGCGCGCGGTGCCGGTCTTGCCCGCAATCCGGTAGTTGTGGACCGCGGCGCGACGCCCGGTGCCCGACGGCAGCACGACGGCCTCGAGCATCCCGATCATCTCGCGAGCGGTCTCGGCCGAGACCACCCGCTCGCCCGGCGGCGGCTCGTCGATGGCCAACAGCGACACGGGCCGCAGTACGCCGCCGGCCGCGATCGCGGCGTAGCCCCGCGCGAGCTGCAGCGCCGTCACGCTCACCCCATAACCGTACGCCATCGTGGCTTGGGTCACGGTCGGCCAATGCTTGGGATCGTGGAGAATGCCCGGGGACTCGCCGGGTAACCCGCTGCCCGTCAGCCGGCCGATGCCGAAGCCCGAGAGCACGCGCCAGATGTCGTTCGGCTCCATCGTCAACGCGACGCGCGCCGCGCCGACGTTGCTCGACTGGGCGAGCACCGTGGTGAGCTCCACGCGACCGAGGTTCGAGTGGTCGGAGGTGATCCGGCGATTGCCGATCATCAGCACGCCGGGGTTCGTATCGACGATCGTGTGCGGGTTGTACTTGCCACCTTCGAGCGCGGCCGACATCACGAACGGCTTGAAGCTCGAGCCCGGCTCGAAGATGTCGGTGACCGCGCGGTTGCGATAGTGGTCGGCGACGTACTCCGAACGATTGTTCGGGTTGTACGACGGCTGGTTCACCATCGCGAGCACTTCGCCGGTGGCCGGATCGAGAATGACCACCGATCCCGACTTCGCATGGCTCTCGTTCACGGCGACGAGGAGCTCGCGGTACGCGAGGTATTGGAGGCGCAAGTCGATGCTCAAGCGCAAGTCGCGGCCCGGCTGCATCGACTTGATGAGCTCGACGTCCTTGATCGCGCGCCGCAAGCGATCCTGTTGGATTCGCTTGCTGCCGTTCTCGCCCTTGAGCCGCAGGTTGAGCGCCGCCTCGAGCCCTTCTTGGCCGGCGTCGTCGACATCGGTGAAGCCGAGCACGTGACCCGTAACCTCACCCGCCGGGTAGTAGCGCTTGTACTCCCGCGCCGTGCTCACGCCCGGCAGCCCGAGCCTGAGCACCTGCTCGGCCTTGGCCGGCGGCAACTGCCGATCGAGGAACAGGAACTCGCGGTCGAGGCTGCTCGTGACCTTGCGAGCGAGCGCGTCCTCGTCCTGGCCGAGCGCGGCCGCGAGCTCGGGGAGGCGGTCGAGCGCGTCCTTGAGCTCCTGCGGATTCGCCGTGACGCTGTCCATCGGCGTGCTGACGGCGAGCGGCTCGCCGTATCGGTCGAACAGCGAACCTCGATGGGCCGGGATCTGCACTACGCGGATCTGCCGGTCGTTCGCCTGCTCCGTGAGGAATTTCTTGTTGACGAGCTGGAGATAGAGGAGCCGCCCCTCGAGCGACAGCGCGCCGAGCGCGAACGTGACGAGCAACGCAACCCCGCGCCAGCGCGCGCGCTCGACGTTGATCGACCCCACCCGCCCTTTTCTCGTCGACTCCGTCACCGCGGCGGCTCCACGACGACGACGAGCTGCCCGTCGGCCGGCGTCGTCAGCTGCAGGCGCTCGCGCGCGAGCGCTTCGATCCGCGAGTGCGTGGCTTGGCTGCTCTGCTCGATCTGCAAGCGGCCCCAGTCGATCTCGAGCCGCTCCTGCTCGCGATTGAGCTGCTCGAGCTTGATGAACAACTGCCGTGCCTCGTGCTTCGCCTCGACCACCCACAGGCCCGACGCCGTAACGGCCGTCGCCGCGAGCGCGAAGCCGAGCATCTCGACGACCCGGGTCGGCAGGTTCATGCGGCGGCCTCGAGGCGCTCGGCCACTCGCAGGCGGGCGCTACGCGCGCGTGGATTGCGCGCGAGCTCGTCGTCGCTCGGCCGGATCAGCTTGCCGACGAGCCTCAACCGCGGCCGCGCTTCCGGCGGGATGTTGGGCAGCCCCGCGTACGCCTCGTCGCCGCGAGCCTCGCGCGCCATGAAGCGCTTGACGATCCGGTCCTCGAGCGAATGGAAGCTGATCGCGACGAGGCGCCCGCCCGCACCGAGCAGCTCGAGCGCCTGGTCGAGCCCGCGTTCCAGCGCACCGAGCTCGTCGTTGATCGCGATGCGGATCGCTTGGAACGCGAGCGTCGCCGGATGGATGCGGCTCTTCGCGCGGCCGCCGTGAGCGGCCGCAGCGATCACCGTTGCCAGCTGCTTCGTGCTCGTGAGCGGCGCCGCGGCGCGCTCGCGCACGATCGCGCTAGCGATCTGCCCCGCGCGCGGCTCCTCGCCGTAGGTGCGCAGCACCCGGGCGAGCTCGCCGTGCGAGACGGTCGCGAGCCACTCGGCCGCCGTCTGCCCCGCGCTCGTGTTCATACGCATGTCCAAAGGCCCGTCCACGGCGAAGCTGAACCCGCGCGCCGGTTGATCCAGCTGCGGGGAGGAGACTCCGAGGTCGAACAGGATCCCGGCCAACGCTCGGCCGCCGAGCCAAGGCCCCGCGACGTCGGCGAGGCCCTCGAAACCGGCGTGCGCGCAAGCGAAGCGCGGCTCGGCGCCGAACCGTTCTCGGGCGTGAGCCACCGCTTGCGTGTCTTTGTCCAGAGCGAGCAACCGTCCGTGTGCTCCGAGCTGTGCCAATATCTCGGCGCTATGTCCGCCGCGTCCATAGGTCGCATCGACGTACCAACCGTCATCTCGCAACGCCAAACCGTCGAGGGCTTCCCTCATCAGCACGGGCTGATGCAGAGACACCACTTCTCAACCGCCGCGATGCTTTAGTAAGAGAGCGTCTCTAGTTCTGGAGGTAGGTTCGCAGGTTTGGTGCCGCCGCCCGCACGCCAGGTGTCCCGCTTGGCGTTCCATCGTTCTTCGCTCCAGAGCTCGAACTTGATGCCGACGCCGACCAACATCGCTTGTCGATCGAGTGCGGCATATTCGCGGAGCTCTCGGGTCAGCAGAATGCGGCCGTGGCCGTCCATGTCTACGTCGCTCGCGTAGCCGACCATTCGGCGTTGCAAGTCACGAGCGTGCTCGTTGAGTGCCGGCAGACGGACCAGCTTGCGTTCAATCTCCTCCCAATCGGGCAGCGCGTAGATGAGAAGGCACTGGTCTTCTACGGTGACGACTAGATGTCCCTCGGCACGGGTCAGGAGGCCTTCCCGATAGCGACTCGGGACGGCCAGACGACCCTTGGCGTCCAAGGTAATTTTCGTTGCGCCGCGGAACATCCCCAGCCCAGCCCCATTCTCGCCCACTTTCTGCCACTCTTCGCCACTCTAGCGACAGCGGGCACGCGCGTCAACGAAATGTCTAAGAAATCTTTTTCCCTGACAGCAAGTTAGCCAAGTGGGTCTCTTCGAGTGAGAGACGCGTCACAAGAGGGTGCGGTTCCGCCGGTAATCCACCCATGCAAAACGAGCGAGTCTTCTCCCCGTGCGGACGCGACGAGGCTGGGGGCGAGTGGGCGGGCGTGGGCGGTGTGTGCCTCCGCTGCGGCGTTAGCGACGAGCCGAGCCACAGCGCCGAGAGCCGCGGAGCCCGGGCGCACCGCGCCCGGGTGCGAGCGCAGCGAGCACTCAAAACGCGGCGGCACGCCGTCTCGAGTGGCGACACAACCAAGCGACCGCCCCTCTTTTGTTTTGAAGGGGAGCCCCGGCGAACGCGCCGTGGCGAGGCCGCAGAAATGCTCCTGCAACTGCGGCACTCCCGCCATCCATGGCGGTCGGGAACCGGCCGGAGGCCGGCGAAGTCGCGTGCCGCAGCGGAGGCACACACCGCCCACGCCCGCCCACTCGCTGGCACGGACCCCGCACCGCGCGGGGAGAAAGAAGAGGGAGTCGGCCTATAAGCCGGGTTTTGTCGAGAGCAGTCATTCCTCTGCGATGCGCGTCACCGCGCACCTGTAGCGACCTACCCGGGAGCTCGTGTGGGCTCACTCAACGCCCCCCTATTCGGTCTTGCTCGAAGTGGGGTTTACCGTGCCGCAGGTGTTACCACCTACGCGGTGCGCTCTTACCGCACCTTTTCACCCTTACCTGCCGTTGCCGGCCGGCGGTTTGTTTTCTGTGGCACTTTCCGTAGGCTCGCGCCTCCCAGGCGTTACCTGGCACTCCGCCCAATGGAGCCCGGACTTTCCTCCAGGACTTGCGTCCCAGCGACTGCCCGGCCGACTCCCAGCTGCGAAGCATACGCGAGTCTGCCGGCGGGCGCCGGCCCGAAGGAGGTCACGTGCGCGTCAAACGATAGAGGTCGTTGCGGGACAGGCCGGTGATCGCGGCGGCGAGCTTGAGCGCCTTGCTCGGCTCGATCTCGGCGCTGAGCAGCTCGTAGATCTCGCGCGCGCGCCGCTCTTCGAGCGGCGCGTCGCCGGGCGCGCCCGCGACCACGATCACGAACTCGCCGAGCAGCGGAATGTCGCCACCGAGCCGCGCGCGGAGCTCGCCGAGCGGCGCGCTCACGATTTGCTCGTGCACCTTCGTGAGCTCGCGCGCGAGCGCGCCCGGCCGGTCCGCGCCGAGCTGCTCCACGAGCGCGTCCAACGCCTCGGGCATACGATGCACTGACTCGAAGAACACGAGGGTTCGCGGCTCGGCCTTGAGCTCGCGCAGCCGCTCGGCGCGCGCGGAGGCGCGCCGCGGCAAGAATCCTTCGAACGCAAAACGATCGGTCGCGAGACCGGCGGCGCAGAGCGCGACGATCACGGCGCTCGGGCCCGGGATCGGCACGACGTCGATTCCCGCGGCGCGCGCGGCGTGCACGAGGCGCCAGCCGGGATCGCTGATCAGGGGCGTGCCGGCGTCGCTGACGAGCGCGACCGTGGCGCCACCCGCGAGCTTGTCGAGCAGGTCCGACACGCGCTCCCGCTCGTTGTGCTCGTGATACGCCAAAACCGGCGTTTCCGCCCGGATATGCAATAGCAATCCCCGGGTACGCCGGGTATCCTCGGCTGCGATGACGTCCGCGCCCGCGAGCGCCTCGCGCGCCCGCTCGCTCAAGTCGGCAAGGTTGCCGATCGGAGTGCCGACCACGTAGAGCTTGCCCCGCGCGGCCTGCGTGTCCGTCATATCAGCCGAGTGTTAGGGATGATCGACACCTTTGCAAATACGGTCAGTGGGGCGCTGCGAATCGCCGGCCGCACCAGGCTACCAGCGGTACTGCTCGCATTTCTCGCCGCTTGCACGACGATTACGCCGACCACTCGGCCCACCAACGTGCAAGGTCTCGAGGGCCGAGCGCGGGCCGCCGAGCAGAACGGCAACGCCGCCGCGGCGGCGGATCTCTATTCGCAGCTCGCGGCGGGTGTCACCGGCCCGCTCAGGATCAACTACCTGCTCGCGGCCGCGCGGCTGTTCGTCGACGCAGGCGACACGGCCACGGCGCGGCGGCGGCTCACCGAAGCGCGCGCCGGCGCGAACCCCGATCAGCAGAAAGCAATAACCGTCTTGGCGGCACGCGTGGAGCTGGGCGACCGGCGTCCCCAAGCCGCGCTCGACCTGCTCGCGACCTTGCAGCAGCCATCGACTCAGGTACAGAGCGACGCGGCGGCCGTGCGCGGCCAGGCCTTGTTCCAGCTCGGACGGCATGTCGACGCCGTGCGCACGCTCGTCGACCGCGAGATCTGGCTCGGCGACTCCGCGTCGATCCTCGCGAATCAACGGCTGATCTGGGATGGCTTCCGCCGGTTTCCGCTGACAACGCCGCCGGCGCCGACTGGCGACCGCATCGTCGATGGCTGGCTCGCGCTCGCGCCGCTCGCGAGCGCCGGCGACGCCGACCTTCGCCGCTCGCTCCTTCGTTGGCGCGAGACGTATACAGATCACCCCGCGGCGGGCGGGCTGCTCGCCGAGCTCCTCGCCTCGCAGCGGACGACCGGCGGCTTCCCCAAGCAGATCGCGCTACTGCTGCCGCTCACCTCGAACGCGCGCAGCGCAGCGCTCGCGATCCGCGACGGCTTCGTCGCGGCCCACCTGGGCGACACGGCGAGCCGCGACACCGCGATTCGGGTCTACGACACGGCGCTGCTGGGCGGCCAGCAGGCCTATCTGCGCGCGCAGCTCGACGGCGCCGATTTCATCGTCGGCCCGCTGCTACGGCCGGAGGTCGATCAGGTCATCGCGCAAGCGGGCTTCGTGCCAACGCTCGCGCTCAATTACGCGCAGGCCGAGGCGCCGGCGTCGCGCAGCTTCTACCAGTTCGCACTCTCGTCGGACGACGAGGCGCGCGCCGCCGCGGACTCCGCGGCCGATGCCGGCGCGAAGACGGCGATCGCGTTCGTGCCGAACGACCCCCGCGGCTATCGATTGAAGGACACGTTTCGCGCCGAGTTCGAAGCGCGCGGCGGCGCGCTCGTGAACTTCGCGAGCTTCGAGCCGGGGGCGCAGGACGCCGGAGCGATCACCAGAGCGATCACCGGCCTCTTCAACATCACGAAGAGCACCCAGCGGCAGCGCCGGCTCCAGGCGAACCTCGGCGTGCCGATCGAGTTCGAGGCGCGCCGCCGGCAGGACATCGACGCGATCTTCATCACCGTCGGCGCGGACGACGCGCGCACGGCGCGCCTGCTCGCCCCGCAACTGCGCGGCAACGGAGCGGGCGACATCCCGATCTTTGCTACGTCGGACGTCTTCAGCTCGGGCACCGAGGCACGCGACAACGACTTGAACGGAGTCTTCTTCTCCGACGCGCCGTCGATCGTCGCGCCCGACGCGCGCACCGCGTCGACGCTCCGCGATTTGCAGACGTACTGGCCGCAGCGCGCGAGCCAAGCGAGCCAGCTTCGCCTCTACAGCATGGGGGTCGACGCCTATCGGCTCGCCGGCTCGCTGTACGGCGGCGCGCGGTCGTGGCCCATCGCGGGAATGTCGGGCAACTTGAGCCTCGACGACTCCGGACGAATCCACCGCAGCCTTCCTCTTGCGCAGTTCCGCAACGGCCGGCCCGTGCCCGTCGACGGCACGGCCCCGCGCGCGGGCGGCGCAGCCGGGCTCATCGGCAATCGCTGAAGATGCAGCTCGAGCGCGGCCGCCGTTGGGAAGCCGCGGCCGCCGAGTACCTCGAACGTCAGCGGCTCACCGTCCTGACGCGGGGCTACCGTTGCCGGCTCGGCGAGCTCGACTTGGTTTGCCGCGACGGCGGGATGCTGATCATCGTCGAGGTCCGCGCGCGCGCGACGAGCGCGTACGGCAGCGCGGTGTCGACCATCGGACCGCGCAAACGCGCGCGCATCGTCCAAGCCACGCGGCACTTCTTGATGCGTCACCCTGAATGGTCGACGGCCCGCGTGCGCTTCGACGTGGTGACCTTCGACGCGATCGAGACCGCGACGCCCGCGATCTGCTGGATCAGGAACGCCTTCGACGCCAGTTGAACGCGATTCGGCGAGAGGGCACAGTGGCAGCGGGCGACCGTGCCCGCGCGAGGTGGCCCAAAGCATGATGGACGAACGAGTACGTCGCCATTTCCACGACAGCATCGCGACCAAGCAGGCCGCAATCGACCTCGCGCCGACGATCGCGGCGGCGGCCGCGGCCATGACGCGCTGCTTGCTCGATGATGGCAAGATCTTGAGCTGCGGCAACGGCGGCTCGGCGGCCGACGCGCAGCATTTCTCGAGCGAGCTCTTGAACCGCTTCGAGCTCGAACGCCCTGGCCTGCCCGCGATGGCGCTGACGACGGACAGCTCGACGCTGACGTCGATCGCCAACGACTATGCGTACAACGAGGTCTTCGCGAAGCAGGTCCGCGCGCTCGGTCAGCCGCTCGACGTGCTGCTCGCGATCTCGACGTCGGGCAACTCGGAAAACGTGCTGCGCGCGATTCATGCGGCGCACGAGCGCGGGCTCAAGGTCGTCGCGCTGACGGGCCGCGATGGCGGCTCGGTCGCCGGCGCGCTCGGCGCCGACGACATCGAGATCCGCGTACCGGCCGAGCGCACCTGCCGAATCCAAGAGGTGCACCTCCTCATCATCCACGCCCTCTGCGACCTCATCGACGCCGAGCTCCTCGAGCCGCGCTGAAGACTCGCGTCGCCGCCGCGAAGATGCGCTTCGCTCGACCCCGGCTTGCGTGGCGGTCGAGCTGCGTGCTGCCTCGGCCGCGGCACGCGACTTCGCCGGCCCTTCGGGCCGGTTCCCTCGCCACGGCGCGTTCGCCGGGGCTCAAAACGCGGTCGTTCGTCCGTTGCACATCACCGAGCGGCGTGCCGCCGCGTTTTGAGTGCTCGCCTGCGGCTCGCACCCCGGCGCTACGCGCCGGGGCTCCGCGGCTCTCGGCGCTGTGGCTCGGCTCGTCGCTACCGCCGCGGCCGAGGCAGCACGCAGCTCGACCGCCACGCAAGCCTCACTGCCAGGTTGGAGCACGGTGACTTCGCGGGACGCGCGACACGCGCGCGTCGCGCGCGAAACGCCGACGCTGCGCTCTTCGGCGACATCTCGACTGGCACGTTTGCGCGGGCGAATGGGCCGCGCGTGGTCCCCGTCGGCGGTAGCGACGAGCCGAGCCACAGCGCCGAGAGCCGCGGTGCCCGGGCGCGTAGCGCCCGGGGGCGAGCCGCAGGCGAGCATCCAGAACGCGGCGGCACGCGGCATCTACGGGTGCAACGACTGAACGACCGCGTTCTGGACCCCGGCGAACGCGCCGTGGCGAGGGAACCGGCCGAAGGCCGGCGAAGTCGCGTGCCGACGGGGACCACGCGCGGCCCATTCGCCCGCGCAAACCGTCACGCTGACAAGCGGCGTCTACTTGACGACTTTGAGCTTCGGTCGGCCGTCGGTGGGCGACGGCGGCGGAGTTGCAGTCGGCGGCGGCGTGTCGGAGGGGGGTGCGCCGGAGGGGTCGTCTTCGGAGAAGAGCATGCCCTGGCCGTCCTCGCGCGAGTAGATGCCGAGCACGGCGTCGACGGGAATCGCGAGCCGCCGCGCCACGCCCGCGAAGCGCGTCTCGAAGGTGATCGTGTCGTTGCCGAGCGTGAGACCGCGCGCCGCCGCGTAGCTCACGTTGAGGACGATCTTGCCGTCCTTCACATGCTCCGCCGGAAGCTCGAGACCTTCCCGAGCGGCCACGATCAGATGCGGGGTGAGGCCGTTGTCGACCATCCACTCGTGCATCGCACGAACCAGGTACGGTCGCTGCGATGTCTTGAGAGCGCCGGCTACTGGCGTATCTCCTGCTCGAACTCGGTGAGGCTCGCCTGAAACGAGGGCCGCGAGAACACTTCGTCCATGTAGCGTTGGATCGGCCGCGCCTGCGGCGGCAACTTGATGCCGAACAGCGGCAGCCGCCAGAGGATCGGGGCGATCGTGCAGTCGACGAGCGAGAACTCGTCGCTCAGGAAGAACTTCTTCGCGGAGAAGATCTCGACGCTCGACTGGATGCTCTCCTCGAGCGCCTTGACGGCGCGTCCCATCGGCTTGCGCTCGGCGCCGGTGCCGATCTCATCGGCGAGCGAATACCAATCGCGCTCGATGCGGAACAGCGCCAGCCGGAACTGGGCGCGCGTAACCGGGTCCACCGGCATCAGCGGCGGATGCGGAAAACGCTCGTCCAGATACTCCATGATCACGCGCGAGTCGTAGAGCACGAGGTCGCGATCGACGAGCGTCGGCACGCTGTTGTAGGGATTCAGGTCGAGAAGGTCTTCGGGCAGGCTGCCATCGTCAACGTCGACGATGTCGATGCTGATGCTCTTTTCCGACAGAACCAACCGCGTGCGATGACTCCAAGGATCGGCAGGCTTCGAGAACAGCGTCATCACCGATCGGCGATTGGCAATGACCGTCATATAAGGAGTCTCCTTGGATTCGCGGGCAAGCGCATCGACGCAGGAAGGGCTAGTGGACGTCCTTCCAGATTTCCTTCTTCAAAAGGTACGCGATCAGCCAGAACACGAGCAGGAAGGCGATGACGCGAATGCCCAACGCTTGGCGGTCGCGCTGCACGGGCTCGCCGATGTAGTCGAGAAAGTTCACGATGTCGCGGACGACCTCATTGTACTCCTCGGGCGGCAGCGCACCGGAACGAATGCTCTCGAATCCTTTGAATTCCTCGAGGCCGCCCTCGCCCTGCTCGAACTTGGCCCTCTGGACGCCTTGCAGCTCCCAGAGCACGTGCGGCATCGCGGTGCCCGGTAGGACGATGTTGTTGACGCCCGTCGGCCTCGACGGATCGGCGTAGAAGCTCCGCAGGAACGTGTACAAATAGTCGGTGCCGCGGCTCCGCGCGATCAGCGACAGATCGGGCGGCTGCTTGGCGAACCAGCGGGCCTGGTCCTCGGGACGCGCGGCGATCGCCATCGTGTCGAACGGGCGCTCGCCCGTGAACATCAGGTTGTCGATGAGCTGCTGCTCCGTGAGCTGCAGATCCTTCGCGAGCCGGTTGTAGCGCACGTACTTCGCGGAATGACAGCCGAGGCAATAGTTCACGAAGTACTTCGCACCGCGTTGCAGCGACGCAGTGTCCGCGATGTTGTTTTGCGCGGACTCGAGCTTCGCTTCTTCCTGGGCTACCGCCGCGCTCCCGAGCGCAGACGCGAGGACCAGCGCAACGAAGGCGGCCCTCACGGCGTCACCCTGGTCGGAACCGGCTTGGTCTTCTCCGCGCGCGAGTAGAACGGCATCAAGAAGAAGAACGCGAAATACAGAATCGTAAAGATCCGGCAGAGCACCACCACCGGCGGCGTCGGCTGCTGCAAGCCCAGGTACCCCAGCGTGAGGAACGTGGCCGCGAACACCATCAGCGACACCTTGTACATCCAGCCGCGATAGCGAATCGACTTCACGCGGCAGCGATCGAGCCAGGGTAGAAAGAACGGCAGCAGCACGGCGGAGCCCATGAACACCACGCCGAGCAGCTTGTCCGGCACGGCGCGCAACATCGCGTAGAACGGCGTGAAGTACCACACCGGGGCGATGTGCGGCGGCGTCTGCAACGGGTCGGCGGGCTGAAAGTTGGCGTGCTCGAGGAAATAACCGCCCATGTCGGGCGCGAAAAACACGACGGCGGAGAACAGGATGAAGAACACGATGACGATCACGAGATCCTTGCTCGTGTGATACGGATGGAACGCCACGCCGTCGATCGGCTTGCCGTCCTTATTCTTGTTCTCCTTGATCTCGATGCCGTCGGGGTTGTTCGAGCCGACCTCGTGCAGCGCCATGATGTGTACGACCACGAGACCGACGAGCGCGAGCGGTACCGCGATCACGTGAAACGCGAAGAACCGGTTCAGCGTGATGTCGGAGATGTAGAAGTCGCCGCGGATCCACTCCGACAGCCCGTTGCCGATCCACGGGATCGCACCGAACAGCGACACGATGACCTGCGCGCCCCAGTAAGACATGTTGCCCCACGGCAGCAAATAGCCGAAGAACGCCTCGGCCATCAGGCACAGGTAGATGAACATGCCGATGATCCAGACGAGCTCGCGCGGCTTCTTGTAAGAGCCGTAGAGCAAGCCGCGGAACATGTGCAGATAGACGACGATGAAGAACGCGGACGCACCGGTCGAGTGGAGATAGCGGATCAGCCACCCCCATTCGACGTCGCGCATGATGTACTCGACGGAGGCGAACGCTTCGGCCGACGACGGCTTGTAGTTCATCGTGAGGAAGATGCCCGTGACGAGCTGCATCACGAGCACGACCGTGGCGATGACACCGAAGCCGTACCAGAAGTTGAAGTTCTTCGACGCGTAGTACTCGGTGGCGTGCTCCTTGATGAGCTTCGTCATCGGGAAGCGGTCGTCGATCCACGCGCCGAGCGCCCGGAACCCGCGGCCCAAGCGATCGAAGACGTCTGCTTCGGTGCTCGCCATTACGAGTTCTCCGTGTCGGAGCCGATCTGGATCGTGCTGTCGTTGATGAATCGATACGGCGGCACAGCCAGGTTCGTCGGCGCCGGAACCCCCGTGAAGACGCGGCCCGCGAGGTCGAACTTCGAGCCGTGGCACGGACAATAGAACCCGCCCGGCCATGTCGGCCCAAGATCCGCGGGCGCGACCTGGAAACGCGGAGCCGGCGCGCAACCGAGATGGGTGCAAACGCCCTCCATGACGAGGAACTCGGGGCGGATGCTGCGATAGTCGTTCTGCGCGTAGCTCGGTTGAGCGGAGTCTTGCGACGTCGGGTCGCGGAGCAACTGGATGTCCTTCTTCAGCTCCTCGAGCATCTCGGGCGAACGGCGCAGAATATAGATGAGACGCCCGCGCCACTCGACCTTGAGAAGGGCGCCGAGCTCGATTTTGCTGACGTCGACCTCTACCGGCGCGCCGAGCGCCTGAGCTCGCGCGCTCGGCCTGAACGAAAGCACGAACGGCACCGCCGTGGCGATGGCGCCGACGCCGCCCGTGACGGCGGTCGCGACAGTCAGGAAGTGTCGCCTCGTGAAACCAGTGCTCTCAGCCACAGAGCACTCCTTGACCAACGGGGTCAAGCATCAGGTTGCTCCCTCTTCTATCAATCGTGAGTTGTGCCAATTCTGCGGGGATTTGTCGCACGTCGTCCCTGGTGTGCGCCGCGCCGATGGTTCTCTCGGAACCGGCGCATTATACACAGCGCCGAAAGACCTTGACCACCGAACGCCTGGTAGACTGACCGTATGTCGTCGATCTTCAAGGTTGCCGGCTTCTTCGTGCAATCCGCAGCCGTCGGCCTCGCCGTCGCCTTCCTCATCGTCCTCGCGAAACCGGAATTGGTGAGCGGCCGAGCGCCGCAGGCGGGCGTCGCGAGCTATGCGCAGGCGGTCGCCGCGAGCGCGCCCGCCGTCGCGAACATCTACACGGAGACGTTCACGACGTCGCCCTTCAACGGCGAGGCTCTGCGGCGCCGCGGCGCGCTCGGCTCCGGCGTCGTGATCGACAAGCGGGGCTACATCGTCACGAACTGGCACGTGGTGAAGGACGCCGACCAGATCTACGTCCAGCTCGCGGACGGCCGCGTTGCGACGCCGCGGCTCGTCGGCACCGACCCCGAGACCGAGCTCGCGCTGCTTTCGATCGACTTGCCGAACCTGCCGGAGGTGCGTCTCGGGCGCTCCGACGGTCTCGAGGTCGGCGAGGTGGTGCTCGCGATCGGCAACTCGCTCGGCTTGAGCCAGACCGTCACGATGGGAATCGTCAGCGCCACCGGACGCGGGCTCGACGTGACGACGTTCGAGGACTTCATCCAGACCGACGCGGCGATCAACGCGGGCAACTCCGGCGGCGCGCTCGTCAACGCGCGCGGCGAGCTCGTCGGCATCAACACGGCGGTCATCAGCGCCGCGCCTCGCGACCAAGCGGCGCCGGAGGGTCTCGGCTTCGCGATCCCGGTGAACCTCGTGCGCGGCGTGATGGAGCAGCTCATCGCGCACGGCCGCGTGATTCGCGGCTATCTCGGAGTCGATCGATCGGATGACCTGCCCGCCGCGGAGGCGCGCCGCATCGGGATCGATGGCTCGGCGGTACTGCTCCAGGAGGTGACCGGTCCCGCCGCGGCGGCCGGCCTGCGGCCGGGCGACGTGCTCACGCACATCAACGACCAGCGGATGTACGGCCAGCAGCAGGCGCTGAATCTGGTCGCGCGCTCGCAACCCGGCGAGCGCATCCGCATCCGCGGCGTGCACCCGAACGGCAAGGCGTTCACGACGGACGCGGTGCTCCAGGAGCGTCCGCCCGGTCCGCCGGGCTGAGGCGGCCGGCTCAGCGCGCCAGGCGGCGGATGTCGGCGCCGAGCTGGCCGAGCTTCTCTTCGATCCGCTCGTAGCCCCGGTCGATGTGATAGATCCGGTCGACGATCGTCGTGCCGCGCGCCCGGAGGCCCGCGAGCACGAGCGAGGCCGACGCGCGCAAATCCGTGGCCATGACGGGCGCCCCGGTAAGCTCCCCGACACCCCGCACGATCACGGTGTTGCCCTCGATCGAGACGTTCGCACCGAGACGCTGCAGCTCGAGCGCATGCTGAAAGCGATTCTCGAAGATCGTCTCGGTGATCGTCGCCGTGCCTTCGGCCACCGCGTTGAGGGCGCAGAACTGCGCCTGCATGTCGGTCGGGAACCCGGGATACGGCGCGGTCTTGACGTCGACGGCCTTCGGCCGCCGCCCCTGCATGTCGACCTCGACCCAGTCGGTGCCGCGCGTGACCACGGCGCCGGCCTCGGCGAGCTTCTGCAGCACCGCGTCCAGGTGCGCGGGCTGCGTGCGCGTGATCTTGACGCGGCCGCCCGTGATCGCGCCGGCGACGAGGTAGGTGCCGCTCTCGATCCGATCGGGCATCACGTCGTAGCGCGTGCCCGATAGAGAGTCGACGCCCTGCACTCGAATGGTATCGGACCCCGCGCCCTCGATCTTGGCGCCCATCGCGGTGAGGAAGCTTGCGAGCTCCGCGATCTCGGGCTCGCGCGCGGCGTTCTCGATCACCGTCTCGCCCTTCGCGTAGGTCGCGGCCATCAGCAAGTTCTCCGTGCCGGTAACCGTCACGGTGTCGAGCACGAGCCGCGCGCCGTGCAAGCGGTCGGCGCGCGCACGGATGTTGCCGTTCTCGATCGTGATCGAGGCGCCCATGGCGCGCAGCCCCGCGACGTGCAAATTCACCGGCCGCGCGCCGATGGCGCAACCGCCCGGCAACGACACGTCGGCCCGGCCGAAGCGGCCCACCAGCGGGCCGAGCACGAGGATCGACGCACGCATCGTCTTCACGAGCTCGTACGGGGCGACGAGCTCCTTGATTGCGGACGAATCCACCTCGATGCGGACGCCGTCGTGGATCGTGATCTCGACGCCCATGCGTCGGAGCAATTTCACGGTCGTCGTCACGTCCATGAGGTGCGGAACGTTGCCGAGGTTGACCGGGGACTCCGCGAGCAGCGTGGCCGCGAGAATCGGCAGCGCCGCGTTCTTCGCGCCCGAGATCTGAATCTCGCCATGTAAGGGCGCGCCGCCAACGATCGCCAACTTATCCAAGCGTGTTGCTCGTCTACTGGCCGCGCGCTCGCCACTCTTCGGGCGTGAAGGTCTTGACCGCGAGCGCGTGAATCTCGCGGCCCACGCGCTCGCCGAGCGTGCCGTAGACGAGCTGATGCCGCTGCAAGCTGCGCTTGCCCGCGAAGGCGGGCGAGATCACGGTGGCCTCGTAGTGGCCTTGGCCGTCGGTCTGCACGTCGGCTTGGGCGCCGGGGAGGTTTTGCTCGATCAATGCGGCGATTTCGTTGGGGTTCATGCGGATATTGGTCGCACCGGGTCGCACTGGGGAGTGGCACTAGGGTCAGACCCTATTTTCCGCGAACGCCATCGGTCGGACACGGCGGCAACGGCGAAAATGGGGTCAGACCCTTTGCATCTTAGGCGGCGCCGCCGGTCGCGTACAATCCACCGATGAGCCGCCCCGCCCCCGTCGCCGCGACCCACCGTGAACCTGCGTAACGCCGCCGGCATCGTGCTACTGGTCGCGGCCGCCGGCGCGAGCTATTGGTGGAGCCGGCCGCCGCCGGCTGCGCCGGCGACGCAGGGCGGCGACGGCGCCGAGCTGCCGGGCTACTACATGAAAGGCGCGGGGATAATCGGCACCGACGAACAGGGCCGCGTGGCCCTTCAGATCCATGCCGACTCCCTCGCCGAGGTGCCGGGCGAGGAGCGCCTGGCCTTCGACGGGGTGCGCATCGACTACACGCCGGCGCACGAAGCGCCGTGGTCGATCAGCGCGAGCCATGCGACCGCGCCGAGGGACACCTCGCACTTCGACTTCGAGGGCGACGTCGACCTGCGCAGCGTGCCCACCGATGGCAGCAAGCCCTGGCAGGTCCTGACGGCGGCCATGCACTTCCAGCCGCACGAGTCGCAGGTCACCACCGAGGGTGAGGTGGAGATTCGCATCGGGGACTGGCGCTTCACGGGAGTGCGGCTGCGCGCGCTGTTGAACGCCAAGAAGCTGGAGCTAGAATCCGTGCATGGCCTGCTTAGCCATTAGATCGCTGATTGTCGCGAGCGCGCTCGCGCTGAGCTCGGCGCTGACCGCCCAGGGAAGCGCGGGCTGCGACGTTCTCGCCGTCGACTCCGGCCCTTTCTTGCTCGAGGGCAACCTCCTCCACTTCGTTCGACCAACGATCAAGCAGTGCAACCTCAAGATCGAGGCCGACGACGCGTTCGCGACCGGCGTCGAGTTCGAGGTGCACGCCGAGTGGCGCTTCACGGGACACGTCCGCATCACGGCCGAAGGCAAGTTCATGGAAGCCGATTCGGCGGTGTTCGTGTTCGACAAGAACCAAGTGTCGCGTGCCGATCTCGTCGGCGCCCCGGCGTCGTTCTCCGCTTCGAGGATCGAGCCCGGCAAGGAGCCGGTCCGCGGCTCGGCCAACAACATATCCTTCGACTACGTGGCGCAAACGCTCCGGATGTCCGAGCACGTGGTGATCACGAAAGACCGTCTTCGCGCGCAAGGCTGCGACGTGATCTACGACTTCAAGAACGAGGGCATGCGCTCCGGCGGCGCGGACTGCGCCGAGGACTACAACATTCGGGTCGTCAACGCACAACCGCAAGCGAACGCCGCCCCCGCCGCTCCGCCATGAGCAAGCTCGAAGCGCTCGGAGTGGCCAAGCGCTATCGGCTGCGCGAGGTCGTGAAGGACTTGAGCCTCACGATCGAAAGCGGCCAGGTCGTGGGCCTTCTCGGGCCGAACGGCGCCGGCAAGACCACGGCGTTCTACATGATCGTGGGGCTGGTGCGCTGCGACCGCGGCAGCATCCGCTTGAACGGCCGCGACGTGACGCGGCTGCCGGTGTATCGACGCGCGAAGCTCGGCCTGGGCTATCTTCCGCAAGAGGCGTCGGTCTTTCGCAAGTTGAGCGTTGCGGACAACATCCGCGCTATCCTCGAGACGCGGAGGGACCTCGACCGAGCCGCGCGGCAGACGAAGCTCGAGGAGCTCATGGAGGAGCTGCACATCAGCCACGTACGCGATTCGTTGGGCCTGAGCCTCTCGGGCGGCGAGCGCCGCCGCGTCGAGATCGCGCGCGCGCTCGCCGCGGAGCCGAAGTTCGTGCTGCTCGACGAGCCGTTCGCGGGCGTCGACCCGATCTCGGTGCTCGACATCCAGCGCATCATTCGCCACCTCACGCAACGCGATATCGGCGTGTTGATCACCGATCACAACGTGCGCGAAACCCTCGGCATCTGTGGCCACGCCTATATCCTGAACAACGGCAGCCTGATGGCCGCGGGCTCGCCCGACGAGATTCTGTCGAATAAGAGCGTCCGCGAGGTTTATCTCGGGGAAGGCTTTTCCCTCTAAAAAGTCCGCTAGACTGACAGCATGCTGAAACCGTCCCTGCAACTGAAGCTGACGCAACAGCTGACGATGACGCCGCAGCTGCAGCAGGCCATCCGCCTGCTGCAGCTGCCGATCATGGAGTTGCAGACCCAGATTCAGCAGGCCCTCGACGACAACGTGATGCTCGAGGTCGAGGAGTCGGAGACTCCGGCCGATGGCGCCACGGAAACCGCCGCCGAGAACGGCGAGCAGGACGGCGACGAGACCGAAATCGACTTCACCGAGCCCACGGAGCCCACCGAGTCGGCCGAGACCCCGGCCGCTGCCGAAGCCGAGTGGGGCGACGTGCAGAAGACCGGCCCATCGGAGGCGCCGAAGAGCTCGGAGCCGCCCACCACGTTCGAGTACGCGGATCGCTCCGAGGAAACGCTACGGGACCACCTGCTCTGGCAGCTCGAGCTCGAGAACCTCGACGGCCGGACGACGACGATCGGTCAAGCGATCATCGACGCGATCAACGACGACGGCTATCTCACCGACGACATCGAGGTGATCCGCGCCACGCTCGCACCCGACGTGCTCGCCACACCGGAGGAGATCGACCGGGTGCTCGTCGACGTCGTCCAACGGTTCGATCCGGCGGGCATCGCGGCCCGCTCGGTGAGCGAGTGCGTGTTGCTGCAGCTTGCGCAGCTCGACCCGAGCGTGCCCGGCCTCGCGCTCGCGCGCGTGGTCGCCACCGAGCACCTCGCGCTGGTCGCCGAGCATCAGTATGGCCCGCTCAAGCGCCAACTCAAAGTCACGGATGGGGAGCTCGACCAAGCCGTCGCGCTCGTTCGCACCTGTCACCCGCGGCCCGGGGCTTCGATCTATGCACCCGCGGCGGAATATGTCGTGCCCGACGTGTTCGTGCGCCGGCAAGACGGCCAGTGGGTGGTGGAGCTCAACAACGCCGTGTCGCCCACGCTGCGCGTGAACCAGATTTACGCGGGCTCGCTCGGACGCGGCGAGGAGTATGATGTTCTACGGACCCAGCTCCAAGAGGCGCGCTGGTTGATTCGCAGCTTGGAAATTCGCAACGAAACGCTGCTCAAAGTCGCGCTGACGATCGTGCAACGCCAAACCGAGTTTCTCGAGCAAGGCGAAGAGAGCATGCGGCCGATGGTCCTTCGCGACATCGCCGAAGCCATCGAGATGCACGAGTCCACCGTCTCGCGCGTCACCACCAACAAGTACATGCACACGCCGCGCGGCGTATTCGAGTTCCGCTATTTCTTCTCCAGTCACGTCGCCGGCGACGAGGGCGAGCAATCGTCGACCGCCGTGCGCGCGAAAATCCGCAAGCTCGTGAGCGCGGAGGATCCGGAGAAGCCGCTCAGCGACAATCAGATTGCGCAAATGCTGTCCGACGGAGGCATCACCGTCGCCCGCCGCACCGTCGCGAAGTACCGCGAAGCGATGAAAATCCCGTCATCGAGCGACCGCAAACGGAGCAAGATGGTGGGCTAGCTCGACAAGGAAAACGAACGCTAACCAGTGGAAGGAGAGAGACCATGCAGCTGAGCGTTACGGGCCATCACATCGACGTCACTCCGGCCTTACGCAACTACGTCGGCACCAAGCTCGCGAAGCTCGAAAGACATTGCGACAACATGACCGACATCCACTGCATACTCACCGTAGAAAAACTGCTTCACAAAGCTGAAGCTACCGTCCACTTGGGGGGTGGTACAATTCACGCGGATTCGATCGAGGAAGACATGTATGCCGCGATCGACATGCTCGTCGACAAGCTCGATCGCCAGGTCAAGAAGCACAAAGAAAAGATCACCGATCACCACGCCAGGGACGTCGAGAAGCACCTCAAGTAACGTCCGCGGCGTCGCGGTTCTCGCGCGCAACCAATTGCACGCGCGGCGGGCGCGGCGCGACCGGCAGAGTGTGTCGCCGTGCGGCTGATCATCGTCAGCGGCCTATCGGGCTCCGGAAAGAGCGTCGCCCTGCACGTTCTCGAGGACGTCGGCTTCTACTGCATCGACAACATTCCGGTCGCGCTGCTGCGCTCCTTCGTCGACGAAGTCCTCCCGCGCCGCGACGGCGTGTTCGAGAACGTCGGCGTCGGGCTCGACGCGCGCAATCGGCCGAGCGACATCGCCGACATTCCCGCGTTGATCGACAAGCTCCGCCGCGACGGCGTGGAATGCGACGTCGTCTTCTTGAAAGCCGACGATCAGACGCTCGTATCGCGCTTCAGCGAGACCCGCCGCAAGCATCCATTGACCAACCGCGATACCAGCCTCGCCGAGGCGATCGCCAAGGAACGCGAGCTGCTCGGACCCGTGATCAACTCGGCGGAGCTCGTCATCGACACCACCGGAATGACGGTGTACGACCTGCGCGAGCAGATTCGCGAGCGCGTCGGACAGCGCGCGCCCGGCGCGCTGTCGATCCTGATCGAGTCGTTCGGCTACAAGCACGGTCTGCCGGCGACCGCGGACTTCGTGTTCGACGTGCGCTGCTTGCCGAACCCCTACTGGGAGCCGCAGCTGCGGCCGTTGAGCGGCAAGGACGAGCCGGTCAAGAAGTTCCTCGACGAACAGCCCGTGGTGCAGGAGATGATCGACGCGATCGTCTCGTTCCTCGAGGAGTGGATCCCGCGCTATCAGGACTTCCAGCGCTCATACCTCACGGTTGCGATCGGTTGCACGGGCGGGATGCACCGCTCCGTCTACGTGGCCGAAGCCATCGCGAAACGCCTCACCGCCAAGCACGGCACGATCCGCACGCAGCACCACGAGATCCCCTGACGCGGCCACGCATCGCGGCGTGTTCGTCGCGCGCGTTGGTGGACATCGCAAGTTTCCGGCGGGGGCGGCGGTGGGTGCGGTCCCCTCGCGGCACGCGACTTCGCCGGCCTTCGGCCGGTTCCCTAGCCACGGCGCGTTCGCCGGGGTCCAGAACGCGGTCGTTCGTCTGTTTCGGCAGTAGAGAGGGCGTGCCGCCGCGTTCTGGATGCTCGCCTGCGGCTCGCACCCCGGCGCTGCGCGCCGGGGCTCCGCGGCTCTCGGCGCTGTGGCTCGGCTCGTCGCTATCGCCGCGAGGGGACCGCACCCACCGCCGCCCCCGCCGGAAACCCGAGACGACAGTGGCCGCGCGCGCACAGGGCGTGACGCGTCGTCCGCGACGCAAACGCCGCGTGGCTCGCAATCGTTCATCTGCGCGAAGAGTGGCAGACGTCGACGCTGGCACGTTTCGGCTGGCGGTGGGCGAGCGCGTGGCGTGTGAGCCTCCTCCGCGGCGGTAGCGACGAGCCGAGCCACAGCGCCGAGAGCCGCGGAGCCCTGGGCGCGCAGCGCCAAGGGTGCGAGCGCAGCGAGCACTCAAAACGCGGCGGCACGCGGCTCGGCGATGCGAAAACGAGGAGCGACCGCGTTTTGAGCCCCGGCGAACGCGCCGTGGCGAGGGAACCGGCCGAAGGCCGGCGAAGTCGCGTGCCGCGGAGGAGGCGCACACGCCACGCGCTCGCCCACCGCCAGCCGAAACCGCAAAAACGAGCGCCTTCAGCGCTCCAACGCGAACTTCAGGTGCGGCGGGGCGTACAACGTGTCCATGGGCTGGTCGAAGAGGAACGCACGGAGCTCTTCCTCCATCTCGAGCGCGTCGCGGAAGCCCATCGCGATGAGCTCGCGCGTGAACCCCGACTCGAACAGGAGGTAGCTCACGAGCTGCATCCCGCCGGCATCGCCCGCGCCGAGCCCGCGCAACAGCAAGCGCAGCCCGCGCGGGAGCTCGTGTGCGTGACGGGCCGCGACCTCGCGGACGTCGTCCTTCGGCACGATGACGACGGTGTGCAACTGTTTGAGCTCCGCGCCGCCCTGCGTCACGCGGCGCGGTCCCGACACCTCGAGCAGCCGGTTGATCCGCGACAGGCGCTCGAGATCGGTATAGAGCCCGTCCATGAACAGCGTGTCGAGCATGTAGCCGCCGAGCTGCGCGAGGCTCGGCACGGGTGGCTCGACGTCCGCCGGCGGCTCGGGGTCGGGACGCTCCGCACGCACGCCGATCACGAGCATCCGGTCCGCGCCGAGATGGATCGCGGAGGACAGCGGCGCGCGGTGGCGCATCGATCCGTCGCCGTAGTACTCGCCGCCGATTCGCACGGGCGGAAACATGAATGGCACGGCGGCGCTCGCGATCAGATGGTCCATGTTCAGAATCGTCGGCTTGCCGACGCGGCGCACGCGCGACCAACCGCGCAACGACTCGCGCGCCTGGAAGAACGTCACCGACCGCGCGGTCGTGTACGCGGACGCCGTCACCGCCAGCGCCTCCAGGTGGCCGCGCTCGATCGCCTTCGCGATCCGCGGGAACCGCACGTCGCGCTCGAGCAGCGCGCGCAGCGGCGTGTTGTCGAGCAGCGCCTTCGGGTTCGCAACGCCGAGCCCGCCGAACACGAGCGCCGCGAGCCAGTGCAGGCTCGTCTTGAGCATCGTCCAGTTGTCGGTGCGATAGACCTGGCTCGCGCGAAAATTCGACCAGACGCGCTCCATGTCGGCGATCGCGCGCTCGAAGTTCGCGGCGCGGCACGCGAGCACCGCGGCGTTGATCGCTCCCGCCGACGTGCCCGAGATGATTGCGAACGGATTGCGCGCGCGTTTCGGCAGGATCGACGCCACCGCCTTTAGGACGCCGACTTGGTATGCGCCGCGTGCGCCGGCGCCCGGGAGGATCAGTGCCTTGCGGATCCGCTCAGCCACTCGGCGTGGGAGGCGGCACGGGAGCCGCCGGTACAGTGAGGATCTGCATCGTATTGGTCCTCCCTGCCACACCCTGCTGATCGCCACGCGTGAACAGCACGAGGTCGCCGCGGCTCACCGCGCCGTCGTGCAGCAGCGTCTCGAAGACGCTCTCGTGGATCAACCCGGGATCGGTATGCACGACGTCGAACGGCACCGCATAAACGCCCCGATACATGCTCACGCGCCGGCGGGTCGTCTCGTGCCGCGTGAACGCGAACACCGGGATGTCCGACCGCACGCGCGACATCCAGAGCGTCGTAGACCCGGATTCGGTGAGCGCGATGATCGCCCGCACGTTCAAGTGGTTCGCGACGTACATCACGGCCATCGCGATCGCCTCGTCGACGTGCGCGAACACGTCCTCGAGCCGGTAGTTCGCGGCGCGGCGGAAGGTCTCGTGCTTCTCGGCGCCCACGCAGAGCTCGGCCATCGTGGCGACGGCGCGCACGGGATACTTGCCGACCGCAGTCTCGGCCGACAGCATCACGGCGTCGGTGCCGTCCATGACGGCATTCGCGACGTCGGACACCTCCGCTCGCGTCGGCGACGGCGAGTGGATCATCGACTCGAGCATCTGCGTGGCCGTGATCACGACCTTGTTGCGCGACCGCGCGAGACGTATCAGGCCCTTCTGCAAGCCGGTCATCGACGCGTACCCGACCTCCACGGCGAGGTCGCCGCGCGCGACCATG
Organism: Gammaproteobacteria bacterium; assembly: GCA_035644475.1. Taxonomy (GTDB): domain Bacteria; phylum Pseudomonadota; class Gammaproteobacteria; order Steroidobacterales; family Rariloculaceae; genus FEN-1219. The sequence continues at coordinate 16,998 of DASQOL010000001.1, read as the reverse complement.
ATCACGTCGCTCGCGTCGATGATCGAACGGATGTTCTGCACGGCCTCGGCCCGCTCGATCTTCGCGACCAGGTGCGCCGTCCCGCCGGCCGCCCGCAGCAGCGAGCGCGCTTCCTCCATGTCTTCGGCATTGCGCGCGAACGACACCGACATGAAATCGAGCTTGAGGCGCGCCGCGGTCTCGATGTCGCGGCGGTCCTTGTCCGTGAGCGCCGGGGCCGAGAGCCCGCCGCCCTGCTTGTTCAAACCCTTGTGATCGGCGAGCTTGCCGCCCAGCTTCACGCGGGTCTTGATCTGCGTGCCCTCCACGCTCTCGACCGCGAGCACGATGAGGCCGTCGTCGAGCAGCAGCGTGTCGCCGGGCTCGACGTCCTTCACGAGGTTTCGGTACGCGACGCCGACGCCGTAGCGGTCGCCGGCCGCGGGGTCCATCGCGGTGTCGAGCGTGAACTCGGCGCCCTCGGCGAGGATCACGCGGCCGCTCGAGAACGACTCGATACGGATCTTCGGACCCTGGAGGTCGCCCATGATGCCGATGTGCCTGCCGACCTTCTCGGCGACCTTGCGCACCGTCTCGACGCGCGCGGCCTGGTCGGCCTGGTTGCCGTGCGAGAAGTTGATTCGAAACACGTCGGCGCCGGCGACGATCAACTGCTCGAGCACCGCGGGATCGTCGGTCGACGGCCCCAGGGTGGCCACGATCTTTGTACGCCGCCGCACTTCTTCTTTCGCGTTTGCGGGCACCAAGGACGAATCGTTCTGTCTGTTCAATTTAGGCAAAGGATTAATCTGAAGTCGTTAACGTTGGTCCGAGTGGGTCCGGTCTTCAACAGCTGACCGCACGCATCAAAGTAACTGTAACTGTCGTGTTGCGCCAGTAGCGCGGCGAGCGACAAGTCTCGAAACTCGCCGATACGTAATGTTTCCGGAACGATGAACGCACCGGCATGATCGCCGTGGCCGTCGATCCCGTCCGTATCGGCCGCGAGGGCGTACACGCCCTGGCAGCCGCCGAGCGCGACGGCGAGTGACGCAAGGTATTCCGTGTTGCGGCCGCCGCGGCCGGCGCTGCCCTCGCCGAGCACGACGCGCGTCTCGCCGCCCGAGAGGATCGCGACGCGCCTGCCGGACCGCCGCTGCTCGAGGGCGAGCCGCGCATGGGCGCGGCCGAGCGCCTGCGCCTCGTCCGCGAGGTCGTCGCCGAGATACAGCACTTCGTAGCCGTGCGCGCGCAAGTAATCCGCGCTCGCCTCGAGCGCCGTCGACGCCGCGGCGAGCAGCTGCACGGAGTCGCCGCGAAACTCCGCGGCCCCGGGCTTCGGCGTCTCGCAGCGCGGATCGCCGAGCACCGGCATGAGCTCCGCGATCTTCGGGTACCGGTAGCGCTCGAGGATCGCAACCGCATCGGCCTGCGTCGTCGGGTCGGGGATCGTGGGGCCCGACGCGATGTCGGCCACGTCGTCGCCCGGCACGTCGGAGATCACGAACGTGACGACGCTCGCCGGGTGCGCGCAGACGGCGAGCCGGCCGCCTTTGAGCCGCGACAAGTGCTTGCGCAGGCAGTTGAGCTCGTGGATGTCCGCGCCCTGACGCATCACGTAGCCCACGGCGGCGCGTTTCTGCTCGAAGGTGATGGCGTTCTGCGGCACGCTGGCGAGCGCGGAGCCGCCGCCCGAGATCAGGCAGAAGACGTACTCGTCCGGCCGCGCGCCGGCCGCGAGCTCGAGCAGCTTCGCGCCGGCCGCGACGCTCGCCGCGTCGGGCGTCGGATGGCCAGCTTCGACGACCTCGACTCCGCCGCTCGTCTCCCCGGGCGCGAGCCCGTGGCCGTAGCGAGTCACGACCATGCCGCGCAGCGGCGCGCTCCAATTCGCTGCCAATGCGGCGAGCATCGAGGCGGCGGCCTTGCCGGCGCCGAGCACGAGTGCGGGCCTGCGCTCATACTCGCCGAGCACCGGCGGTAAGCAGACGAGAGGATCGGCGGCGGCGAGCGCGCATCGGAACGCGCCCTCGAGCTCGGCCGGGGCGGAAATCTTCGCTCCCGACACGATCAGCGCTCCGCGCGTTCCTCGAGCGTCGCGACCGCGGGAAGCTTCTTGCCCTCGAGGAACTCGAGGAACGCGCCGCCGCCGGTCGAGATGTAGGAGATGTCGTTGCCCACGCCGAACTGCTCGATCGCCGCGAGCGTGTCCCCGCCGCCGGCGATCGAGAACGCCTCGCTCGCGGCGACGGCCGCGGCCACGCGCTTGGTGCCGCCCGCGAACTCTGGGTTCTCGAACACACCCACCGGCCCGTTCCAAACGATCGTAGCGGCCTTGGCGAGGCGCTTCGCATAGTGCTCGGCCGTCTTCGGCCCGATGTCGAGGATCATGTCCGCCGACGTCACGTCGCGCACGCTCTTGACGGTGCCGCGCGCGCCTGCGTCGAGGCTCCCCGCCACGACCACGTCGGTGGGCAGCGGGATCGCGGCCTTGCCGAACTTGCCGTCCAGCAATTGCTTCGCGAAGTCGACCATGTCGGGCTCGTAGAGCGACTTGCCGACGTTCACCCCGGACGCCGCGAGCACGGTGTTCGCGATGCCGCCGCCCAAGATCAGCTCGTCCACCTTGGTCGATAGCGACTGCAGCAGGTCGAGCTTGGTCGACACCTTGGAGCCGCCGATGATCGCGAAGAGCGGCCGCTTCGGGCTTTCGAGCGCCTTACCCAACGCCTCGAGCTCGGCGACCAGCAGCGGGCCCGCGCACGCGACGGCCGCGAATTTCGCGACACCGTTGGTGCTCGCCTGCGCGCGGTGGGCGGTGCCGAACGCGTCCATCACGAATACGTCGCAGAGCGCGGCCATGCGTTTGGCGAGCGCAGGGTCGTCGGCCTCTTCGCCGACGTTGAACCGCACGTTCTCGCAGAGCACGAGCTCGCCGGGAGCCACGTCGAGGCCGTCGAGCCACTTCGCCGCGAGCGGAACGTCGCGGTACAGGATATCGCCCAGCTTCGCGGCGACGGGCGCGAGCGAATGCGCGGCTTCGGGCTTGCCTTCCTTCGGCCGGCCGAGATGCGACATCACCATCACGCGCGCGCCGGCTTCGAGCGCCGCGCGCAGCGTGGGCGCCGCGGCGTCGATCCTAGCCGTGCTCGTCACGCGGCCGTCTTTGATCGGGACGTTCAAGTCCTCGCGAATCAGCACGCGCTTGCCTTCGAGCGCCTGATCCGCCATGCGCTTGACGCGAAGTGTCATAGAACTAACCGGCTACAGCGCCGCGAACACGACCGTCGTGTCGAGCATGCGGTTCGAGAAGCCCCACTCGTTGTCGTACCACGCGCAGACCTTCACGAGCTTGCCTTCGATGACCTTGGTCAACGACGAGTCGTAGATCGACGACGCGGGGTTGTGGTTGAAGTCCACCGACACGAGCGGCTCGTCGGTATACGCGAGCACACCTTTGAGGGCACCCTGGCTCGCCGCCTTCACCGCCGCGTCGATCTCCTTCGCCGACGTGTCGCGCTTGGCCTCGAAGGTCAGATCGACGACCGAGACGTTGATCGTGGGCACGCGGATCGAAAAGCCGTCGAGCTTGCCGTCGAGCTCGGGCAGCACGAGGCCGACGGCCGCGGCGGCGCCGGTCTTCGTCGGGATCATCGACTGCGTGGCGGAGCGGGCGCGCCGCAGGTCGCTGTGGAAAACGTCGGTGAGCACCTGGTCGTTGGTGTACGCGTGCACCGTGGTCATGAGGCCGCGCACGATGCCGATGTTGTCGTTCAGCACCTTGGCGAGCGGCGCCAGGCAGTTGGTGGTGCACGACGCGTTCGAGATCACGCGGTCGCTCGCCTTCAGCGTCTTGTGGTTGACGCCGTAGACGATGGTCGCGTCGACGTCCTTGCCGGCGGGCGCCGAGATGATCACCTTGTTCGCGCCGGCCTTGATGTGCATGCCGGCCTTCTCCTTGGTGGTGAACAAGCCCGTGCACTCGAGCACGACGTCCACCCCGAGCTGCTTCCACGGCAGCTTCGACGGATCGCGCTCGGCGCAGACCTTGATCCTGTCGCCGTCAACGACGAGGCTGTCGCCCTCGACGCCGACTTCGAACGGGAACGGACCGTGCGCCGTGTCGTACCGGGTCAAGTGCGCGTTGGTTTTCGCGTCGCCGAGATCGTTGATCGCGACCACGGTGAGCTCGCCGCGGCGTTTCCCTTCGTACAGCGCGCGAAGGACGTTGCGGCCGATGCGGCCGTAGCCATTGATTGCGATCTTGACGGGCATGGATGCCTCCTCTTCAGCCGTAGCGGCGGAGCGTCAGGTTACAGCAAGCGGCGCGCGGCTTCGACGACGTTCGCGACCGTGAAGCCCAGGTGCTCGAGCACCTGCTTGCCGGGGGCGGACAGGCCGAAGCGGTCGATGCCGACGACGGCGCCGCGCTCTCCGGCGTAGCGCCACCAGCCGCCGGTGGCTCCGGCCTCGACGACCACTCGGGCGCCGCCGGGCGGCAGCACATGGTCGCGATAGCCTCGATCTTGGGCCTCGAACGCGTGAGTGCTCGGCAGCGAGACCACGCGCACCGAGACACCCGCGGCCTCGAGGTCCTTGGCTGCGCCGACCGCGAGCTGGAGCTCCGAGCCGGTGCCGATCAACGTGACCTGCGGCTCCGCGTCGGAGTTGCTCAAGATGTAGCCGCCGCGCGCGACGAGCGCGATCTGCTCGGCCGTGCGCTCGACGCTCGGCACGTCCTGGCGCGTGAGGATCAGACAGGTGGGCCCCGTGCGCCGCTCGAGCGCCGCGCGCCAGGCGACGGCCGTCTCGACCACGTCGGCCGGTCGCCAGAGATGCATGTTCGGGATCAAGCGCAGGCTCGCGACGTGCTCGATGGGTTGGTGCGTGGGGCCGTCCTCGCCGAGCCCGATCGAGTCGTGAGTCAGCACGAAGATGCTCTGCACCCCCATGAGCGCCGCCATCCGCAACGCGTTGCGCGCGTAGTCGGTGAACACGAGAAACGTGCCGCCGTACGGCACGACGCCGCCGTGCGCTGCCATGCCGTTCATCATGGCGGCCATGCCGAACTCGCGGACGCCGTAGTGCAGGTAGTTGCCGGCGGGCGCCTCCGCGCTCTGCAGCGTCGAGTACTTGTGCAGGGTGTTGTTCGAGGGCGTGAGGTCGGCGGAGCCGCCGATGAGCTCCGGCAGCGCCGGTGCGAACGCCTCGAGCGCGACCTGCGACGCCTTGCGAGTCGCCATGGGCTTCGCGGCCGCCGCGATGTTGCGCACGGCCTCGTCGGCGTGCCGCGCCCAGCCTTCCGGCAGCTCGGTCCGCATCCGGCGCTCGAGGGCCGCCGCGAGCCGCGGGAAACTTGCGCGGTAACGCGCAAAGCGCTCAGCCCAAGTCGCCTCGAGCTTGCGTCCGCGCTCGCGCGCGTCCCAGGCGGTCTTGATCTCGTCGGGAATCTCGAACGGCGGCAGGTCCCAGCCGAGATTTGCGCGCGTCGCCGCGGTTTCCGCCGGGCCGAGCGCGGAGCCGTGCGTCGCCGCCGTGCCCTGCACGTTCGGCGCGCCGAAGCCGATCACGGTCTTGCAGCAGATCAGCGACGGCCGCGCGGTCTCGGCGCGCGCCGCGTCGATCGCGGCGGCGATCGCCTTCGGGTCGTGGCCGTCGACGTTCGGCACCACGTGCCAACCGTACGCCTCGAAGCGCCGCGGCGTGTCGTCGGTGAACCAGCCGCGCACGGCGCCGTCGATCGACACGCCGTTGTCGTCGTAGAAGCCGATGAGCTTGCCGAGCTTTTCCGTGCCGGCGAACGAGCACGCCTCGTGCGAGATGCCCTCCATGAGGCAGCCGTCGCCCATGAACACGTAGGTGTGGTGGTCGACGATCGTGTGGCCGGGCTGGTTGAACTGCGCCGCGAGCGTGCGCTCGGCGAGCGCCATGCCGACCGCGTTCGCGAGCCCCTGCCCGAGCGGCCCGGTTGTGGTCTCTATCCCTAAATCGAGGTCGCGCTCGGGATGGCCCGCGGTGCGGGAACCGAGCTGGCGGAACTTCTTGATCTCGTCGATCGAGAGCCCGTACCCCGTGAGGTACGCCACCGCGTAGAGCAGCATCGAGCCGTGACCGTTCGACAGTACGAAGCGGTCCCGGTCGTACCAGTGCGGTTGGGTCGGCGAGAACCTGAGGTAGTCGTTCCAGAGCACCTCGGCGATGTCGGCCATGCCCATCGGCATGCCCGGATGCCCGTTCTTCGCGGCCTCGACAGCGTCGAGCGCCAACATGCGAATCGCGTTGGCGAGTCTTCGACGCGGCGGCCGGGCGGCCGGCGTCGCCTTCTCTCTGCTCGGTGGCATCGGCAAATCGTCTTGCTGACTAGCGCTCGGGCCGTCGACCGGTGGCGGTCGCGCGCGGAGCGGGCGGCGGAACGAGCTGGAATTGTCGCTTACCCGGAACGGCGTACGCAACCGGCGGACCGTGCGCCGTGGGTGTCAATTGATCTGTGAGGCAATCCGTTCCCGGCAGCGGATAATTCAGTATCATCGACCATCCAGCTCGAGCGGCAACTCAAGGAATGGCCGGAAGCTCACAGCAGGATCGCGGTCTTCGGGTATTGCAGATTAGCGATACTCACTTGCATGCCACCGCGGACAGCCGGATGCGCGGCGTCAACACGTTCGCCACGTTCCTCGCCGTGCTCGAGCACGCGCAACGGGACCGCCGCTGGCCGGCCGACGTGATCGTCGCGACCGGCGACATCGTCCAGGACGAGAGCCGCGCCGGCTACGAGCGCTTCCGCAGCAGCTTGGAGCCGCTCGGCGTGCCCGTGTTGTCGATCCCGGGCAATCACGACGACCCGAAGCTCATGGCCGAAACCTTAAGCAGCGGCGCGTTCCAGTTCGGCGGCGAGCTCCGCCGCGGGCCGTGGTCGATGATCCTGCTGTCCACCTTCCTCGCGGGCGAGGACGCGGGCGGCCTCGGCGCCGCGCGCCTTGCGGGTCTGCGCAAGGCGCTCGCCGCGCATGCCGGTCAGCACGTGATCGTCTACATGCACCATCACCCGCTGCCGATGGGCAGCACCTGGCTCGACGGCGTCGCGCTCCGCGACGCGGCGGAGTTCTGGCGCGTGATCGACGCGAACAGCCACGTCAAAGCCGTGGTCTGCGGCCACGTGCATCAGGCGACTGACCGCCAGCGCAGCGACGTGCGGTTCATGAGCACGCCGTCGACGTGCGCCCAGTTCCTGCCGGGCAGCGAGTTCTTCGCGCTCGACGACCGCCCGCCCGGCTTGCGGTGGCTCGAGCTCAGACCCGACGGCCGCATCGAAACGGAAGTCGCGTGGGTCCGGCAGGACACGTGACCCGCGCGTTGCTCGGTTCGCTCGTCGCGCTCCTGCCGCTCCTCGCGGCGGCCGATCCCGCCGCGTGGCGCCTCGCGGGCCGCAACGGCGGTGAGGTGGCGCTGCTCGGCTCGATCCACGTGCTGCGCGACTCGGACTACCCGCTGCCGGCGACGGTCGACGCGCTATACGCGCGCGCGGACGACCTCGTGATGGAGCTCGACCTCGACGATCTCGATGCCTCGGTTCTGCAGTCGGGGTTGCTCGCGGCGTCCGTGTTGCCGCCGGGCAAGACGCTCCGTGACGTGCTCGATCCCGAGGTCTATCGGCTCACGGAGCAGCACGTGGGTGCGGCCGGCCTGCCGATCGCGGCGCTCGAGCGCGTCGAGCCCTGGTTCATCGCTATTGTTTTGCTCGACGAGGGTCTGCGCCGCCAGGGTTTTCGCGCGGATCTCGGGCTCGAGCAATACGTGCTCGGCAAGGCCCGCAAGGACCGCAAGGCGATCGCCGGGCTGGAGTCGTTGCAAGCGCAAGTCGCGATCTTCGACGGCCTATCGGCGCCGACGCAGCAGGCGTTGCTCGAGCAGACGCTGCGCGAGATCGACTCCGCCGACCGCACGCTCGAGGAGCTCGCCGACGCCTGGCGCGACGGCCGGCTCGACGAGCTCACGGATCAACTGATCGGCGAGTTCGACGACTTCCCCGGCCTCTATGACTCGCTCATCACCGACCGCAACCGCCGCTGGGTGCCGGAGATCGAGCGTCTGCTCGGCGACGGCCGCCGGCACCTCGTGATCGTCGGTGCGGTACACCTGGTCGGGAAGGACGGCGTGATCGAGCTACTGCGCGCGCGCGGACACCCTGCCGAGCGCGTCAAGTAGCTGTTTCGACTAAACCTCGACCATCTCGAAGTCTTCCTTGCCGGACCCGCAGTCCGGGCAGCGCCATGACAGCGGGATGTCCCCCCACTTCGTCCCCGGCGGAATTCCTTCTTCCGGGCGGCCGACGGCCTCGTCGTAGATGAAGCCGCAGATCAGACACATGTACTTCTTCACATAGCGCCCCGAGGTCGTCCCTGTAACCGTCGACCCCTGAATCGAAACGCGCAGAAGCGTAACACGACACTCAGGCTCCGGACGGCGGAGGTAAGCTCGCCGCGATGCGGTCGAGGCGCGCGTGACTGTCGGTCATCTCGAGCAGCTCTTGCTTGAGCGGCAGCGCGAGCGGCAGGACCTCCGTCAAACGGTAGCTCACCCACACCGCGTCGTCGTACGCGGACTCCACGGTGCGATAGGTCGACAACGGCTCGATGAGGCCGCGCAACAGCTCGACGAGCGGCGCGTGCGACTCGGCGAGCGGTCGCCGCGGCTCGCGCTCGCGCAACACGGCGCGGCCCATGTACAGGCCGTCGGGGCGTCGCGAGGTGGAGTCGAGGCGGAAACCCTCGCGGCCCACGGCCACGATGCCGAGAAGAGCGCCGTCCTGATGCCAATCCACGATCTCGGCGAGCGTGCCGGCGCCGAACATCTCGGCCTCGCCGACTTCGGCGCCGCGGCTGATCGCGACCACGCCGAAGCGGTTGTCCGCGCGCAAGCAGCGCGCCACCATGTCGAGATAGCGCGGCTCGAAGATTCGCAAGCGCAGCGGCCCGCCGGGGAACAACACCGTCTTCAGCGGGAACAGCGGGATCTCGGTCGTCACCGTCCGGCACTCCGCGATTCAGCGCTTCCCGTCGGCTCTACCCTCGAGCGCGTGCTCGAGCTTCTGCGGCAACCCTTGGAAGCCGCCGTTCGACATTAGAACCACGTGGTCGCCGGGCGCGAGCTCCTCGAGGAGACGGCGCAGCAGATCGTCGACGTCGGTGCTCACGCAAACCTTGGCGCCGAGCGGCGCGAACGCCGCGGCGGTGTCCCAGCCGAGATCCTGGGAACCGAGAACGAACACGCGGTCGGCGTCATCGAACGAGCGCCAGAGCGTGTCCCGGTGAACGCCCATGCGCATCGTGTTCGAGCGCGGCTCCATGACCGCGACGATCCGTTGCGTCGCGGCGCGGGCGCGCAAGCCGGCAAGCGTCGTCGCGATCGCGGTCGGGTGATGGGCGAAGTCTTCGTAGAGCGCGACGCCGTTGAATTCGCCGCGCTTCTCGAGCCGCCGCTTCACGCCCTGGAAACGCGCGAGCGCCGCGAGCGCGACGTCGGTTCGCACGCCCACGTGCTCGGCCGCCGCGAGCGCCGCGAGCGCGTTCTCGAGATTGTGCCGGCCGAGCAGCGACCAGCTCACCGAGCCGAGCGGCGCGCCACGCCGCCGCGCCTCGAACCGCGCTTCCGCGGAACCGGGCTCGTAAGCGCCGAACCAATCGGCCGCCGCGTCGGCCGCGCTGAACTTTTCGACGGGCGTCCACACACCGCGCGCGAGCAGCTTGTCGACGTTCGCGTCGCGGCCGTTGGCGACGACGCGGCCGTTGCTCGGCACCGTGCGCAGGAGCTGATGGAACTGCCACAGGATCGCATCGACGTCCGGAAAAATGTCGGCGTGGTCGTACTCCACGTTGTTCACGATCAGGGTGCGCGGCCGGTAGTGGACGAACTTCGCGCGCTTGTCGAAGAATGCCGTGTCGTACTCGTCAGCCTCGACCACGAAGTATTTCGAGCCGCCGAGGCGCGCCGAGACACCGAAGTTGCGCGGGATTCCGCCGATCAAGAAACCCGGATCGAGGCCCGCGCACTCGAGTATCCACGCGAGCATGCTCGTGGTGGTGGTTTTGCCGTGTGTGCCCGCGACGGCGAGCACCCACCTGTCGCGAAGGACGTGCTCGGCGAGCCACTGCGGCCCCGAGTAGTACGGCATGCCGGAGTCGAGCAGCGCCTCGACGACGGGCTTGCCGCGGGACAGAGCGTTGCCCACGACGACGCAGTCGAAACCGTCGAGCGCGCGATCGTCATAGCCTTGACGCAGAGCGATGCCGAGCTCGGCGAGCTGCGTGCTCATCGGTGGATAGACGTTCTGGTCGGCGCCGGAAACTTCGTGACCCGCGGCCTTCGCGAGAGCGGCGATTCCGCCCATGAACGTGCCGCAGATGCCGAGGATGTGCACTCGCATGAATAGCTGATTCGCCGGCCTAAGTGCTCGGTTGCTGCGGAAAGAAAGTGTCTTGAAAGCTGAGGCTTAGCAATGCGTACGCTAGCATGATCGCCACACCCAAGACATACGGCCTGCCGAGCGAGCGCGCTATCACGAAGCCCGACACGTCGATCTTCCAGATGATCAACAGCACCGCGAGCACGGCGGGAAACGCGGCCTCCGGCTGCCCGGGCTGCACCGAGCGAAGCCAGGGCATCAGCGGAGCGCCAAACAGGTTCAGCAGCGTCCACACACCGAAGAACGCGATCGCCGTCTGCAGGAACCTGCGCTCGTGCCCGAACGCGCGAAGCAGCGACCAGATGAACGCGATGTCGATCGACAGGTCCACGACCAGGAACAGGATCGGATGCTCGAGCGACGCGGGCATTATCTGCGTGAACCACGCCACCACGACGTAGATCGTGATCACGAGCCCGAACAGGAATCCCGACGCGGGCAGGTTGTCCGGTCCGCGCCGATGCAGCGTGATCTCGAAAAAGGCTTGCAGCACGCGCAGCACGGGGCTGTTTCCTGGTTCAGGGACCGCGATAATAGCCGAAGCGAAAGCCCAAGCCCTCCGGGGCAGGATCGGTTGGTGGCGAAGTCGAGCGAGCTCAACTGGGTAGACACGGTAGGCGCGGTCGATACCTTGGTCGCCGCGATCGGCGCCGCGCCGTTGCTGGCCATCGATACGGAATTCATCCGCGAGAAGACCTACTACCCGCAGCTCTGCCTGATTCAGATCGCGACCGACGAGGTGACGGCGTGCGTCGATTGTCTCGCGCCGCTCGACCTGACGCCGCTGTTTACCCGGCTGTTCGATCCGCGCTCGACCTGGGTGCTGCACAGCGCACGCCAAGACCTCGAGGTGATCTGGCAGCGCACCCAACGCCTGCCGCCCCGGCTCATCGACACTCAGGTCGCCGCGGCGCTGGCGGGCTTCCCGCCGCAGGTCGGGCTCGAGGGGCTGCTCGCGCGCACGCTCGCCATCGAGCTCGGCGAGAGCTACGCCCGCACCGATTGGAGCCGCCGCCCGTTGCCCGACGCGGCGTTTCGCTACGCGCTCGACGACGTCCGCTATCTGCTGCCGGCCTGGCGGCACGTGGAGGCGCAGCTCGGGGCGCTAGGCCGGCTCTCCTGGCTCGAGGAAGACAGCCGCCGGCTGCTCGCCGAGCCGCCGGTCGCGGAACCGCTCGCGATCTGGATCCGGCTCAAGGGGGTGTACGGGCTCCCGGCGCGCGGCCAGTGCGCAGCGCTAGCGCTCGTGCGCTGGCGCGAAGCGGCCGCGCAGCGCGCGGATCGGCCGCGGCGTTGGCTGCTCGCGGACGAGACGCTGCTCGCGCTCGCGGCGAACCCGCCGTCTACTCAGGCCGAGCTCGGTAGGTTTCTGCCTGCGAAGTTCGCCGCCCGCTTCGGATCCGAGCTGCTCGCGGCACTCGCGGCACGGTCCGATCCCGAGATCGAAGCGCTCGTGCACGAGCACGGCAGCCCGCAAGCGCCCGACAAGGCCCGCCTCAAAGCGCTGCAGGAAAACGTGCGCCAGCGCGCCGCCGCGCTCGGTATCGAGCCCGAGATTCTCGCAACGCGCCGCGACCTCGCGGCGCTCGAGCTCGGCGCCCCGCCCGAACATCTACGAAACGGCTGGCGCGCGCTCGCGCTCCAGGACGTGGCCGTTACAAGCCCAGCGTCTGAATGAGGCGTCGATAGACGGCGTCGACCTCGTCGTTCGCGTCGACCGTTTTCAGGAGACCCTGCTTGCGGTAGTGGTCGATCAGCGGCGCCGTCTGCCGCTCGTAGACCTGGAGCCGATTGCGGATCGTGGCTTCGTTGTCGTCGGCGCGCTGCACGAGCTCGCCGCCGGCCTTGCGGCACGCCTCGAGCTCCTGCGGCGGCGAGAAGTAGATGTTGAGCACTGCGCCCGTCGCCGAGCACGTACGCCGGCCGGTGAGCCGCTTCATCAGAAGATCGAAGTCGACGTCCATGAGAACGGCCGCGTCGACTTTCTGGCCGAGCCCCGCTAGCACGCGCTCGAGATCCTGGGCTTGTGTGCTGTTGCGCGGATAACCGTCGAGCGCGAACCCGGCCTCCGCGTCGGGGCGCGCGATGCGCTCCTTGATCAAGCCAAGCACGATCTCGTCGGACACGAGATCCCCGGCGTCCATCACCGCCTTCGCCTTGAGCCCGAGCGGCGTCTTGTCGGCGACGGCGCGGCGCAGCAAATCGCCGGTCGACACTTGCAGCACTCCGTGATCCTTCTGCAGACGTTGCGCCTGCGTGCCCTTCCCGGACCCCGGCGCCCCAAGCATGACGATACGCATACGCTATTCCCGCGCCGACCCCTGAAGGCCCGTTACGCTAGCGGCGCCGCTCCGCGTCGTCAAACCGCGCCCGCGTCCTGTCCCACTTTGGCGGTCTGGGTAGCGCAGGAGCTGCGGCCGCACCTCGAAGGGCCTTCCCGAGACACGCCGGAAGACCATCCCTGGGGCTCGGCGCGGCACATCCGACCGCCAGGGATGGCGGGAGTGCCGCAATCGCAGGATGCACATTGCGGCCATGTGCCGCGACGGTCTCGGGAAGGCCCTTCGAGGTACGTCCGCAGCCGTTACCCGCATCGCGGAGCCAAAGTGGGACAAGACGCAGCCACCGTTTGCTATTCTCCTCGTCGGCCGGGATTCGAAGCGGAGGGCCGCGTGGCGACGAAGAAAAACGTGTTCTATGCGCAGTCGGGCGGCGTGACCGCGGTCATCAACGCGAGCGCTTGCGGCGTGATCGAGACGGCGCGCAAGCACCGCGCGAAGCTCGGCAAGGTGTACGCCGGCCGCAACGGCATCTTGGGCGCCCTCACCGAGGACATGATCGACACGACCGCGGAGTCGCGCCAGGCGATCGCGGCACTCCGGCACACGCCCGGGGGCGCGTTCGGCTCGGCGCGCTACAAGCTCAAGGGCCTGGACCAGAACCGCGCCGAGTACGAGCGCCTGATCGAGGTCTTCGAGGCGCACGACATCGGCTACTTCTTCTACAACGGCGGCGGCGACTCGATGGACACCGCCTACAAGGTGTCGCAGATCGGCAAGGAGCTCGGGTATCCGATCGTCTGCATCGGCGTGCCGAAGACCGTCGACAACGATCTACCGATCACGGACACGTGCCCCGGGTTCGGCTCGGTGGCGAAGTACGTCGCCGTGTCGACGCGCGAGGCGGCACTCGACGTGGCCTCGATGGCGCGCACCTCTACGCGCGTGTTCGTGCTCGAGGTCATGGGCCGCCACGCCGGTTGGATCGCGGCCTCCGCGGGCCTCGCCGGCGAGAAGGAAGGCGACGCGCCGCACGTGATCCTGTTCCCGGAAATTCCGTTCGACGAGGCCGCGTTCCTCGCGCGCGTGAAGGGCAGCGTCGACAAGCACGAGTACTGCGTGGTCGTCGTGTCGGAGGGCGCGCGCTACGCCGACGGCCGGTTCCTCGCGGAGGCCGGCGGCAAGGACGCATTCGGCCATGCGCAGCTCGGCGGCGTCGCCGCTACGATCGCGCAGCTCGTGAAGGCCAAGCTCGGGTACAAATTCCACTACGCTATCGCCGACTACTTGCAGCGCGCCGCGCGGCACATCGCCTCCAAGGTCGACGTCGACCAGGCCTACGCGATGGGCAAAGCCGCCGTGGAGCTTGCGCTCGCGGGCGAGAACGCCGTGATGCCGACGATCGTGCGCAAGTCGAGCAAGCCGTACCGCTGGACGGTGGGCAAGGCCGACCTCGCGAAGGTCGCGAACCAAGAGAAGATGATGCCGCGCAACTACATCAGCAAAGACGGCTTCGCGATCACGACCGCGTGCCGCAACTACCTGGCTCCGCTGATTCGCGGCGAGGACTACCCGCCGTACAAGGACGGCCTCCCAAGTTATGTCAGCCTGCGCAATCAGCGGGTTGCGCGACGGTTGCCGAACGAGTTTGTGATAAAGTAGCCGCCGCTTCGCCGGGGGGCGGCGGAGCGCAAGAACAAACCGGGTCTTAAACCCCGTTCGCGATTGCTCACCCTATTTCTGAACCGGGGTACAGCTCCACTGGCTCGACTAGGGTCGCCAGTCAGCGCCAAATAGGCGCCCGATTTTTAAGCGCCCGAGAAAACTAGAAAGGCTGGGAGATACGGAATGAATCCGAACATCGCGTTGTGGCTATCTCTGGGCGCGGCCGCATTGGCCGTGGTCTACGGCTTCGTCACGGTGAGCTGGGTGCTCAAGCAGCCGGCCGGCAACGCTCGCATGCAGGAGATCGCCGCGGCTATCCAGGAAGGCGCCAAGGCCTACATGAACCGGCAGTACACGACGATCGCGATCGCGGGTGTCGTGCTGTTCGTGATCCTGTTCTTCGCGCTCAAGTGGCCAACGGCGGTGGGCTTCGCGATCGGCGCGGTGCTCTCCGGCCTCGCGGGCTACATCGGCATGTTCGTATCGGTGCGCGCGAACGTACGCACGGCGCAGGCGGCCACGCAGGGCTTGAACGCGGCGCTGAAGCTCGCGTTCCGCGGCGGTGCGGTGACAGGCCTGCTCGTGGTCGGGCTCGGTCTCATCGGAGTCGCCGGCTACTACGCCGTGCTGCATTCGCTCGGCATGGAGCAGGCCGCGATCCTGAAGGCGCTCGTCGGCCTCGCGTTCGGCGGGTCGCTGATCTCGATCTTCGCGCGTCTCGGCGGCGGCATCTTCACCAAGGGCGCCGACGTCGGCGCAGACCTCGTCGGCAAGGTCGAGGCGGGCATTCCCGAGGACGACCCGCGCAATCCGGCGGTCATCGCGGACAACGTCGGCGACAACGTCGGCGACTGCGCCGGCATGGCGGCCGACTTGTTCGAGACCTACGCCGTCACGCTCATCGCCACCATGCTGCTCGGCGGTCTCACCGCCACTTCGCTCGGCGAGAACGCGGCGCTCTACCCGATCGTGCTCGGCGCCGTATCGATCGTCGCGTCGATCATCGGCACCTTCTTCGTCAGCACGAAGACCGGCAAGATCATGCCCGCGCTGTACAAGGGCGTGGTCGTCTCCGGCGTGCTGGCCGCGATCGCGTTCTATCCGATCACGATGTCCATGATGGGCTCCACCGGCAACGCTCTGAACCTGTACTACGCGGCGCTCATCGGCCTCGCGCTCACGGCCGCGATGGTCGTGATCACCGAGTACTACACCGGCACGAACTTCAGCCCGGTGAGAAAGGTTGCTGCCGCCTCGCAGACGGGCCACGCGACCAACATCATCGCGGGCCTCGGCGTCTCGATGAAATCCACGGCGCTGCCCGTGCTCGCGGTGTGCGCGTCGATCTGGGGCGCGTTCGAGGTGGGCGGCCTCTACGGCATCGCGATCGCAGCCACGAGTATGCTTTCGATGACCGGCATGATCGTCGCGCTCGACGCGTTCGGCCCGATCACCGACAACGCCGGCGGCATCGCCGAAATGTCGAAGCTTCCGCCCGAGACGCGGCACGTCACCGACGCGCTCGACGCCGTCGGCAACACCACCAAGGCCGTCACCAAAGGCTACGCGATCGGCTCGGCCGGTCTCGCGGCACTCGTGCTGTTCGCCGACTACACGCACAGCTTGAGCGAGGCCGGGCTCGGCGACCTCAAGTTCGACCTGTCGGACCACAAGGTCATCATCGGTCTCTTCATCGGCGGTTTGATTCCTTATCTCTTCGGCGCGATGGCGATGGAGGCTGTCGGCCGCGCCGCGGGCTCGGTGGTGAACGAGGTTCGCCGCCAGTTCCGCGAGATCAAGGGCATCATGGAAGGCACCACGCGACCCGACTACTCGACCGCGGTCGACCTGCTGACCAAGGCCGCGATCAAGGAGATGATCGTGCCGTCGCTGCTGCCGCTGCTCGTGCCGGTGATCATCGGCAAGCTGCTCGGCGCGGAAGCCCTCGGCGGCCTGCTCGTCGGCACGATCGTGACGGGCCTGTTCGTCGCGATCTCGATGACCACCGGCGGCGGCGCGTGGGACAACGCGAAGAAGTACATCGAGGACGGCCACTTCGGCGGCAAGGGCTCGGACGCCCACAAGGCCGCGGTCACCGGCGACACGGTGGGCGACCCCTACAAGGACACCGCCGGCCCCGCGATCAACCCGCTGATCAAGATCATCAACATCGTCGCGCTATTGAGCGTAGCGCTGCTGTAAGCGGCACCGCGCTTCCTTCACACGACGGCCGCGTGCGCAAGCACGCGGCCGTTTTCGTTTGCCGGTCTCACTTTGGCCGTTGGCCTCATCGCAGACGGCGGCCGCACCTCGAAGGGTCTTCCCGAGACACGCCGGAAGACCATCCCTGGGGCTCCGCGCGGCACATCCCTGTGCCGCGAGGGTCTCGGGAAGACCCTTCGAGGTACGTCCGCCGCCATCACGCGCATCGTGCGGCCAAAGCGAGACACGACCCGCGGCGCAGTCAGTCTCGCGCTGCCGCGGGATCGGGTGGAAGGTGCCACGACACGAGGAATGTCGCTACGAGCACGAGCGCGCCGACCACCACGATCGATGCGACCGGCTTGCCGCCGAAAACGGCCGACGACATCGTGTACGCGCCCACTGCTGCGA